>JAWVFR010000014.1:0-36940 GCA_033855845.1 Solirubrobacteraceae bacterium
GCTCGTGTTCGGCCGGAGCGTGCGCTTCGAGGACCCGAGCCTGACCTTCGTCGGGCGCAGGCGGGCGCCGAAGACCACGAGCCGGTTGACGAGGATCGTGCCGGTCAGGTCGAGCGTCAGCGTGCACGCCACGGCGCCGGGGGCGCAGGTCGCGGTGGTGCCGGGAAGCGTGAACGCGCCGGTCCTGCTCACCCGGGTGGTTGCCGGCCGGCCCCGGGCGAAGCCGGTGATGAACGGGTGACCGCCGCCGGGGTTCTGAGGGACGACCTCGGTCGGGCCCGGGTTTGGGGGGTTGGGAGCGCCGCCGCCCGGGGTCACTCCACCCGGATTCCCGCCGCCGGGGTCCCCCCCGCCCGGATTGCCGCCGGGCAGCGTCGCGCTGCCCGTGCCCACGTAGACGTAGCTCATAGTCGCGGCGGTAACGCACTGGCTGGCCGAGCTGCACGCGACCGCGAGCTGACTACGGGTCGGGTGGAGGGGAACGGCCGTCCAGCTGCTTGCGTTCGTCGGATTGCCCTCGACCGCAGCGCCGCCGTTGTCCGCGGCCACGCAGAGGTTCACGGCGGGACACGCGATGCCCCACAGCCGGATACTGCCGACCGGGACGCGCGCCGGGGTGCCGGGCGAGCTCGGGTTGAACGTCAGGACGTATCCGCTCGTGTCTACAGCCGTGCACTGCGTCGTCGACGGGCACGCGATCCCCTCCATCTGGTTGCCGCTGCCCAGCGCCCCGGGACTGATGGTCGTGACCGAGAAGCCGGCCACGCCGGGGTCGAACGTCACGAGCTCCCCCCGGTCGCTGACCGCGGCGCAGTAGTTGGTCGCCGGGCACGCGATCGCCCTCAGGCCGCCGGCGGCGCCGGTGGCGGTCCCACCCGCGACGTTCGGAGGCGACTGGGGATTGAACGTGATCTCGGATCCACCGTCCTTGACCGCGACGCACCGGGTGACCGACGGACACGCCACTCCGCGGAGGCTGTTGAACGGGCCCGTCGCCCCGATGGTGGTCAAGCTGGCGGGGGGCGAAGGGCTAGCGGGGTCGAAGGTCACCTGGTGGCCGCCCGTGAGATCGACGGCCGTGCACTGGCTGGTCGTGGGGCACGAGACGGAGGACAGGGACTCGCCGCTGTCGATCGTCGTCCCGCTCGACGCGGTGATCGCGGTCGTCGGGTTGAACGTGTGCTCCTTCCCGCCCGTGTTGACCACGGTGCACTGGGTGGGCGACGGGCAGGAGATCCCCCCGTTGTCCGGGGTGCTGGCCGAGCTGCCCTCCGTCGGCGACCCGGTGGTCCACGTGAAGGCCGACGCGCCGGCGGACGGGGCGGCGAGCGCGAGGGCGAGGACCAGGGCGCACGCGAGCGCCGCCGCGTGGCGGGCCGTCCGTGGCCGCTTGCCCCGTCGATCCATTTTCAGATCGATCGTCTGCGATCCGTCTCGCGCAGTCAAGCGGCCGCATACGCGCTTTCGCGTACGTCGCGCCCGGAGCCGTAACGTACGCGCCCGATGCAGACGGCGATCATCACGGTCTCGACGTCGCTGGCGCGCGGCGAGGGCGAGGACGTGTCGGGCGCGAAGCTGGCGCAGGCGGCGCGCGACGCGGGCGCCGACGTGGTGGCGACGGAGATCGTCCCGGACGACGCGGCGGCGATCGAGGCGCGCCTGCGCGCGCACGTCGAGGCGGGAGTCGCGCTGGTGTTCACGACCGGCGGGACCGGCCTGACGCCCGACGACGTCACCCCGGAGGCCACGCGCGCGGTGATCGAGCGCCACGCCCCCGGGTTCGCGGAGGCGATGCGCGTGGAGGGCTCCAAGCACACGCCGCTGGGCATCCTGACCCGCGGGGTGTCCGGCATCGCCGGCCGGACGCTGATCGTCAACTTCCCCGGCAACCCCAAGGCGATCGACCAGCTCTTCGGAGTCCTGGCGCCCACGCTGCGCCACGTGACCGAGACTTTGCGGCGATGAGATTCGCATAACTGAGTGATATCTTTCAGTTATGCGAACTGCCGGACCGGCTCTCCTCCCGATTTTCCGCTCGGACCTCCAGGCGCGCCTGCTCACCATCCTCCTCCTCGAGGAGGGGGAGCCGCTCTCCACCCCGGAGCTGGCCCGGCGCACCGGCGCCTCGGGAGCGTCCCTGCACCGCGAGCTGCGACGGCTCCAGGACGCGGGAGTGATCGAGCGCGACGCTGTGGGGCGCACCCAGCGGTACCGCGCGGCCCAGGGCTCGCCGCTTCATCGCGCGCTGCGCGAACTGGTCACGCGCACTATGGGGGTCGAGGCCACCCTGCGCGCCGGCCTCGAGAGCCTGGCCGGCGTGGAGGCGGCGGCGATCTTCGGGTCGTGGGCGGCCGGCCGTGTGGCGCCGGACAGCGACATCGACCTCCTCGTGGTGGGAGACGTCGACCGTGACCGCCTCCTCGCGCTGGCCCGCAACGTCGAGCGAGTGGCGGGGCGAGACGTCAACGTGACCGCCTACCGCTCCAGCGAGTTCCACCGCCGCCGGCGCGAGCGGTCCGGGTTCCTGGCCACGGTCCTCGACCGCCCCCTCATCCCGCTGGTCGGAGACCCCCGCGAATGACGCCCGCGCGGCTGGAGAAGGTCCAGTCCGACCTCCCGGAGGCGCGCCGGCTGGCCGCGCAGGCCGAGGCCCACTTCGCGAGCGCCGCCGTGTCCGGCGTCGACGCGGAGAGCGCGTACGGGCTCTGCTACCAGGCCGTCCTGAAGGGATGCATCGCCACGCTGCTGGCCGATGGGCAGCGGGTGACGGGCGGGAACCGCGCGCATGTGGTCACCCTGGAGGGCGCCGGCGACCGGCTCTCGCTGGCGGCCGACCTGGTGGACCGGCTCGACGCCATGCGCCGGGCCCGGCATCGCGTGTTCTACGACGCCATTGAGATCTCGGAGCTCGAGCTGGAGGGCGCGCGGGGCGACGTGCGAGCGCTCCTGGACGCCGTCGCCGCGTGGTTGGCGGCCCGATGAGCGCGGTCGAGCTGCGCGGCGTCGGCCGCGCGTACGGCGAGCGGGTCGTGCTGCGCGACGTGTCGGTGGAGCTGGAGGCGGGACGGACGCTCGTGGTCTTCGGCCCCAACGGCGCGGGTAAGTCGACGCTGCTGCGCATCCTGGCCACGCTTCTGCGCCCGCACGCCGGCACCGCGCGGGTGCTCGGCTGCGAGCTGCCCGAGCAGGGGTGGTCCGCACGGGGGCGACTGGGGTTCCTGGGCCACGACCCGCTGCTGTACGCCGACCTGACCGCGCGCGAGAACCTGCGCTACTTCGCCCGGCTGTACGGCGTGGACGAGGCACGCGTGGACGAGGCACTGAACCGGGTGGACCTGGCGGCGCGCGCCGACGAGCCGGTGCGCACGCTCTCGCGGGGAATGGTTCAGCGGATCGCGGTGTGCCGCGCGACCCTGCACGAGCCCGAGCTGCTCCTGCTCGACGAGCCGCGGGCCAACCTCGATCCGGCCGCGGCCGGCCTGGTGGAGCCGCTGCTGGAGGGCAGGACGCGCGTGGTCACCTCCCACGATCCCGAGCGCGGGCTCGAGGAGGCGGATGTCGTGCTCGGGCTGCGCGGCGGGCGGGCGGAGATCGCGGCGCCCGCGTCGCAGGTCGCTCCCGCCGACGTGCGGAGGCTGTACGGATGAGGACGGCGGTGGCGATCCTGCGCAAGGACCTGCGTCTGGAGCTGCGCACCAAGGAGGCGGTGCCGGCGATGGCGCTGTTCTCCCTGACCACCTTCGTGATCTTCCACTTCGGGCTGGACCGCCGGACGCTGGAGGGCGACCTGGCCGCCGGGGTCCTGTGGGTCACGCTGCTGTTCGCGGCGATGCTCGGGATCAACCGCCTGTTCGTGGCCGACCGCGAGGAGGGCGGTTTCGACGCCTTCCTCCTGGCGCCGGTGGACCGGACCGCGCTGTTCGTGGCCAAGGCCGCGGCGCTGTTCGCCTACCTGTGCCTGGTCGAGTTGGTCGCGGTCCCCGCCTTCTCGATCCTCCTGCTCGGCCCCGACCCCGGACCGGCGCTGCCGGGGCTGCTGGCCACGCTCGTGCTGGCCAACCTGGGCGTGGCCGTGGTGGGGACGCTGGCGGGCGCGCTGGCCATCCAGACCCGCGCCCGCGACCTGATCGCCCCGCTCGTGGCCCTCCCACTGCTCGTTCCGGTGGTGATCGGGGCCTCCCGCGCCACATCGCCGCTGCTCGCGGACGCCGGTGCAGGCTCGCTCCCGGCCAAGTGGGTGGCGATCCTGGCGCTATACGATGTGGTCTTCGGCCTCCTCGCCTACGCGGTGTTCGACTACCTGCTGGAGGACTGAACCCCCCGCGATGCTCTACGGCAAGGGCCTGCGCCCACTCTCCCTCGCCACGGCCGTCACCCTGACGGCGGCTTTCGCGCTGGTCTTCTTCTACGCGCCGCTGGACGCCGACCAGGGCTTCATCCAGAAGATCTTCTACCTCCACGTGCCGATGGCGATCGTCGCGCTGTGCGGCTTCATGGCCGGCGGCGTGATGGCGGTCATGCACCTGCGGACCCGCGACCGGCGCTGGGACATGCGCTCATACGTGGCCATACATCTCTCCCTGATCCTGGCCGTGGGCGTGCTGATCACCGGCGCCATCTGGGCCAAGGGCTCGTGGGGCCACTGGTGGGTGTGGGACGAGCCGACGCTGGTCTCGTTCCTGATCGTCTTCCTGCTCTACGCGACCTACCAGCCGCTGCGCTTCTCGATCGAGGACCCGGAGCGCCAGTCGCGCTACGCCTCGGTGTTCGCGATCGTCGCGGGCGCGTTCGTCCCGCTGAACTTCCTGGCCGTGCGCCTGGCCGAGGCGCTCACGCATCCCCGGGTCCTGTCCACCACCGGCGGCGCGATGCCGGGCGAGATGCGCCTGACCTTCTACGTTTCGCTGCTCGGGATGACGCTGCTGTTCGTCACCCTGTGGAAGTACGAGATGGCCTCCAAGCAGACCACCGCGCAGCTCCGGGCGCTGCGCCGCAAGCTCAGCGGCGAGGACCCGCCGCTGTCCGTGGGTCGCAGCGCGGCCCCGCGGATCACGTTGCCCGCAAGGCCGGAGGCCTGATGCCCGCGCTCCCCCTCGACGAGGCCGGGAAGTACGTCGCCGCGGCGTACGTGGTCTTCCTGGCGCTGATCCTGATCTACGTGGCGATCATGGCCGCGAAGCTGGGCCGGATCGAGCGCGAGCTGCAGGAGCTCAACGAGCTGGCCGACCGCGGCGACGCGGCGCGCGCGGCGCGCGAGAAGGAGCCGGTGGCGTGAGCGAGCTGCTCCTCCTCGGCATCTCCCACAAGACCGCGCCGGTGGCGCTGCGCGAGCGCGTGGCCCTGCCCGAGCGCCGGGCGCTGGAGTTCCTGCACGCGGCGGTCTCCGACGCCGAGGTCCACGAGGCGGTGGCCATCTCCACCTGCAACCGGACCGAGATCTATCTGGTGGTCGGTGACGCGGTGGAGGCCGAGACCGCGGTGCTGGGCCAGCTGGCCCGCCAGGCCGGGATCCGCCCCACCGAGCTGGCCGAGGCGATCTACTCCGTGCGCAACTGCGACGCGGCGCGGCACCTGTACCGCGTGACCGCGGGGCTGGAGTCCATGATCGTGGGCGAGGTCGAGGTCCAGGGACAGGTCCGGCGCGCCTACGAGGCGGCGCTGGAGGCCGGGACCACCGGGCCGCTGTCCAACCGCATGTTCGGCGCGGCGCTGGCCACCGGCAAGCGCGTGCGCTCGGAGACCGCGGTGTCCGAGGGCTCGGCGAGCGTGCCGTGGGTCGCCGTGGAGGCGGCCCAGGAGGCGATCGGCGACCTGACGGGCCGCAGCGTGGTCATCCTGGGGACGGGCGAGATGGGCGAGCAGTGCGCGCAAGCGCTGACCCGCCGCGGCGTGGAGCCGGTCTTCATCGCCAACCGCCGGCGCGACCGCGCGCTGGCCATGGCCGAGCGCTTCGGCGGCCGCGTGGCCGGGCTGGAGGACATGCCGCGCGAGCTGCGGCGCGCCGACATCGTCCTGGCCTCCACCTCCTCCCCCCACGCGATCGTGGGCGTGGACGAGCTCGCCCTGGTGATGGAGGAGCGCGCCGGACGGCCGCTGCTGCTGATCGACATCGCGGTGCCGCGCGACGTGGACCCGGTGTGCGCCGAGCTCCCCGGTGTGACGCTCTACGACATCGACGACCTGCAGGGCGTGGTGGCGCGCAACCTCAAGGTCCGCCAGGCCGAGGCGCGGCGCGCCGAGGCGATCATCGAGGAGGAGATCCAGCGCTTCGCCGGCTGGCTGGGCTCCCTGGAGGCGCTCCCCACCGTGGCCGCGCTGCGGGCGCACGGGACCGAGATCGTCGAGTCGGTGCTGGCCGAGAACGAGGGACGCTGGGACGCGCTGTCCGAGCGCGACCGCGAGCGCGTCCGCGCGGTGGCCCGCACCGTGATGAATCGCCTGCTGCACGAGCCGACGCTACGTATCAAGCGCACCGGGGATGGCCGCACGCACGGGCGCATGCAGCTCGCGCGCGACCTGTTCGGGCTCGACGACGCCGCGCCGGCGCAGGACGAGGCCGACGAGGCGCCGGCCGAGGTCCGGGAGCTGCGCCGGCCCCAGCGGTGAGCCTGCGGATCGGGACGCGCGGGAGCGCCCTCGCGCTCGCGCAGGCCCGGCAGGTGGCGGACGCCCTGGGAGGCGGGGAGCTGGTGGAGATCGCGACGGCCGGGGACCGAGGCGCGCCCGGCGGCGACAAGTCGCGCTGGGTGGCGGAGCTGGAGCGCGCCCTGCTGGACGCGGAGGTGGACATCGCCGTCCACTCGGCCAAGGACGTGCCGGGGGAGCTGGCCGCGGGCCTGGCGATCGCAGCCGTCCCGGCGCGGGCGGACGCGCGCGACGTGCTGGTCGGCGCCGCCTCGCTGGACGCGCTGGCGCCCGGGGCGCGGGTGGGCACGTCGAGCCTGCGCCGGGCGGCGCAGCTGCGGGCGGCCCGGGAGGACCTGGAGATCGTCTCGATGCGCGGCAACGTGGACACGCGCCTGCGCAGGCAGGCCGAGGGGGAATGGGACGCGATCGTGCTGGCGCGGGCGGGGCTGGAGCGCCTGGGCCGGGCCTCGGAGGCCGGGGGGGCGCTGGACCCGGCGGTCTTCGTCCCCGCGCCCGGGCAGGGGGCGCTGGCCGTGGAGACGCGGGTGGGCGACGAGGCGCGCGTGGCCGGACTGGACGATCCGGAGTCCCACGCGCGGCTGCGCGCAGAGCGCGCGCTGACGGTGGCGCTGGGCGCCAGCTGCCACACGCCGGTGGGCGCGTACGCGGAGGCGCTGGACGGCGGCTTTGCGTTGACCGGGTTCGCGGGCCTGCCCGACGGGTCTCTGTGGGTCCGCGACCGCCTGGAGGGCTCCGACCCGGAGGCCCTGGGCCGCGCCGTGGCCGAGCGGATGCTCGCCGCCGGCGCCGGGGAGATCCTGCGCCAGGCCGAGGCGGCGGCGTGAGCGGCCCGCTCTCGGCAGATGGCCGGCACACCGCGCGCGCGGGGACCGGGACATGACCGGGCCTCGCGTCGCTCTCGTTGGCGCCGGGCCGGGGGACCCCGGCCTCATGACCGCGCGGTCGCTGGAGCTGATCGCCGCGGCCGACGTCGTCCTCTACGACCGCCTGATCCCGCACGGGGCGCTGGACGGTGCGCGCGCGGACGCGGAGCTGGTCTACGTGGGCAAGGAGCCCGGGCGCCCCGCGCTCGCGCAGGAGGACATCGGCGCGCTGCTCGTGGAGCACGGCCGGACGGGACGGCGGGTGGTGCGGCTCAAGGGCGGCGACCCGTTCGTGTTCGGGCGCGGCGGCGAGGAGGCGGCGGCCCTGCGCGCGGCCGGGATCGCGTACGAGGTGGTGCCCGGCGTCACCGCGGGTGTGGCCGCGCCCGCCTACGCGGGAATCCCGGTCACCCATCGCGACGCCGCCAGCGCGGTGGCCTTCGTCACCGGCCACGAGGACCCGGAGAAGGAGGAGTCCGCGCTGGACTGGGAGGCGCTGGCCCGCTTTCCGGGGACGCTCGTCTTCTACATGGGTGTGAGACGGCTGCCGCGGATCGCCGAAGCCCTGATCGCGGCCGGCCGGGCGGCCGACGACCCCGCGGCGGTCGTGGAGCGTGGCACCCTGCCCGGCCAGCGCACCGTCCTGGCCACGCTCTCCACCATCGCGCAGCGCGTGGAGCAGGAGGGTCTGCGGGCGCCCGCCATCACCGTGGTCGGGCCGGTCGCCGCCCTGCGCGAGCAGCTGGCGTGGCTGGAGGAGCGCCCGCTGCATGGGCGCACCGTGGCGGTCACCCGGGCGCGCGCGCAGGCCAGCGGCCTCGTCGCGAAGCTGCGCGGCCTGGGCGCCGACGTGGTCGAGGCGCCCGCGATCCGGATCGAGCCGCTGCCGGGAGAGGCGCCGGACCTCGATGGCTACGACCTCGTGGTCTTCACGAGCCCCAACGGCGTGAGCCTGTTCTTCGAGCGGCTGTCGGACGGCGGGCGCGACGCGCGGGCGCTCGCGGGCAAGACGGTCGCCGCCATCGGCCCCGGCACCGCCGACGCGCTGCGCGAGCGCGGCATCGAGCCCGACGTGGTCCCGGAGCGCTCGGTCGCCGAGTCGCTCCTGGAGGCGCTCGAGGACGTGGCGGTGCAACGCGCACTCGTCGCGCGCGCGCAGGAGGCCCGCGACGTCCTGCCCGACGGACTGCGCGAGCGCGGCGCCGAGGTCGACGTGCTGGAGCTCTACCGCACGGTGGCCGAGCCGCTGGACGGCGACGCGCGGGAGGCGGCGCTGGGAGCCGATTGGATCGCGTTCACCTCCGCCTCCACGGTGCGCTACTTCCTGGACGCCGCGGGCGGGCAGCCGCCGCGCGGACGCATCGTCTCCATCGGTCCGGTGACCAGCGCCGCGCTGCGCGAGCACGGCCTGGAGCCCGCGGTGGAGGCCGCCGAGCACGACGTGGACGGGCTGGTCGCAGCGCTGCTCGCCGATACGCGCGCATGACGATGACTCCGGTGGTGACCTTCCTCTCCGACTACGGGCTGGAGGACGACTTCGTGGGCGTCTGCCATGGGGTGATCGCCCGGCTCTCCCCTGACGCGCGGGTCCTCGACGTGACCCACGGCATCCCCCGGCACAACGTCCGCGCGGGCGCGCTGGCCCTGCGCAACGCGCTGCCCTACATGCCGCCCGGCGTGCACCTGGCGGTCGTGGACCCCGAGGTGGGAGCCGAGCGTCGCGCGGTGGCGCTGCGCTGCCGGGACGAGGACCGGCTGCTGGTCGGCCCCGACAACGGGCTGCTGTCGCTGGCCGCCGAGCGCTTCGGCGGCGTCGTGGAGGCGATGGACGTGGGCCGCTCGCCCTGGCGCCTGGAGCCGGTCTCGGCCACCTTCCACGGGCGCGACATCTTCGCCCCCGTGGCCGCGCACCTGGCCGCCGGCGACGAGCTCGCCGAGGCCGGGGAGCCGTGCGAGCCCGGCTCGCTGACGCGGCTGGAGCTGCCGCGCCCCGAGGCCGGGGACGGGGTGCTCACCGCGCACGTGGTGGGGGTGGACCGCTTCGGCAACGCCATGCTGGACGCCACCCACGCCGACCTCGACGGGTCCGGCATCCGCCTCGGCCGTCCACTGGAGATCGCCGTCGGGCCGCGCCGGTTCACCGCCTGGTACGCGGTGACGTTCGCCGACGTGCGGCCCGGCGAGATCCTGGTCTACGAGGACGCCTACCGGACGCTGGCGGTGGCGGTGAACCGCGGCGACGCCGCCCGCATGCTCGGCCTGGCCGACGACGCCGAGCTGCGGATCTCCGCGGCATGATCGGGCTGCCGCGGGTGCACCACCGCCGCACGGGCTCCACCAACGCCCGGGCGCGGGACCTCGCCGCCGCCGGGGCGCCGCACGGCACGGTGGTCACGGCGTCCGAGCAGACCGCGGGCCGGGGACGCCAGGGGCGGACGTGGACGGCGCCGCCCGGCCGCGCGCTGCTGATGTCGGTCCTCCTGCGCGACTGGCCGCGGCTGCTGCCGCTCGCCGCCGGGGTCGCGGTGGCCGAGGTCGCAGGCCCGTCGGCGATGGTCAAGTGGCCCAACGACGTTCAGCTCAAAGGCCGCAAGGTGGCCGGGATCCTCGTCGAGGGACGCCCGCAGGAGGGCTGGATGGTCCTGGGCATCGGCCTCAACGTCGCCGTGGAACGCGACGACTTCCCCGAGGAGCTGCGCGAGTCGGCGGCCACTATGGAGCGTTCGGCGGCGGACGTGGAGCCGGTGCTGGAAGAGGTGCTTGACCGCCTGTCCGCGTGGCTGTCGACTCCGCACGAGGACCTGCTTGAGGCGTTCCGGGCCCGCGACGCGCTGTTCGGGCGCGACGTGGCGTGGACAAATGGCGAAGGTGTGGCGGAGGGCATCGACGCCCAGGGCCGCCTGCTGGTCCGGACGTCCGCGGGCATCGAGGCCCTCGACGCCGGCGAAGTCCACCTGCGGCCGCGTTGAGCGCCGGCATCCGCGGGGGTGGTCAGCCTTACGGGCCTCCCAGGCCCTTAAGAGGGCCCACCCGCGCGATCAAGCCGCGTCGGCCTCGTTCGCGCCGCGGGCGGTGTCCTCGGCGTCGTCGTCCTCGTCCAGCACGTCGTCGAGGGCCTCCTGGACGGCGTCGTGGACGGCGGTGTCCAGCTCCTCGCGCTCGTCGTCCTCCAGCGGGGCGTCAACGCCCTCTGCGGCCTGCACCGCCAGCGCCTCGTCCAGGACCTCCTCGGCCGGGCCCTGACCCTTGGCGGCGGCGGCGCGCTTGGACGAGGAGCCCTTGGCGGACTCCTCGCCGCCCGAGCCCTTGCCGCCCCGGCGCCGGTTGCGCCCGCGGCGGCGGCCCTTGGGGAAGTTGCGCAGCAGCTCACGGGCCAGGGCGCTGGGCTTGCGCGCCATCCGGGTGCGGGCGCCGTCCAGAGCCTGCTGGGCCTCGGGCGTGTGCGCCAGCGCCGCGGCCAGCAGGGCGGCGCTGAGCCGGCGGTCGTGCTTGCGCGACGCGTGCACCAGGCGGCGCGCGTTGCGCGCGTGCGCCTGGCCCGAGGAGTTCACCAGCAGCCCGAGCAGGCGCTTGGTCTCGGGCCAGCGCTGCACCGCGTACTCCTCGTGCACCTCGCGGGTGTACTCGGCCAGGTGCCAGATCCAGGCGTTGGCCTGGTCGCGGCGCCCGATGCGCTTCTCGGCCAGGGCCTGCAGCAGCACCTTGACCGCCTCGCGGCGCTCGTCGCGCGACCACGTCCCCACGATCTGTACGGCGTCGTCGAAGGCCTCGGCGTCGCGCAGCGACGCGATCTCTCCCAGCGCGCGCAGGCGCAGCTGCGTGTTGCGGTTGCGCTGGACGGCGGTCAGCAGGAAGCGGCGCTTGAGCTCGCCCTCGCGGTCGAAGTGCAGCATCGCCTTGGCGCGGCGCCAGCCGTTGGGCGCGACGCGGGCGCCCGCCAGGGCGGCCCACACGTGCTGCTCGCCGTAGTCGAGGTGCTCGACGGCGATCCGCCACAGCTCGCGCTCGAAGACCTGGGCGCGGCGCTCGGGCTCCGGCGTCACGGGCAGCACACGGCGCTCGACCCGGACCCGGCGCCCGCGGCCCCGGCGCACCGGGCCCACGACAATGGCGCCGCCGCGGTAGACGTCGCGGTCCAGCAGCGAGTGCAGGGTGACCACCGGATCGTCGTGCTTGGTCGCCGGGTGGACGAAGTCGACCACGAGGCCCGCCTCCTTGCCCGGCTGGCGGCGCGTCACGCGGCCCACGCGCTGCTGGTAGATGCGCTTGGACGCGGTGGGCGCCAGATGCATGCAGACGGTCGCGCGCGGGGAGTTCCAGCCCTCGGCCAGCAGCTGCGCGTTGACCAGGACGTCCACCTCGCCGCGCTCGTAGGCGGCCAGGACGCGGGCCAGCTCGCGCTTGGGCGTCTCGCCCGACACGGCCTGCGCCTTGAGGCCCACGGCCCGCATGGCCTCGGCGACGTTGTAGGCGTGCTTCACGCCGGCCGCGTACACCACGCCCGGGACGCCGTTGAAGCGCGTCTTGTACAGGTCCGCGATGGCGACGTTGAAGGGCATCTGGTCCAGCAGCTCGGCCAGCATCTCCTGGTCGAACTCGGTGTCCACCTCGCCGCGGCGCAGCGGCACCTTGGCGATCGTGCGCACGCCGGGACCGGGCGGGATGCGGATGCAGCGCAGCGGCGCGATCACGCCGCGGCGCGCGGCCTGGGCCAGGTCGAAGCGCGAGGTCTGGGTGGGGAACAGGTCGGTGACGTGGCGGGCGATCAGCGCGCCCGTGGCCGTCATGCCGACGAAGACGGGACCGGCCCAGCGCCGGATGGCGGCGCTGGTCTTCTCCCCCAGCGCGGTGTGGGCCTCGTCGCAGATGACGATCGTGTACGCGTCGGAGATCTTCCCCGCGTTGCGTACGAACCACTGGTAGGTCTCGACGGTGACGGGGCCGTTGCCCGGGTCCTTGCCGTCGAGCAGCGCGGGCGAGATGCGCTTGGAGTAGCCGCGGGTGCGCAGCTCGCCGTGGAACTGGTCGACCAGGTTGCGCCGGTGGGTCAGGATCAGGACGCCGCCCGTGCGCGAGGCCTCGACGAAGCCCATCGCGGCGACGGTCTTGCCGGACCCGGTGGCGTGCTCAAACCAGAAGCGCTTGGCGGCGTTGGGGTCCTCGGGCTGCTCGGCGAGCTGGACGTCGTCGTCGAGCTCCGACTCCTGCTCCTCCCAGTCCACCGGCTCCTCGTCCGGCGCGACCTCCTCGTCGATCTCCTCCTCGCCGGGAATGGCCGAGGAGGCCAGCTCCTCGGGGGCGATCGTGGCGGCGCCGTTCCCGCTTCCGTTCGCGGAGCCGCCGTTGCGCTGCACCTCGGCGGTGAGCGCGATCAGCGTCCCCGAGAGGGCGTCGACCTGATGGGCGGTCAGCTCGGTCCCGTCGGCCAGGTGGGGCGTCTCCTGCGACAGCAGGCGCTCCAGGCCGAGCAGCAGGGAGAAGTCGCGGCGCCACTGCACGGACGGGAGCTCGAGGCCCTCCTCGAGCTCGGCCAGCGCCGCGTCGAAGCCGCGGCGGCGCGCCGTGCCCGGGGCCAGCGCGTCGGCGATCCCCTCGCCCTCGTAGACGAAGTCCTCACGGGTGAATTCCTTCACCCGCTCGATGTCGGTGGAAGTGGGAAGCGCGGCCTCCGTGGCCGCTGCGATCGATTCAGCCATTGATGGCCTTGAAATAGACGATGCGGGAACTCCGCTGAGGGGAGTGGCTCGGCGCCAAGCGGCCGGCAACCTCCCATTGGTGCTCGAGGAATCCGTACTTCGAGCGGGCCCACCCCCGCTGGTGGGTTATATGAGAATAGCCGATGAGCCCCCGGACCGCCTTGCAGATTCGCCCGACCGCATACGCGCAGGAACGCGACGCCGCCCTGGCCCTGCGCCACCGGGTCTTCTGCGAGGAGCAGGGCGTCGCTCCGGGGCTCGAGGTCGACGGCCGCGACGACGACGCGCTGCACCTGGTGGCGGTGCGCGACGGCGCCGTGGTGGGCACCTGCCGCGTGCGGCTCGAGGGGCACACGGCCAAGGTCGGGCGCATGGCGGTGGAGCGGACCGCCCGGCGCACCGGGATCGGGAGCGAGCTGCTGGCGGCGGCGCTGGAGGAGGCCCGCGCGGCGGGGGCGACCCGCGCGAGCCTGAACGCCCAGGTGGCGGCCGTCGGGCTGTACGCGCGCGCCGGCTTCGTGGCGACCGGGGAGCCGTTCGAGGAGGCGGGCATCGATCATGTCCGCATGGAGCGTCCGCTTGCCTGAGATCCGAATCGACCCGCTGACCGGGCTGAAGGTCGTGATCGCCGGGGACCGCGCCACCCGGCCGGGCGGCGGCTTCGCCGTCGAGCCGGCCCCGCCGCTGGACCCGGAAGCGGATCCCTTCGCCGAGGGCCACGAGGACCGCACCCCGCCGGAGGTCTACGCGGTGCGCCCGGACGGGGGCCCGCCCGACAGCCCCGGCTGGCAGGTGCGGGTGGTCCCCAACCTGTACCCGGCGCTGGCGCCCGACGCGCCCGCGCCGGAGGCGGACGCCAACCCCGACCTGTTCGGTTCCCAGGCCGCGCGGGGCGCGCACGAGGTCGTGGTCAACGCGCCCGACTCCGTCGGGACCCTGGCCGAGCTGGAGCCCGGGCAGGTGGCGGTGGCGCTGGACGCCTGGCGCGCGCGCATGCGCGCCCACGCCGAGGCGGCCTACGTGCACGTGATGGTCAACGAGCGCCGCGAGGCCGGGGCCTCGCTGCCCCACACCCACGCCCAGCTCTACGCGCTGCCGTTCGTCCCCGCGGCCGTGGCCCGCGAGCGCGAGCGCTTCGGCGCCCACGCCACCCGCACCATGGGCCAGGACCTGCTGGAGGACGTGGTGCAGGAGGAGGTCCGGCGGCGCGAGCGCGTCGTGGCCATCGACGACGAGGCGGTCCTGCTCTGCCCCTGGGCCGCCCGCCTGCCGTTCCAACTGCTGCTCGCCCCGCGCCGCCCCCGGGCGCGCTTCGAGGACGAGGGGCCGACCGGGGCCGCACTCCTGCACGACGCGCTCAAGCGCCTGGAGCGGCGCCTGGGCGCGAGCCCGCCGCTGAACCTGTGGGTGCGGACGGCGCCGCGCGGCGCGGAGCACTGGTGCTGGCGGATCGACATCGTCCCCCGCCTCACCCATCTGGCGGGCCTGGAGCTGGGGACCGGCGTGCACCTCAACGTGCTCTCCCCCGAGCGCGCGGCCGCCGAGCTGCGCGACGCGTGATCGCGGTCGCGGCGGCCATCGCGGCCGCCGTCGCAGCCGGAGTGGCGGCCGAGCGGCGCTGGGGCGGGCGGGCCCAGCGGGCCGCCCGCGGCGTCCTCGGCGCGATTCTCTACGTCCTGCTTCCGCCCATCGTCTTCTTCAACATCGCGCGGCTGCACGTCGACGCGAACGTGGGTGGAGGCATCGCGCTCGCCTACGCGACGCTCGCCCTGACCGGCCTGGCGGCCTGGTTCGCGGCCTCGCGTGTGCTGCGCCTGTCGCGCCCGGAGACCGGCTCGGCCATCGCCGCCACGATGCAGGTCAACACGGGCTACGTCGGCCTGCCCCTGGTGGTCGTCCTGCTGGGCTCCGGCCACCTGGGCGAGGCGGCGGCCTACGACGCGCTGGTCACCGCTCCCTGGCTGTTCGGCGTCGTGTTCGCGGTCGGCGCCGCCTTCGGAGCGCGCGCCGGCGAGGGCGCGCGCGAGCGAACCATCGCGTTCTTCACCCGCAACCCTCCGCTCCTGGCGGTGATCGCCGCCCTCCTGGCTCCCGACTCGCTGGCGCCGGACGCCCTGGTCGACGCCTCACGGGTCGCGGTCCTGGCGCTGGTGCCGCTCGGCTTCTTCGCCGTCGGGGTGACGCTTGCGGCCGAGGCGGAGGAGGGAGTGCCCGTGTTTCCCCCGCCGCTGACCCGGCCCGTCGCGCTGGTCCTGGCGCTGCGGCTGGCCGTGGCGCCGGCGCTGCTTTACCTCCTCTCGCTGCCGCTGATCGCGCTCCCCGACTCCTACCTGCTGCTGGCCGCCATGCCGTGCGGGATCAACACGCTCGTGGTCGCGCACGCGTACGGCCTGGACATGCGGATCGCCGCGGGCGCGGTGGCCTGGAGTACCGGCCTCGTGGTCGCGATCGCGCTGATCGTCGATACCGTCGCCTGATGCGCGCGCTGGTGCAGCGGGTCACGCGGGCGGCGGTCGCCGTGGACGGTGCGGAGGTGGCGTCGATCGGCCCGGGTCTGCTGGTGCTGCTGGGCGTGCGCGACGGCGACGCCGAGGAGCAGGCCGACCGCCTGGCCGACAAGGTCCGCGCGCTGCGGGTGTTCGCGGACGCGGAGGGACGGATGAACGAGCCGCTGGGCGACCGCGAGGTCCTGTGCGTCTCCCAGTTCACGCTCTACGGCGACGCGCGGAAGGGCAACCGTCCCTCCTACGTCGCCGCGGCCCGCCCCGAGGACGCCGAGCCGCTCTACGAGCGGTTCTGCGAGCGCCGGGGCGCGCCGGGGCGCATTCGGGGCCGCCATGACCGTGGAGCTGGTCAACGACGGCCCCGTCACGCTGCTGCTCGAGCTCTAGGTCCCGGGCGTGGTCTGCTCGGGAGCGGCCGGCGTGGTCTCCACCGGAGCGGCCGGAGGAGCGGGCGGAAGCGAGCTGCCGCCACCGGCCTGCGCCTGCACGACGTTGTTGAGGTCGCGCTGGTAGATGTAGTAGCCGACCGGCGAGAGCAGGAGGGTGAGCAGGAAGCCGAGTCCCGGCTCCATCCCCGTCTGACCCGTCAGCTTCTCCGCGGCCTCCTTGCGCTTCCACGTGTTGTAGAAGGAGAGGAAGGGCGGGACGATGACGATCCACCCGACGAGCACGGCCAGCAGGGAGGTGCCGGGGCTCGTGCCCAGCTCGTCCGTGTTGCGGGCCTTGCCCATCGCGGCAAGCTCCTTGTTCACCTTGTAGTACCAGACGATCCCGTAGATCCCGAGCGTCACGAACGGCAGCAGGGCCGGCGCGAGCGGGTTGCGGATCTTCGCGACCTCGTTGGTCCCTGCGATCTGAACTTCTTCAGCCATATGGGTAAAGCTCCTAGTGCTGCGGTTGGGGTCTGCGCGGTCGATCCTGACAGTGTTTGCGGACGAGCGTCAACATTCGGATCGCCGTCGGTCCGAATAGTCTCCCGCCGCGATGGCGCCGACCGACCGTTTCGTGCCCCGCTTCGCCGCGGAGCCGCCCCAGGAGGGCCTGCCCTACGGTCGCTGGGCCCACCGGCTGTCCGACGCCTTCTACGAGGCGTGCGGGCGGGTGGAGGGCGAGGACGAGGACATCGGGGATCCCGGCGACATCGCCTGGTACCCGGACCGCACCTACGGCGGGCGCACGTACGTCCCGGCCACGGCGCCCACCTCCACGGGCCACGAGCTGTTCGGCTTCGTCTCGTTCGTGCCCGCGCAGGAGGGCGGCGAGGCCTCGGACTTCCAGGCCACCGCGGACGTCACCGCCGAGACGGCCGAGCGCCACCCGGAGTGGACGATCGACCTCACCGACGAGGCGGTGGACAGCTGGCGCGGCGAGGAGGACAACGTGGCCAGCATCGCGCTCGTGTGGGGACGGCCGCTGGTCGAGGGCGCGGCGATCGCGACCGCCGAGCTGGCCGACCTGACCGTGGACCAGTGCGTGCTGGTCGAGGACCGCTTCACGCTGATCGCCCCGGACGACTACCGCGGGGACCTGCTCGACGTGAAGGTCTTCGACCGTAACGGCCGCGAGCTGGCCTCCGAGTCGCTGTACGAGGACGACGCCTCAGACAACTGACGGGACCCGCTCCGCCGCCTCGGCGTCGGTGAGCGGGAAGTGGCAGGCGGCCAGCCCGCCGCCCGCCTTGGGCTCCAGCGCCGGCGCCTCGGTGCGGCAGCGGTCCTGGACCTTGGGGCAGCGGGTGTGGAAGCGGCAGGCCGGCGGAGGGTTAGCCGGGCTGGGGACGTCGCCCGACAGCAGCGCGCGCCGGCGCGCGTGCGCCGCCCGGGGATCGGGGATCGGGACCGCCGAGAGCAGCGCGCCGGTGTAGGGGTGGCGGGGCGCGCCGTACAGGGTGTCGGCCTCCGCCAGCTCCACCACCTGGCCCAGGTACATCACCGCGACGCGGTCGCACATGTGGCGCACGACCGAGAGGTCGTGGGCGATCAGCACCAGCGTCAGGCCCAGGTCGCGCTGCAGGTCGCGCAGCAGGTTGAGGATCTGCGCCTGGATCGAGACGTCCAGCGCCGACACCGGCTCGTCGGCCACGATCAGCCGCGGCTTCAGCGCCAGGGCGCGGGCCACGCCGATCCGCTGGCGCTGCCCGCCGGAGAACTCGTGCGGGAAGCGGTTGTAGTGCTCGGGCGCCAGGCCCACGCGCTCCATCAGCTCCTGGACGGCCCGGCGGCGCTCGTCGCGCCCCTTCAGCAGGCCGTGCACGGCGAAGGGCTCGCCGATCACCGAGCCGACGGTCTTGCGCGGGTTCAGCGACGAATAGGGGTCCTGGAAGATCATCTGCATCTCGCGCCGCAGCGCCTTCAGCCGCGCGCCCCGGGCCCGCGTGACGTCCTCTCCGTCGAAGCGCACCGTCCCGGCGTCGGGGTCGAGCAGGCGCAGCAGGAGGCGAGCCGTCGTGCTCTTGCCGCAACCCGTCTCTCCCACCAGCCCCAGGGTCTCGCCGGGGCGCACGGCCAGGGAAACGCCGTCCACCGCGTGCACGGCCCCCTGCCGGCGCGCGAGCAGGACGCCGCTGGTGAGCGGGAAGTGCTTGACCAGGCCCTCGGCCTCGACCAGGTATTCGCTCACGCCCCGGCCTCCTCCGCCGCCTTGCGGGCCACTCGGGCCGCCTCGCCGCCCTCCCGGCGCTCGCGCCAGAGCCGCCGCCGCGTCTCGGCGTCGAGCAGGCAGGCCACCTCGTGCCCGGGCTGATCGGGCACCGGGGCCAGCGGCGGGTCGACCTCGCGATGGCGCGGTCGCACGTAGGGGCAGCGCGGATGGAAGCGGCATCCGCCGGGCGGGTGGACGAGGCTGGGAGGGGCCCCGGGGATCGGGATCAGCTCGGCGCCGCGCGGCGCGTCCAGCCGCGGGATCGCCTCGAGCAGGCCCCAGGTGTAGGGGTGCTCGGGCGCGGAGAACAGCCGGTCGGCGGATGCCCGCTCCACGATGCGCCCTGCGTACATCACCGCCACCTCGTCCGCCATCTCGGCCACGACGCCGAGGTCGTGCGTGATGACGACGACCGCCATGTCCAGCTCGACCCGCAACCGCTCGATCAGCGCCAGGATCTGGGCCTGGACCGTCACGTCCAGGGCGGTCGTGGGCTCGTCGGCGATCAGCAGCTTGGGCTCGTTGGCCAGCGCCATCGCGATCATGACCCGCTGGCGCATGCCGCCGGACAGCTCGTGCGGGTAGCGCTCGGCCGTCCGCCGCGCCTCGGGCAGGCCCACGAGGTCGAGCAGCTCGACCGCGCGGTCCAGGGCGGCCGCCTTGGACACGTCGCGGTGGGCGCGCACCGCCTCCACGATCTGGCGGCCCACGCGGTAGAACGGGTGCAGCGAGGACAGCGGGTCCTGGAAGATCATCGCGATGTCGTCACCGCGCACCCGGCGCATCTCGTCGGGCGCCAGCGAGAGCAGGTCGCGGCCCTCGAACCGGGCCTCGCCGGAGATCTCCACGCTCTCGCCCCGGGTCAGGCCCATGACCGTCAGGGCCGACACGCTCTTGCCGGACCCCGACTCGCCGACGATGCCCAGCACGCGCCCGCGCTGCACGTCGTAGGAGACGCCGTCCACGGCGCTGAGCGTGCCCGCCTCGGTCGGGAAGCGCACGCGCAGGTCACGGACCTCGAGCAGGGCCGTCATCGGAAGCGCACCCGCGGGTCCAGGAAGGCGTAGGCCATGTCGACGACGAGGTTGGCCACGACGATGAAGAACGCCCCGAACAGGACCGTGCCCTGGATCACCGGCAGGTCGGAGCGTTGGATCGCGTCGTAGGCGAGCCGGCCGATGCCGGGGACGTTGAACACCGTCTCGGTGAGGATCGTGCCGCCGAGCAGGATCCCGATGTCCAGGCCCAGCACCGTCACCACCGGCGTGATCGCCGCCCGCACGCCGTGCCCCAGGACCACCTTGCGCTCGGGCAAGCCCTTCGCCCGGGCCGTGCGGATGTAGTCCTCGGACATCGTCTCCAGCAGGTTGGCGCGCAGCAGGCGCGCGTAGAACGCGGCGAAGCTGGCCGCCAGGACCATCCACGGGAGGACCAGCGACCCGAACCACGCGCCGGGGTCCTCGGTCAGCGGCTTGTACGAGCTGGCGCCCGGGAACAGCGGGAAGCGGCCGATGTCGTCGGCGAAGAAGTACAGGGACACCAGTCCCAGCCAGTACACGGGCGCGGAGATGGCCACCAGCGCCAGGCCCATGGCCAGCCGGTCGGGCCACTGGCGGCGGCGCAGCGCCGACACGATCCCGACCGGCAGCCCGATCGCCAGCCACAACACGACGGCGCCGGCGGTCAGCGAGATGGTCGCCGGCAATCGGTCCACGAGCTGCTCCCGGACCGGTGCGCTGTTCTGGTAGCTGTAGCCGAAGTCGAAGTGCAGCACGACCTGCTTCATGTACAGCCAGTACTGCGTGTAGAGCGGCTTGTCGAGCCCGAGGTTCTCCCGGATCTGCTCGACCAGCTGAGGGGTTGCCGTGCGGCCGGCCCGCAGCGTTGCCGGGTCGGCCGACGGCAGGCCGTAGAAGATCAGGAAGGTGACCGCGCTGACCACGAGGAGCAGCACGACCGTCCACAGCAGGCGCCGTGCTACGTAGCGCAGCACAGGGTTACTTCAGCGACGTGAACGACAGGTCGTAGGCGGCATTCCACTTCGCGATCACGCCCTGGACGTCCTTGGACTGGATGTTGGGAACGTTGTCCCAGAACCATGGGACCGCCGGTGCCTGCTCGGTGATCATCCGGTCGATCTCGCCCCAGGCCTGCGCGCGCTTGGCCTCATCGGTCTGCTCCTGCGCCTTGGCCATGGCCGCGTTGACCTTCGGATCGTCGAACTGGGGCCAGTTCGCGTTGTTCTGCGGCTGGATGGCCTTGCCGTTGAAGGGGACGAAGAGCCAGGCATAGCCGTCGGGGAAGTCCGGCAGCCACCCGACGTTCGGGCACACGTTCACCTTCTGGGCGGGGACGTTGCAGAACTTCGAGTACATGGTCTCGTGCGAGACCGCGCGGAACTTCACGTTGAAGCCCAGCTTCTGGAACGCCTGGAGCGCGACCTGCGCGGTCTTGCTCGCCGGATCGGCGTTGTCGCCGATCATCGTGATCGGCGGCCCGGAGTACCGGCCCGACGGGTGGCCCGCCTTCTTGAGGTACGCGGCGGCGACCTTCATGTCGCCGCGCGGGTTGGCGAGGAAGTCGACGTTCGGCCCCTTTGCGCCGCCCGCCGCCTCGAACCCCGGCGCGCCGGGGGCGATGAAGTGGGTGGCGATGTCACCCGCGATCGGCCCGCCGCGCGTGAGCTGGAGGGCGACGCGGTCCGTGGCCGCCAGCACCGCCTTGCGGACGTTGACGTCGTCGAACGGCGGCACCTTGTTGTTCATCGCGATGTACCGGTTGCCCAGCGGCGTGAACGAGATCTGCTCCTGGTGCTTGGTCGCGCCGAGCTTCACGATCGGAGCCGCGGGCGTGTCGCCGCTGATCTGGTGGCTGCCGGTCAGGATCTGCCGTCCCGACACGTTGGGGTCGGCGCCGACGGTCCAGTCCACGGCGTCGAGGTAGGCCGGCCGGTAGTCGGTCTTGGGATCCCAGTTGGGGTTGCGCCGCAGCGAGATGCTCTTGCCCGCCGTGTACTTGGAGATCACGTACGGGCCGCTGAAGGCCTGCTTGGTCGGGTCCGAGTCGTAGACGCTCGGCGACTTGGCGTCGAGCTTGTTTCGCTCGACGTACTCCTGGGGCACCGGGGCGCTCAAAGGCAGCGTCAGCGCCTTGGCCATCGTGGCTCCGAAGGCCTCGTTCAGCTTGAACACCAGGGTCCGGTCGTCCGGCGTCTGGAGGCCGGCGATCGGGCCGCCCTTCGCCTTGTCCGCGCCGACCACGGCGGCGAAGTAACTGGGTGCGTACCCGTTGGAGACGTTCGGGTTGAAGCCGCGCTCGATCGCGTACTTGACGTCCTTGGACGTGACTGCGCGGTTGACCGGCGGGCTGAACTTCACGCCCGGCCGGATCTTCACCGTCACCGTCTTGTCGTCGGGCGAGATCTGGGGCGCGCTCGCCGCCAGGTCCGGCACCGGGTTCACCGGGTCCTCGGGCTTGAACGAGTACAGCGGACGGTGCGCCGCGTACACCGCGACGTAGTCGACCTGGAAGTAAGACGACCCGGGATCGAGGTGCTCGAAGCCCTCGGCGGACTGGACCCGGACCGTCCCGCCCTTCTTCTGGCCGGACACCGGCTTGGTCTCGGCGCCGCCACCGGCGTTCTTGGCGTTCCCGCCCCCGCCGCCGCACGCGGCCAGGGTGAGCCCGCATGCCGCGGCCAGGGCGATCGTCGTTCCTCGAATGCATCTGGTCATCGGGGGTTCCTTTCGACGGAGAGGGGGATCAGCGCCCGGACCGCGGGTCCAGGGCGTCCTGCAGCCCGTCCCCCACGAGGTTGAAGGTGAGCACCGTGAGCAGCAACGCTACGCCCGGGAAGACCATGTACCACCAGGCGGTGTCGAAGATGGAGGTTGCGTCCGCGATCATCTGCCCCCAGCTCGCGGTCGGCGGCTGCACGCCGACTCCGAGGAAGGACAGAGCCGCCTCGAAGAGGATGTTCGTGGGAATGATCAGCGTGGTGTAGACGATGATCGGCGCCACCAGGTTGGGCAGGATCTCGCGGAACATGATGCGCCCGTCCGAGGCGCCGAGCGAGCGGGCCGCCTCGACGAACTCCTTCTCGCGCAGGGAGAGCACCTGCCCGCGGATGATGCGCGCGACGTAGGGGAACGAGGCGATCGCGATCACGAAGATCACGGTGGTCAGGCCGGGCTGGATGAGACCGCCGAAGCACCCGTCGCCCAGGGCGCACGCCGAAGCCAGGCCGATGCCCAGCAGCAGGATCGGGAACGCGAGCAGGACGTCCAACGTGCGCGACAGGAACGTGTCGACCCAGCCACGGTAGAAGCCCGCGAACAGGCCCACCACCACCCCGAGGACGACGGCGATCCCGGTGGAGATGAACGCCACCTCGAGCGACACGCGGGCGCCGTACACGACGCGGCTGAACACGTCGCGGCCGAGCTGGTCGACGCCGAACAGGTGATCGGCGCTCGGTCCGGTGGGCGTGCCGAACTGGTCCAGCGCGGAGGTGGACTGCTGGTCGGGCGGGGGGGCGCCGACGACGTCCACCACCAGCGGCGCCGCGAGCGCGACGATCACCAGCGCGACGATGAAGGCCAGCGCGGCCAGCGCGACCCGGTCGCCGCGCAGCCGGCGCCAGAAGAGCTGGAGCGGCGAGCGCGCGGCGAACTCGCCGGCGGCAACGGCGCCCGGCTCGAGGGTTGCGTCGTGCGTGAGGTCCAGAGAACTCAACGTTCCGTCCGTTCGACTTCTCCCCGTGGCCTCCTGCCCGCGGCGGTCAACGTCGCGCCGCTCAGGCCGACTGCCCGCGCGAGGTCGGCATGGGTCCAGCCGCGGCGCGCGACTTCGCGCGCCAACACTTCGGGACGGACCGCTAGGGCCACCGCCGTCCCCCCTGTCCCTCACCGGTGCATCGGGCAGCACCGTCGGGCTTTGTCACTGCCCGTTCCCGCGTCAGGGCACCCAGAGCTGCTGCTTCGGGTCCCATCTCCTTGTTGCCGTCCCGTCCAGGAGCGGATCGAGGAACGCTCGTGCCTGACCCACGGCAGAACTGAGATCGGTCTCGACCCCGACATCCGCGGCGAGCCGCGCGTAGGGGGCCTCCCAACTCGTCGGTGCTGCTGGGAGGCTCTGGGGCAGCGCCTGACGGTTCCGCGTGGTGAACGTCCGAACCAGAGCGTTCCGAAGGCTCGCCGCGTCAATCTCCTCCGCGGCGGCGATGAGCAAGATGTCGACGAGATCCTTGGGTCTCGTACTCGGCTCGCTGCTGTCGCCGTAGCTCCGCGTGTACGCATGCAGCTTCTCCGCGAGGTGCTGAGCGATGGGAACCGCGGGGAGGGCGATCGGACCGATGTCCGCGAAGGACAGAAACGTGGACGTGTGGATCGTGTCCGGGGTCCACGTGATCGGATCAGTGAAGCTGACGTCCACGGTGAACTGCTCGAAGGTCCGCCCCGCGAGTTCCGCCCGAACGTGGAACCGAATGGCGGCGAACTCCTCGGCCCCTTCGAAGGCGTCGGTCCTCGTCGCCGTGAACGTGAAGAAATCGTCGAGGGCGAGTTGCTGCGCCCGCGTCATGTCCTCGATGGCCGCCTCCTCGTCGTCCGCGCGCCCGAGGTCGATGTCCTTCGTCGGTCTCGTGGGCACGTCGAGACGAAAGTCGAGAGCGAGCGCACCCTTGAGCACCCATCGGTCCGGCGCCACCTTCACGAGGCGCCGGAGGAACAGCTCGAACGCGACGCGCTTGCGCAGCCGTGCGAGCCCAAGGCCCGTTGCGGCGGCCTCCGTCTTCAGTCGTTGATCCAGTGCCGCGCGGAAGGCGGCGGCGGTCGCGTACCTCATCGACTCCCCGCCGCCGCGAGCAGGGGCTCCATGACCTTCTGCTTCCGTCGCCGTGCCGCTTCCGTCCTGAGCTGCTTCGGGGTCACCAGTCCGCGGCGAATGGCCTGGGTGACGGCCATTGCAGCTTGGTCCGGTTGCACGACATCGAGGACGTCCACGAGTGTCCGCTCGGGAGCGGTGACCGGGATTCCCGCGCGCCAGACCGTGGCGACCCGCTCGTCATCGGGGTGCGTATGGATCACCACTCCGGGTGGCGGGCGTAGACCGCGGTGGCGCCGCGCCACCAGCAGATGCACTTCATCGGGGATGCTGTCGCTCAGGTCGAGGAGCGACAGGGCGCTTTCGCCGGCCACCACCGCCCTGTCGGTGCCGGTGGCCATCCACTTCTCGCGGACGTCGTCGTGCTCTGCGCTGGGGAATCCGCTGATCCGATACAGCCCCCGTCTAATTCGCTCATAGCGGCCCTGGCGGAGGTGATGGTCGAGGAGCTGCCGGCTGACGCCGTGGGTGCGCGCCTGGGCGGCATCGAAGTACCCGCCCTGCCCGTAGGCTTCGGCCTCGAGGGCACGGAGATCGGCGTGGCGGCTGTCAGACATAGGTCAAGTATACC
Source organism: Solirubrobacteraceae bacterium (assembly GCA_033855845.1). Classification (GTDB taxonomy): domain Bacteria; phylum Actinomycetota; class Thermoleophilia; order Solirubrobacterales; family Solirubrobacteraceae; genus AC-38. The sequence continues at coordinate 24,806 of JAWVFR010000014.1, forward strand.
TTGACTTTTGCGGACAGAATAGCCCTGGGCTCGTCCGTGCGGCTGGGCTTGGGTCAGGCGGTAGGTCGGGCGATCGCCAGCACCCGCTCCAGTCGCTCGGTGCCGTAGCGCTTTGCCTCGACGCGGAAGAGGCCCGCCGACTCCGTGCCGGGAAGGGTGGTGGTTTCCCGCTCAATCGAGCTTCCCTCGGCAGCGCGGCAGAACACGCTGCATGTCGATCACGTCGACCGGCGAGCGCCTCGCGAAGGCCGACGGCCAGGTGATCGTCTCGCTGCCCGGCGAGCCCTGCCTTCGCTGCTTCTTCCTCACCGACGCGCTCCTCGAATGGGAGCGGCAGCACCGGCCGCCCGGGTACGACCAGAACCCCGACGCCGCTGGCGACCCACAGGTCGTCTCGATGAACGGGTACTCGCGTCCGAGGCCTGCAACTGCGTACTCGACCTCATCACCGGCTACAGCGGAGGTGAGCGCGGCGCGCGCCAGTGGCAGTACGAGGGACGCGGCGGGCAGTTGGAGCGGACGGAGCTGCCGTCACGGCGACCAGGCTGTCCCGCCTGTGCTCAGGAAGGCCACGGTGACGCGCCGCCTGCGCTGGCGTGACGAAGCGGGCCGTCCAAAGGGCACGATCCCGACGGTACGATCTCCCGAGGGCTCGGCTACTGGCCCACCGACCTGCGTGCCATAGATGTGCCATCCAGCGATGAGCGTGTCAGGGGCGACAGACGAGAAAGCCTGCAGCAGAGCCACAAGCCCCGATAGCTCAGTCGGATAGAGCGACTCCCTCCTAAGGAGTAGGCCCCAGGTTCGAATCCTGGTCGGGGCATGTGAGGGGTAGATTCGTGGCGGCGGGACTGGCCGGGGCGGCGTGCGCCGCCGGCCTCGGCGCGTGCGGAGGCAGCGAGGAGCCCCCGCCCACGGTGTCCCAGGAACGCCCGGACCGGCGGGCCCCGCTGCCGCCCGGCTGGCGGCTGGTGGTCAACCCGCGCGCGGGCTTCACCGTGGGCATTCCACCGGGCTGGACGGCGCAGGGCGCGCGGGGCGCCACCCTGGTGCGCTCGGGCGACCGGCTGCTGGCGATCAGCATCGGCGCCGACCGCAGCTCCGACGGGCGCAACCTGCCGCCCGCGACCTACACCCGGCGCACGGCGACGCAGCTGCCCGGCTACCGGGGCCTGCGCGTGGGGCGGCCGCGCGCGCTGCGTGGGGCGCGCTACCCGGCCGCCGAGGTGAGCGCCACCGGGACCTTCGCGCGCACCCGGGTGCGCCAGGCCATCCAGGTGCTGGCGCTGCGCCGCGACCGCCAGGTCACCTACTCGCTGCTCGTGTTCCGCACCGCGAGCGCCCCGGCGTCCCTGTACCGGGCGGCCATCGCGGGGATGATCCGGACCTTCCGCGCCCGCCCGCCGGCGCCCTAGGCGTCCGCGCGGTCGGGGCGGTCCGGGTAGACGTCGTCGATCGTGGCCAGCGCGTCGTAGGGCGCGCCCGCCGCCCGCGCGATCCGCTCGCCGCCGCCGGCCAGGCGATCCAGCACGACCACCACGCCGCACACCTCCAGGCCCGCCTCCTGGACGGCCTCGATCGCCCGCAGGGTCGAGCCGCCGGTGGTGACCACGTCCTCCACGATCAGGCACCGGTCCCTCGGTTCCAGATCCGGGCCCTCGATGCGCCGCTGCAGGCCGTGGGCCTTGGCCTCCTTGCGCACGAAGAACGCCTTGGCGTCGGCGCCGCCCGCCAGGGCCGCGCAGGCGATCGGGTCCGCGCCCATCGTCATGCCGCCCACCGCGGTCGCGCCGCGCTCGCGCGCCAGGCCCGCCACCAGCTCCGACAGCGCCGCGAAGCCGTCCGGGCGCAGGATCGCCCGCTTGGCGTCCACGTAGTACTGCGCCACGGCGCCGCTGGTCAGCGTGACCTCGCCGAGCACGAGCGCGTGCTCGCGCAAGGCGGTCACCAGGCGGTCTCGTGCGGTCAAGGGGGTCATCGCGGATGCCGATGGTATGCAGCGTGATCGACGGAGCCCTTCGATCCGTCGCGGCAATCGCCAGCGCGACCATCGCGCTGAGCTTCGTGCTGTTCGCGGCGCAGGAGGTCCGGCACGGCTCCGACCGCCAGCAGCAGGAGCTCGTTGGCGCCGCGAACACGTCCTCCGCGCAAGACTCTCACCACACCGCCGCCCGCCGCGCGATCGACGACGCCAGCGAGGTCCTGCTGCGCCCGTTCGCCGGAGTCACCGGCGACACGCGCAACGCGTGGGCGCGGCGCGGCATCCCCGCGCTGTTCGGCCTGCTGGTCTACGGCCTGGGCCTCGCCTACCTGGCGCGGCGCCTGAACGTGCGCGGGCACACGCTGGTGCGCCACGCCGCCCCGCCGCCGCCCGCCACGTCCGGGGACAGCAAGCCCCCGCCCGGCCTCGCCTGACAGGCCGCTGCCTAGCGGTAGACGTCGACGCCGTCGCCGTAGTTCAGCCAGCGGTGCACGAAGCGCGCGTTGGGGATCGGGATGCGCAGGCATCCGTGGCTGGCCGGCCAGGGCGGCACGTCGGGATAGCCGTGGATGGCGTATCCGCCGATGAAGTAGACGGAGTGGACCATCCCCTTGGAGTTCACGCCCCACGTCTTGGAGTAGACGCGGAACGAGCCGCGCACGGTGGGCGTGCTCGGCTTCCCGCTCGAGGTCTGCAGGACCCGGAACACCTTCCCGTGGCTGTCGATCAGCGCCAGCACCTGGCGCGAAAGGTCGGCCTCCGCGTGCTTTCCGTGGTTCGGGTACCTGGGGACGAACCGGCCGCGGCCGTTGGCGAGCCACTCGAAGATCCGCGGGTTGGCCGAGAAGCGCCGCGGCAGCCGGGTCACCTTGCGGTAGGCCATGATCGCCTGCTGGGTGGAGCCGTCGAAGACGCCCGACAGGGACACGATGTAGCGCAGGTCGCGCAGCCGGTGCTGGAGGAACTGGACGTGCAGCCCGCGGTCTCCGTAGGACGCCGAATGGGCCACGACGTCGACCGGCTGCGACCGGGCGCGGTAGGGGCCCGCGGTGACGTAGGCCCGCAGCGGGCCGGTCACGTGAGCCTTGAAGTCCACGACGAAGTGGCCGCCGGCGCCGCGGCGGCGGACCGTGCGCTTGGCCACGATGTAGCGGCGCGAGCCGGACATCACCCGCACCGACACGACCTGGCCCGGCACGTAGTCGCGCACCAGGCCGCGGAAGCGGACCTTCTGGTGGACGAGAGCGATGTGACGGCCGCTCATCGCGTAGTCGCCCTCGGGCAGCACCCGCAGCGGTGCGACCTTGGCCGAGGCCGAGGCGGGCACGGCGAGGAGCAGCAGGAGGGGGAGAAGAGCGGCGCGATACATCGACGGAGAGGCGGGATCGTATGCGCAAAGCATGCCGCGTGGCGACGACGACCTCAGGCGGGAGCGAGACGCGGCGGCTTCGTCCGCTCGCCCAGGGGCAGCAGGATCGCCGCGATGATCGCGTTGGCGGCCACCATCACCAGGGGTATCTCCCAGCTCCAGCCCTGCGAGACCCCGAAGGCCAGCGAGTTGTTCAGCGCGTGCAGGGCGATGCAGGGGTACAGGGAGCCGGTGCGCACGTAGAGCAGGCACAGCGCGACGCCGAAGGCCGCCAGCGGCACCAGGTAGCCCACCGGCGCGGAGCCGGCGTGGATGCCGCCGAAGACCAGGCCGGTGAGGATCGCCGCCGGCCAGATCCCGCGCCAGTTGCGCAGCGCGGTGAAGAAGTAGCCGCGGAAGAAGAACTCCTCCGCGATCGGCGCCACCACGGTGACCAGTACGGCCACCGCGATCAGGGCGATCGTGCTCTCGTCGGCCCCCAGCTCGCTGGGCAGGTTGTCGCGCTCCTTGATCCCCAGCGCCGAGATCCAGACCACCGTGAAGAGGAAGAACCCGAGCCAGGCGACGAACATCCAGCCCAGCCCCGACCACACGCCGATGCGGCGCAGGCCGAAGTCCCCGGGCCGCACCCGGCCCCCCAGCCGGGCGAAGAAGAGCGCGCTCCCGATCAGCGCGAGGTCCTGCACCATCGTGGCCACGATGTTCACCCACGGCGGCGGCTTGTCGAACTTCGCGCCCGCCACCCCGGCGACGCCCCCGATCACCACGTAGCCCAGCAGGGCGACGGCGAACGCCGCGATCAGCGCCACCGGCGCCGTCCAGGGAGCCCACGGCGGGCCGGGCTCGGGCAGCCCCTCGGGACGCTCGGGGCGCTCCGGCGGCGGGCCGGGGTGGTGGAACGGCGGGTCGGCGGTCGGGGGTGGCAGGCTGGCCATCGCCGCCCAGAGGTTAGGCGACGAGGTCGGGGAGCTCGGCCAGCGAGGCGACGGTGCGCACCGGCTCGGCCGGCGCCGCCGCCGGCGCCCGCACGATCAGGATCGGCTCGATGCCGGCCGCCCGCGCGCCGGCCACGTCAGCCGCCGGAGAGTCCCCGACGTGCACCGCCTCCGCGGCGGCGACCCCGGCCATGGTCAGGGCGTGGCGAAAGATCGCGGGGTCGGGCTTGGCCGCGCCCAGCTCGGCCGAGGCGATCACGCCGTCCACGCGGGCCGCGATCCCCGTCTCGGCCAGGCGGTCGTGCAGCGAGACGTCCCAGTTGGAGACCACGACCAGGCGCAGGCCGGCGGCCCGCAGCCGCTCGAGCGCCGGCAGGGCGTCCGGGTAGGGGGTGAAGCGCAGCGCGGCCAGCAGCGCCTCCTCCACCGCCTCGACCGTGAGCGCGCGCCCCGCCTCGCCCAGCGCGTCGCGCAGGACGCCCGCGCAACGGCGCCGCAACCCGGCCAGCGCGGCGCGGTCCGAGCCCTCCAGGTTGTGCGCGCGGTAGTAGGCGATCTCCGCCTGCAGCGCCGCGCCGGCCGTCTCCTCGTCCACCTCCACGCCCCGTGCCGCCAGCTCCCGGCGCAGCGGCGGGGCCGGCGGCTCCAGGTACAGGAGCGTGCCCAGCGCGTCCAGCAGGACCGCCCTCACGCGACCCACTCCCACGCCGCGAACGGAACGGTCAGCGCCACCAGCCCGAGGGCGCTCGCGGCCAGCACGGCGGGGCGCCGGCGCGGCCCCTCGCACGCCCAGGCGGCCAGCCACATCTGCAGGGGGAACACCACGGCCAGGTATCGCGGCAGCGAGGCCAGGGGCTCCGGCCCGACCGGATACGAGATCGCCACCACGACCGCCACCAGGGCCCAGGTCGCGTAGGCGAGCGGGAGGCGCCGGAACGCGCCCACCACGGCGACCGCCGCGAAGACCAGGAACGCGAAGTCGCCCACGTTGTGCGCCGCCACCACGAACGGATCGCCGCCCGCCCGCTCGAAGTACACCGGGAACCGCGAGCCCGAGAGCAGCTGGCGCACGCCGTCCCACGCCGCGACGGCGCCGTCCCGGGCGCCGCCGAGCGGTCCCGCCAGCTCCCGGTACCACGCTCCCTGCACGGTGAACGGCGCCCAGGGGTCGCCCGTGGCCAGGGCCAGGTACCCCACGTAGGCCGCCAGTCCGGCCGGGACCACGGCGATCCACGCCAGGTCCCGGGGACGCCGTGCGCCCTGGAACCACATGATCGCCAGCGGCACCACGAGCAGCGTCCCGGTGGAGCGTGTGGCCGCGGCCAGCGCGGCCACCACGCCCGCGGTGCGCCAGCGCCCGAGCCGGGCCGCGTACAGGCTCCCGGCGGACAGCGCGAGGAACAGGGACTCGGTGTAGACCGCCGAGAAGGCGAACGCGGCCGGGAACAGCGCCACCAGCCAGATCGTCGTGCGCGCGACGTCCTCGCCCAGCTCCAGCGCGGTCAGGCGATGCACGAGGTACAGCGCCGCCGCGAAGGCGGCGAGCGATACCGCGATCGCGGACAGCAGGTAGGCCGCCCGCGGGTCCCCCAGCGCCGCGCCCGGCCGCCCCACGACGCGGACCAGCAGCGGGTAGAGCGGGAAGAAGGCGGTCTGCGCAGCGTCCCGGTAGCCGTCCAGGGCGATCGACAGGTACCAGGTGGCGTCCCAGCGGGCGGCGGGCGCCACCAGGGCGTCGCCGACGGTCCCGAAGGGCGCGGTCAGGGCGGCGGGGTCGAAGGCGCGCCAGCGCGCCGAGCGGCCCAGCGCGACCACGGCCCCGACGCCCGCCAGCCACACCAGGGCGCGCGAGACCCACAGGGCCCGCCAGGCGTCGCGGAGCGCCGCCGCCCGGCCGGGCTCCGCCAGCGCGGCGCGCAGGCTCGCGAGGGAGAGGGGCGGGGGAGCGGCGATAGTCTCGCGATCCATGGCGCTCCTCGATCTTGGCATCTTGCCGGCGTCCTTCACCCACGACTACCGCGACGAGATCACCGCGGCGGTGTCCATCGCGGTGGCGCTGGTCCTCGCCGCCCTGGTCGACCGCGCCTTCGCCCGGGCCGGGCGCGCGGCGCAGGCCGTGTCGACGGGTCGCGGCGGCGGCACCGTGTCCCCCGCCGCCGCCACGCGCGTGCGCTTCGTCCGCCGGCTCGTGGTCGCGTCGATCGTCCTGATCGGCGTGATGATCGCGCTGGCCCAGTTCGGCACCCTCAGCCGGGTGGCCACCAGCGTCCTGGCCAGCGGCGCCCTGGCCGCCGCGGTGATCGGCTTCGCGGCCCGCCAGGTCCTGGCCAACGCCGTGGCCGGCGTGATGCTGGCCATCACCCAGCCGCTGCGCATCGGCGACCGCGTCGAGTTCGAGGGGGAGTCCGGGACGGTGGAGGACGTGCGCCTGAACTACACCTACCTGCGCTCGGGCGCGGGCACGCGCGTGGTCATTCCCAACGAGCGCCTGGCCTCTGGGGTGCTGCACAACGACACGATCGTCTCGCCGCTGGGCGAGGTGGAGGTCTCGGCCTGGCTCGCCCCGGAGGCGGACACCGACCGCGCGCTCGAGGTTCTCGCCGCCCTGGAGGGCGTGACGGGAGCCTCGGTGGCGGAGATCGCGCGCGACGGGGTGCGCATCGACGTCACCGCCGAGCCGGTCCCCTCCGCGCGCCGGGCGCAGCGCGCGGCGCAGCTGCGGGCCGAGGCGCTGCGAGCGCTGCGGGCGGCGGGTCTGCTGCCGCCTGCAGGCGACCCTTCGCCACGGGCCTGAGCAACGTCTAGAATGGCCTGTCCCGCGCGCGCGGATCGCATTGCGCGCGCCTGCTCCGTCTCTCCCTCATGAGCCCTCGACAGCGCAGACTCCGGCGCCGCCAGCGCCGCGGACGCGGCGCCAAGCGCGGCATCCTAGTCGTGTCCGGCATGGTCGTCATCGGTGCCTTCGCGGGCGCCGTGGGCGTGATCGGCTACATCATCGCCGTGGCCTCGTCGGCCCCCGACATCCAGTCCCTGAAGCCCGTCGACCAGGGCGCCAACTCCGTCGTCTACGCCTCCAACGGCCGGCGCCTCGGGTTCATCGAGAACGACGAGCTGCGCCAGCCGGTCTCCACCCGCGACCTGCCGCCCATGCTGCGCAACGCGACGGTGGCCGTCGAGGACCAGCGGTTCTACAAGCACCAGGGCGTCGACTACGAGGGCGTCATCCGCGCGGCGGTCAAGAACCTGCGCTCCGGCGCCACGGTGCAGGGCGGGTCGACGATCACGATGCAGCTGGTCCGCAACATCTACCCGATCACCAAGCGCCGCACGTTCGAGCGCAAGATCCGCGAGGCCAAGCTGGCGCAGGAGATCGAGCAGCAGCACACCAAGTCGTGGGTGCTGACCAACTACCTCAACAGCGTTCCCTACGGGACCGTGGGGGGCCGGACTGCAATCGGCGCCGAGGCGGCGGCGCGCGTGTTCTTCGCCAAGCGCGCCCGCGACCTGAACCTGGCCGAGGCGGCGACCCTGGCCGGGCTGCCCCAGGCACCCTCGCTGTACAACCCGTTCCGCGACCCGCGGGCCGCGCTGGCGCGGCGCAACGACGTGCTCCAGCGCATGCGCGCGCAGGGGATGATCGACGAGGCCTCCTACCGCCAGGCCGCCGCGTCGCCGCTGGGCGCCCACGTCAACGACTACTACTTCTCCAAGCGCGAGAGCTACTTCTTCGACTACGTCAAGGAGCAGCTGATCGAGCGCTACGGCCTGGAGACCGTCCGCAAGGGCGGGCTGAAGATCTACACGACGATCGACCTGGACAAGCAGCAGGCCGCGCGCGACGCGATGGCGGGCCAGCTCAACTACCAGGACGACCCCTCGTCGGCGATCGTGACCATCGATCCCAAGACGGGCTACATCCGGGCCATGGCGTCGTCGACCAGCTACAAGAAGGTCAAGTACAACTACGCCGCCCAGGGTCGCCGCCAGGCGGGGTCCACGTTCAAGGTCATGGTCCTGATGGCCGCGCTGCGCAAGGGCGTCAACCCGCGCTCGACCTTCTACACGTCGCGGCCGCTGGACCTCCAGACGCCGTACGGCCCGTGGAAGGTCAGCACGTACGCGCACACCTACGGCGGGTCGATGAACCTCATCACCGCCACGACCCAGTCCGACAACACCGTGTACGCGCAGCTGATCCTCGACATCGGCCCCGACGCGGTGAAGCAGGCGGCCAAGGACATGGGCATCACGTCGCACCTGGACGGCTACCCGGCCGAGGGCCTGGGCGGCCTGCGCCTCGGCGTCTCGCCCCTGGAGATGGCGAACGCCTACGCGACCATCGCCGCCGGCGGGATCCGGCACAAGCCGCTGGCGGTCCGCAAGGTCGTGTTCCCCGACGGCAAGTCCGAGGACGTGGGCAAGCCGAAAGGCACCCGCACGTTCTCGGAGGGTGTGGCCTGGGAGGCGACGCAGATCCTGGAGCGAAACGTCCAGGCCGGCACCGGCACCAAGGCGCAGATCGGCTGCCCGGCGGCCGGCAAGACGGGGACCGTCGACGAGTACACGGACGCCTGGTTCATCGGGTTCACCCCGAAACTGACCACGGCGGTGTGGGTCGGCTACCCGAACCAGAAGGTCCCGATGTACAGCGTGCACGGGATCCGGGTGGCGGGCGGCACCTTCCCGGCCATGATCTGGCACGACTACATGGCCAAGGTGGGGACCGGCGACTGCTCGAGCTTCCAGGCGCCGTCCACGAGCGCCGACTTCCAGCCCTTCTTCGGCAAGTACGCGGGAACCGGCTCCTCCGGCGACACCAACTACGGCAACGGGAACAGCAACCGGAACGGGAACACGCCCAAGGGCAACAACGGGACCGGCACCGGCACCACCGGCGGCGGAGGGGGAGGCGGCTACAACCCCAACCTCTACGAGACGCAACCCCAACGAGCCCCCCAGGTCTCCCCACCGTCAAGAGGCGGAGGAGGAGGCCGAGGCAACGGCGGTGGCGGCAACGGCGGAGGAAACTCCGCCGGCGGAACCGCACCCGGCCAGTAAACGCCGGCCAAGCAACCCGGGTCAGAGCCCCAGCCCCGGCCCACCGAGCCCTAGCCCCCGGCCGGCGGGCAGCGTAGCGAGGGCGTGCGGGTGGCTGGCAAGGACGCAGGGGGTGGGACAGTGCTCCGCACGGCCCACCCCCGACGACACCGCCAGGCGCGTCCAGGGGCCGCCCGCTACGAGTTGACCGCCGACTTGAGCTTGGCTCCGGCGCTGAAGCGCGGCACGCGGGAGGCCTTGATCTGGATCGTCTCGCCGGTGCGGGGGTGCTTGCCCTGGCGGGCGCCGCGCTCGGCGACGTGGAACTTGCCGAAGCCGGTGAAGTTGACCTCGTCGCCGCGGCGCAGAGCGTCCTGGATACCGGCGATCACGGCGTCCACTGCCGTCTCCGCCTCGCGCTTGTTGCCGAACTCGCTGGATACGCGGTCGACGAACTCAGACTTCGTCACTGACTGCCTCCTTGAAGGGGTTTCGCTTGTCTTCGACGCTAACAATGGGCGCGGACGCGGGCTGGGAGGCATGGCCGGGATGTGCGCAAGTAGCGCGTTTTTCGCCCTGTATCGCGCCTGACTCAGGCGTCGTCGGCGCCGCCCGGGGGGGCCGGCGGCACGGCCGCGTCGACCATGGCCGCCGCGATCTCCAGCAGTTGCTCGGCCTCCGACGAGGCGGGATCGAGGACGGTCACCTGCCCGTCGGCGGCGTAGAGCCTGGCGTAGGGCCGGCGGTTCTCCCGGCGACGGCGCAGGGCGCTGGCGGCGTCGCCGACGACCCCGGTGACCGCGTCCAACGGCCCGCCGCGCTCCCTCACGACTCCAGCCCCCGCAGGGTCATGTGGACGTCGTAGCGCATGGCCGCCGACAGGGCGGCCCGCGTGGCGACGACGGCGATCGAGCGCCGCTCCCCGCGGGCGGCGTAGACCGTCCCGCGGCCCGTCGCCACCTCCACCTCGGACGCGTCGCCGGCCGCCGCCAGCAGCTCGCGGGCGGGCGCCGCGAGCGCGCGACTTCCGGCCAGCCGACGGCCGTCCGCGCCGAGGACGACGCCGTCGCGGGCGTCCACCGCGACGGCCAGGAGTTGGTCCAGAGCGCGTTCCGGGGACATCCGCGATCACAATACGCCCCGTGCCGCTCGACAAGGCCGCGTGGCTGACCACGGTTATCGCCTGCGCGGTGGCCGGCGTAGTGCTGGCCCTGACGGGCTACTTCGGGTACGCGGCCACGGCCGGATGCGTCGCCCTGGCCGCCGCGATCAACCTCCGCTGACGGGCGGGACCTCGGTCCCCCGGCGCGCGCGGTCCCCGGGCTCGAGGTGGGCGTCCTCCAGCGTCGTCCCGGTGCGTCAGTCCCGGTCGAGCCATGCCAGAAGCGCCCGGGCGGCGCGGCCACGGTGGCTGATCGCGTCCTTGGCGGCGTCGTCGAGCTCGGCCATCGTGCGGTCGCCGTCCCCGTCGTCGGGGAGGAAGACCGGGTCGTAGCCGAAGCCTCGCTCGCCGCGCGCGTCCGGCGCCATGGTCCCGGTGCAGCGGCCCTCGAAGAGCTGCTCCCCGTCGCCGTCGACGTAGGCCAGCGCGCACACGTAGGCCAGACCGCTGCCCGGGGGAGCCTCGGCGCACAGGCGCTCGAGGTTCTCCGCGTCGGTCGCGTTTTCCCCGGCGAAGCGCGCGGAGCGGACGCCGGGCGCGCCGCCCAGGGCCTCGGACTCGATCCCCGAGTCGTCGGCGATGGCGGGGACGCCGAGGGCCCGGGCGGCGGTGCGCGCCTTGGGCAGCGCGTTGCCGGCGAAGGTGTCCGCCGTCTCGGGCGGCAGCTGCACCTCGTCGGGCAGCGACACGACGTCGTGGCCCTCCAGCAGTCGCGCGAACTCGCGGACCTTGTGCGGGTTGCGGCTGGCCAGCACGAGCCTCACGGACTCGGGGGGGCCGCCTGCAGCGTCTCCTCCTGCAGCGCGCGCAGCCGCTCGATCCCGCCGGCCGCGAGGGCGAGCAGGTCGTCCAGGTGGGCGCGCGAGAGCGGGGTGCGCTCGGCCGTGGCCTGCACCTCGACGAGGCCGCCGTCGCCGGTCATGACCACGTTGGCGTCGACCTCGGCCGAGGAGTCCTCGGGGTAGTCGAGGTCCAGGAGCGGCTCGCCGTCCACCACCCCGCAGGAGATCGCCGCCACGCTGCCGTTGAGCGGGATGCGCTCCAGGTCGCCCGCGTCCACCAGCCGCCGGCAGCCGAGCGCGAGCGCGACGTAGCCGCCGGTGATCGAGGCGCAGCGCGTGCCGCCGTCGGCCTGGAGGACGTCGCAGTCGATGTTCACCGTGCGCTCACCCAGGGCCGCGAAGTCGACGATGCCGCGGATGGAGCGCCCGATCAGGCGCTGGATCTCCACCGTCCGGCCGTCCGGGCGCCCCTTGGCCACGTCGCGCTGGCGGCGCTCGCCCGTGGAGGCGGGGAGCATCCCGTACTCCGCCGTGAGCCAGCCGCGGCCCGACCCGGCGAGCCACTTGGGCACGCCCTCGGAGATCGAGGCGGTGCAGATGACGCGCGTCTCGCCCTGGCTGATCAGCGCCGAGCCGGTGGCGGGCCGGACGAAGCCGGGCTCGACCGTGGTCGGGCGCAGCTCGTCGGCGGCGCGGCCGTCCGCGCGGGCGCCCATCAGCCGGTCACCCCGGCGCGCGCGGCGAGGTCGACGGGCTCGACCTCGTGGAGCGGCATCTGGAGGAAGCGCGTCCCGAGCTCGCTGAAGCGGGCGGGGTCGCCCGTACACAAGAAGCGGTAGTCGCCCTCGCCCTCGCGCGGGCTGGCCAGG
>JAWVFR010000015.1:0-28234 GCA_033855845.1 Solirubrobacteraceae bacterium
TGGACCAGCAGCGTCTCGGCCGCGTTGCAGGTGCCGGGGCGCTGGACCTTGGCGTTGACCACGATCTTCTCCGCGGCGTCGAGATCCGCGTCCGCGTCCACGTACACGTGGCAGTTGCCCGACGCGGCGTAGATCACGGGGACGGTGGCGACCTCCTTCAGAGCCGCCTTCAGCCCCTCTCCCCCGCGCGGGATGATCAGGTCGACGACGCCCTCCTGGGTGGCCAGCTCGGCCATTTCCTCGCGACCGCCCCCGGCCACGAGGCCGATCGATCCCTCGGGGAGTCCCGCCGCGGTCGCGGCCTCGACGGCGATCGCTGCCAGCACGGAGTTGGAGTGCAGGGCGGCGGAGGAGCCGCGCAGCACGATCGCGTTGCCGGACTTCAGGCACAGCGCGGTGCAGTCGATCGTCACGTTGGGGCGCGCCTCGTAGACGACGGCGACCACGCCGAGCGGGACCCGCAGCTTGCGCAGCTCCAGCCCGTTCTCCAGGCGCCCGCCCTCGATGACCTCGCCCACGGGATCGGGCAGCGCGACGATCGCGCGCACGCCCTCGGCGATGGCGGCGACGCGCTCCTCGTCCAGGCGCAGGCGGTCAAGCAGGGCCGCGCCGACGTCGTTGCGCTCCCCCGCCTCCATGTCGCGCGCGTTGGCCTCCAGGACCTCGGCCACGCGGGCGTCCAGTGCGTCGGCGATGGCCAGCAGGGCGCGGTTCTTGGTCGCGGTGTCCAGGCGCGCCAGGTGGCGCGAGGCGCGACGGGCGGCCGCGCAGACGGCGGCGACGAACTGGGTGGCGGTGGTGGCCATCCAAAAAGGTTACGCCAGTACGAAGTAGTCCCGGTGAACGGCCTCCTCGACCGCGCGCGGGATCAGCTCGCGCACCTGACCGGACTTCAGTCCCTTGACCTGGCGCAGCTCGCCCGCGGAGTAGTTGCAGATGCCCTTGCCGATCACGCGGCCGCCGTCCACGACCTCCACCGCGTCGCCCGCCTCGAAGGTCCCGTGGACGTCGACGATCCCCACCGGCAGCAGGCTCGTGCCCCCCTCGCGCAGGGCGCGCGCCGCGCCCGCGTCGATGTCCACGCGCCCGTGCGCGGGCTTGGCGTACTTCAGCCACAGCTTGAACGAGGAGTAGCGCGAGTCGCGCGCCGGGAAGCGGGTGCCGCGCGCCTCACCCCGGGCCGCGGCGGCCAGCGTCCCCGGCTCCAGGCCGGAGGCGATGACCGTCTCGATCCCGGCCGCGGTGGCCATCTCGGCGGCCACGACCTTGGAACGCATCCCGCCGGACCCCAGCGGCGAGCCGGCGTGGCCCACGTCCAGATCGCCGAGCGCCTCGAAGTCCGTCACATTGTCGACCAGACGGGCCTCGGGGTCGCGGCGCGGGTCGGCGGTGTGCAGCCCGGCGGTGTCGGTGAGCAGGATCAGGCGGTCGGCGCCGATCAACACGGCGACCTGGGCGGCCAGGAAGTCGTTGTCGCCGAAGGAGATCTCGTCGGTGGTGGTGGTGTCGTTCTCGTTGATGACGGGGACCACGCGCCAGTCCAGCAGCTTGCGCAGGGTCTGGCGGGCGTTGAGGTAGTGGGTGCGGGCGCTGACGTCGAAGAAGGTCAGCAGCACCTGCGCGCTGGTCACCCCGCGCTCGCGCAACAGCTCGTCATAGACGCGGTAGAGCTTGCCCTGGCCGACCGCGCTGGCCGCCTGCAGCTCGCCCATGGCGCGCGGGCGCAGGGGGAGGTCGAGCACCCGCATCCCACGCGCGATCGCCCCGCTGGTGACGATCACGACGTCGTCGCCGCGCTCGTGCAGGTCGGCGACCTCGCCGCAGACCGAGCGCAGGACGGACTCCCGCACCTCGCCGCTGTCGTCGGCCACGATGCTCGAGCCGAGCTTGATCACCGTCGTGGGCATGCCCGCAGATTACGTTGGCCTACAGCGGCGTGCCGGGGTCCAGCTCGAACTCGACGCCGGCGATCTCCACGTCGTCGCCCGGCTCGAACCCCGCGTCCTGCAGCGCGCCGATGACGCCGATGGCCCGCAGGCGGCCCTCCAGGTAGGCGAGCGACTCCTCGTTCTCCAGGTCGTGGCGGGCCACGAGCCGCTCGATCCCCGGTCCGCGCACGCGCCAGCGCCTCTCCCCCGCGGACTCGACCGCGAACCCCTGCTTGGAGGCCGGGCGGAAGGTCATGTGCTCGGCCATCGCCTCCTCTCCCTCCGGCGCGGGAGGCGCCGCAGCCAGCGCCGGCACGGAGCGGATCAGCAGGGCGGCGAGCTCGTCCAGCCCCCGCCCGGTGGCGCTGGAGGTGACGACCACCGGCACGTCCTCCCCCAGCCGCGCCGACCACTCCCGCACCGCTGCAGCCGCCTCCTCCTCCGGCACCAGATCGGCCTTGGACAGCGCCAGCACGCGCGGCAGTGTGGCCAGGCGCGGGTCGTGCGCGGCCAACTCGGCCTCGATAGTGGCGTGGTTGACCGCGGGGTCTGACCCCTCCACGGGCCGGAGGTCGAGCACGTGCACCAGCAGCCGGGTGCGCTCCACGTGCGCGAGGAAGTCGTGCCCGAGGCCCGCGCCCTGGCTGGCACCTTCGATCAGGCCCGGGATGTCCGCCACCACCAGCTGGCGGTCGTCGCGCTCCAGGGTCCCGAGCACCGGCTCCAGCGTCGTGAACGGGTAGTCCGCCACCTTGGGCGCGGCGCGTGTCATCCGGGCCAGCAGCGAGGACTTCCCGGCGTTGGGCAGACCCACGAGCCCCACGTCGGCCAGGAGCTTGAGCGCGAGCTCGACCCACCCCTCCTCGCCCTCCAACCCCCGCTCGGCGAAGCGCGGCGCCTGGCGTGTCGGCCCGGCGAAGTGCTTGTTGCCGCGCCCGCCGGAGCCGCCGCGCGCCACTACCGCGCGCTGGCCCGGGCGCACGAGGTCGTGGTGGGCGCCGTCCAGCCCGGCGGCCTGGGTGCCCGGGGGGACGCGAATCTCCAGGGTCTCCCCGTTGCGCCCGTGGCGCAGGGAGCCCTCGCCGTGGCGGCCGCGGTCCGCCTTCCAGTGCGCGCGGCGGCGGAACGTCTGCAGGTCGCGCATGGAGTCGTCGCACACCAGCACCACGTCACCGCCCCGGCCGCCATCGCCCCCGTCGGGCCCGCCCCGGGGCACGTGGGCCTCGCGGCGGAACGACATCGAGCCGTCGCCGCCGCGCCCGCCCTGGACGAATACTCGCGCGCGATCGTGCATGCGCCCATGATGGCGGGGTAACGTGGGTCCATGGCCGACGACCCCGTGTTCCTCATCACCGGCGCCTCGTCCGGCATCGGCGCGGCCACCGCCCGCCACGCCGCGCAGGCGGGCTACCGCGTGGTGCTGGCCGCCCGGTCGGAGGACAAGCTGACCGGCCTGGCGTCCGAGCTGGGCGGCGACGATCGCGCCCTGGCCGTGCGCTGCGACGTGACGGAGTGGGCCGACCAGGAGCGGATGGTCGCCGAGACCCTCGATCGCTTCGGGCGCCTCGACGTCGCCTTCGCCAACGCCGGGTTCGGCGCCAAGCGCGGGTTCCAGGAGGAGTCGCCCGAGCAGTGGAAGTCGATGGTCCTCACCAACGTCTACGGCGCCGCCCTCACGATCCGGGCCACGATGGACGCCCTGCGCGACGCGAAGGGCCACCTGATCCTCACCAGCTCGGTGGCCGGGCGCCGGGCGATGCCGGGGTCGCTCTACTCCTCCACCAAGTGGGCCGTCACCGGCATGGGCGAGTCGGCGCGCCAGGAGCTCAACGGCAGCGGCGTCCGCGTCACGGTGGTCGAGCCGGGCATGGTCGACACGCCGTTCTTCGACCAGGGCGCCGGCGACGGCGCCCTGGAGGCCGACGACATCGCCCGCGCCGTCATGTTCGCGGTGAGCCAGCCGCCCCGCGTGGACGTCAACGAGATCCTGATCCGCCCGACGGCCCAGGGGCCGTAGAGCGCTACTCGGCGGCCGCGGCCTCGTCGACGAAGATCGTCCGGCCGCGACGGCCTGCGTGGAAGCGGACCTTCCCGGCCCGGGTGGCGAAGATCGTGTGGTCGCGGCCGATGCCGGTCCCCTCGCCGGGGTGGAAGCGGGTGCCGCGCTGGCGGACGATGATCTCGCCGCCGAATACGTCCTGGCCCGCGAACACCTTCACGCCCAGGAACTTGGGCTTGGAGTCGCGGCCGTTGCGCGAGGAGCCGAGCCCCTTCTTATGAGCCATCCGTCTCCTCCTTGTCCCCCGCGGGGGGCTCCTTCTCCGCGGCGGCGGGCTTCTCCGCCGCCGCCTTCTTCGCCGCCGGCTTGCGAGCGGCCAGCTTGATCGACGTGACCTCCAGCCGGGTCAGCTCCTGGCGGTGGCCGGTGCGCCGCTTGTAGCCGCGCTTGGGCTTGAACTTCAGGACCCGGATCTTGGGCCCGCGCTCGTGCCCGACCACGGTGGCCTCGACCTTGACCTTGGCCAGGTCCTCGCCGTCCAGCACGTTCTTGTCGTCGCGGAACATGAGGGGATCGAGGCTCACCTTGTCCCCCTCGGCTCCGGGCAGCCGCTCGACGAGGAGGGTCTGACCCTCCTCGACGCGGTACTGCTTGCCGCCGGTCTTGATGATCGCGTAGGTCATGACTGGGTCTCGGCCTGGGCGCGAGAACGGCGCCGTCCGCCTCGCCGGCCACGGCGCCGAGTGGGCGATTGTAGGTCATCGCCGTCGTCGGCCGGGGGGTCGTCGCCCACCAGGCTGGCGGTCGCGCCGGTGCGCCCGACCTCCTCGATCCGCACCAGGCGCCGCTCGCCCACGAACCGGCCCCCGCGCAGCACGGAGATGATGTAGCCGTCGATCTTGGCCACCGCGGCGTCGTCGTCGTACATGTGCGGCTCAACGATGTCCACGTGGACCTCGTCGCCCACCCGGAAGGGCAGCGCACGCTCCTGGACCTCCTCCGAGGTCCCCTCGAAGGTGATCGCGAGGTGGTCCAGCGGCAGGCCGGCCGAGCCCTCGAAGAACAGGCGCTTGCCGGTGTCGGCCTCCAGGGCCTTGAGCAGCCAGGCGTTGTCCCCCGTGAACTCGGCGGTGACGCGCGGGTGCATCTGCACCAGCAGCGCCTCGCCCTTGTGCTCGCGGGCCTCGTTGCGCAGGTGGCGCGAGAAGCGCAGCGCGATCGTCTCCTCCGAGGGGATCACGCCGTCGCCGTGACAGGTCGGGCAGGGCCGGGTCATGATCTCCCGGACGCCCTCGGTCACGTTCTGGCGCGTCATCTCCACCAGGCCCAGCGGGGAGATCTCGACCACGAACGTCTTGGTGCGGTCCTCGTCCAGGGCCTTGCGCAGGGTCTTGAGCACCGCGTCGCGGTTGCGCGCCCGCGCCATGTCGATGAAGTCGATGACGATGATCCCGCCGATGTCGCGCAGGCGCAGCTGCTTGACCACGGCGTCGGCCGCCTCCAGGTTGGTCTTGGTGATCGTGTCCTCCAGCCGCGCGCTCTTGCCGCGGCCGATGAACGAGCCGGAGTTGACGTCGATGACGGTCAGCGCCTCGGCGTAGTCGATCATCAGGTAGCCGCCGCTGGGCAGGTCCACCCGGCGCGACATCGTGCCCTGGAGGATCTCCTCCACGCCGTAGCGCTCGAACAGCGGCTTGCGGTCGTCGTAGTGGTCGACGCGGTCCACCAGCTCAGGCGCGGTGCGCTCGAGGAAGGAGACCAGCCGGTGGTGGGCGTGCTTGTCGTCGACCACGGCCAGCTCGAACTCGGCCGAGAAGATGTCGCGCACCACCCGCACCGGCAGGTCGGCCTCCTGGAACACCATCGACGGCGCGGGCGACTCCTTCACCCGCTTCTGGAGCACCTCGTGCAGCTTGTAGAGGTACTTCAGCTCGCGGTCGAAGTCCGCGCGCTTGGCGCCCTGGGCCGCGGTGCGGATGATCGCCCCGCCGCCCTTCATGTCCAGCTTCGCCGCCTCCTTGCGCAGGCGGGCGCGCTCGCCGTCGTCGAGCCGGCGCGAGACGCCGACCCCCTCGCCGGTGGGCGCGTAGACCATGTAGCGCCCGGCGATGGTCAGCTCCATCGACAGGCGGGCGCCCTTGGTCTTCAGCGGGTCCTTGACCACCTGCACCACGACCTCCTGGCCGGGCTTGAGGAGGTCGGTGATCCGGCGGCCGTCACGGCCGCCGCGCCCGCGGCGCACGGTCTCCACGCCCGGGATGACGATCTCGTCGACGTGGAGGAAGCCGTTCTTCTCCAGGCCGATGTCCACGAACGCGGCCTCGAGGCCGGCGAGGACGTTGTCCACGCGGCCCTTGTAGATGTTTCCAACTATGGACCGAGCGCCTCGGCGCTCGAGGTACAGCTCGGCGACCTCGTATCCGGTCGCCGGGTTCTTGCGGCGGCCGATGGCCGCCTTGGAGACCGGATTACCCGGCGCCTCCATCAGCGCGACTCGGGTCTCTCCCCGGTCGACGCTCACCAGCACTTGCTTTCTCACGATGTGTGAATCCTTTGCTCAAAATTCTTTGGTTAGAAGGTCCGCGCCCTGCCCTTGGCGGTGGATGCGATCCGTCCTTGCACGTGGATCGACTGCAGGAGGCCGACGGCCATCAGGGTCATCAGGACCGAGGATCCGCCGTAACTCATCAGCGGCAACGGTACCCCGGTGATCGGCATGATCCCGACGGTCATGCCGACGTTGACGAAGACCTGGAAGATGAGCATCGCCACGATGCCCCCGGCGACCAGCGCGCCATACAGGTTCTTCGCCATGGTCAATATCCGCAGGCCACGCCAGATCAGCAGCGCGAACAGCGACAGCACGATCGACGCGCCCAGGAATCCGTACTCCTCGCCGACTACGGCGAAGACGAAATCCGTGTGGTGCTCGGGCAGGAAGTTCAGCCGGGTCTGCGTCGCGTTGGCGCCGCGGCCCGTCTTCTGGCCCGCGCCGATCGCGATCCGCGACTGGTTCTGCTGGTAGCCCACGTTGGCGGGATCGCCCGACGGATTCAGGAACGCCGTCAGGCGCTGGGTCTGGTACGGCTTGAGCACCTGCACGCCGAGGGCCGGAGCGGCCACCAGGGTGAGCGCGATCCCCACGGCGCCGATCGCCGCCAGAGCGGCGAAGTGGCGTCCCGGGGTGCCGGCCACGAACAGCCCGGCCAGCACGACCACGACGTAGACGAGGCTGGTGCCCAGGTCGGGCTGGAGCATGACCAGCATCGCGGGGAACAGCGCCACGAGCATCGCCCGGGCGGTGGTGTCGCGGTCGCGAAGCCGTCGGACGCGGTCGACGACGAACGCCGACAGACAGAGGATCAGCAGCAGCTTGCCGAGCTCCGACGGCTGGAAGGAGATGAAGCCGAGATCGATCGAGCGGCGCGAACCGCGCGCCGTCGAGCCGATCCCGATCACGAGGACGATCAACCCGATCATCACGCCGTAGAGCCCGTACTTCAGCTCGCGGATGCGCGAGTAGTCCAGGCGGGTCAGCGCGACCATCAGGCCGAGGCCGACGGCGGCGTAGAGGCCCTGGCGGATCACGTAGTAGAGGGGCTGGCCGGCGACGTCATCCTGGGTCGCGGTCCCCATCACCACCAGCGAGCACGTCAGCAGGCCGAGCGTGGCCAGCAGCAGCAGCGGGTCGATGCGCAGCCCCGGCCGGGGGGCCCCCGACACGTCGTCGACGCGGCGGTGGATCGGGGTGCGGGTGGGCGAGGCTTCCATCAGCGTGTCGCCGAGGCCCCGCGGACGAGCCGCTTCTTGACGCCGAACCACTCGGAGAGGATCAGGCGCGCGGCCGGGGCCGCGGTCTCGGCGCCGAAGCCACCCTGCTCGACCGTCACCGCCACGACCAGCGGCCGGCGCTGGTCGGGCGCGTAGGCCACGTACCACGACTGGTCGAGCTGATTCGCGCGCTCGGCCGTGCCGGTCTTGCCCAGCACGGTGCGCCCGAAGCCGGCGAACACGTCGGCCGACGTTCCGCCGGGCGAGCCCGCGGCCTGCTGGAGCCCGTCCATGATCACCTGGCGGTACGTGGGGTCGATCTTGACATGGCGCACGGGCGGAGGCTCGACCTTCTGCAGCAGGCGCCCCGCGCCGTCCTCGATGCGCAGGCCCAGGTGCGGCGTGGGGACGTTGCCGCCCTGCACAAGCGTCGAGTAGGCGACGGCCAGCTGGAGCGGGGTGGCCTGCAGGTCGCCCTGACCCACCGCGAGGTTGACGTTGTCGCCCACCGACCACGGCCGGTCGGTCAGCTTCTGGCTCAGGAGCTTGTTGCGCCACGCCGGGCTGGGAATGAGCCCCGTCCGCTCCTCCGGCAGGTCGATCCCGGTCGGGCGTCCCATGCCCAGGCGGCTCGCCCACGTCTGCAGGATGTTGCCGCCGATGCCGTTCATCTGCGCGCCCAGCCGGTAGAAGAAGACGTCCGACGAGACGGCGATGGCCCGTCGCATCGCAATCGCCCCGTGAGCGGTGTTCAGGGCGTTGTGGAAGGTGATGTTGCCGATCCGGATGGAGCCCGGATCGTCGATGACGGTGTCGGGCGTGATTGTTCCGCTCTCCATCGCGGCCAGCGCCGTGATCAGCTTGAAGGTCGAGCCCGTCGGGTAGGCGCCGCTGGTCGCGCGGTTGATCAGCGGGGCGCCGGACTCCTCCGAGTTGAGCTTGTTGAACGTCGACTGCTTCAGCGGCTTGGCGAACAGGTTGGGGTCGAAGGAGGGGAACGAGCCCATCCCCACCACCTCGCCCGTGCGCGGGTCCATCGCCACGAAGGCTCCGCCGCGGTTCTTGGTGCCGTCGGTGATCGGGATGCCCCCCGCCTCGGACATCGCCTGCTGGCCCGCGCGCTGCAGGTCGAGGTCCAGCGACAGCTTGAGCTGCTTGCCCTGCAGCGGCAGGCGCTGGGGGAACTGGCCGGTCGATCGTCCGAAGGCGTCAACCTGGATGCGCGTCGCCCCGGGCTGCCCGCGCAGATAGCGGTCGTAGGTGAACTCCAGCCCCCCCTTGCCCACGACGGACCCCTGGCCGACGCCGCGGTTGCGCGGGAGCTTGAGCTCGTCGGGACCGATCTGACCCACCGTCCCGAAGATCTGGGCGGCCAGCTCCCGGTGGGGATAGGAGCGCAGGTAGACCTTGTTGACCTCGACGCCCGGGAAGTGGTTCTGGCGCTCCTGCACGTAGTCGCGGACGGCGGGCGAGACGTCCTGCCTGAGGGTGATGTTGGCGTAGGGCAGCAGGGTTCGCTGCGCCTTGATCTCGCGCTCCATCTTGGGCGGGGTCACCCCGATCACCCGCTGGAGGCTGCGCAGCAGGCGCGTGCGCCGCGGGCCGCGGGGCGGGACCTCGTTGGCGCGCAGCTGGACGGCGATCGACACCCGGTTGTCCACCAGGACGCGGCCGTTGCGGTCCAGGATGTCGCCGCGCGGAGCCGGGATCACGACGTCGCGCAGCTGGTTGTTGCTCGCCTCGGCCAGGTACTTCTCGCCGGACAGGACCTGCAGGTACCAGAGGCGGAAGAAGATGATCGCGAACATGGTCAGCGCGATCCCGGCCAGGATCGCCACGCGCACGGCGAGCTGCGGCGTGATCGGCGGGCGGCGGTCCTCCTGGAGCTGGAGCATGCGAGTGGCGCCTAGCCCCTGGAGATCGGGGACAGGCCGCCGGTGACGTAGGCGCGCCGCCGGCGTCGCCGTGGGTCCTCGGGCAGGGCGCGCAGCAGGAACCGGCGCACCAGCGCGTAGACGGGCATGGCCAGGACGGCGTTGACGACGATGGTCACGAGTATGTCGCGTAGGAGCAGCAGGCTCACGGGCGCGTCCACGCCCAGCAGGAACTGCAGCAGCGAGAACCCGATCGTGGCGACCGCGGTGGCCGCTGCCCCCACGGCGACCGGCGTGAGCCCGTGGGCGGGATCGCGCAGCTCGCGCAGGCGTCCGGACCAGTAGCCGACGGACAGCAGCACGAGCGAGGACACGCCCAGCGTCTGGAGCAGGGCCGTGTCCACGAACAGCCCGACGGCGAACCCCATGATCGCCCCGACCAGCGATCCGCACAGCAGCCCGACCGAGGCCACGACCAGGGGCGAGAGGTCGGCGGTCACGCCCAGCAGCGAGACCTGGGAGACGGCGGAGATCTGGACCAGCACGGTCATCACAGCCACGATCGCCAGCCGGACCCAGAGGTTGGTGGCGAGCTTCACGGGGTGCCGCCCTGGGCCCGCAGCGCACCGCTCGAGGCTCCCCCGCCGCGGGTGAGGATCTGGACGAAGTCCAACCGGCGCAGGTCGGCGAAGGGACGAACGTGGACGCGCTGGTACTGCGAGAGCTCCTGGTCGTCGGCCTGCGTCACCACGCCGATGGGGAGGTTGGCCGGGAACAGCGACTCCAGCCGCGTGGAGCGGCTGCCCGCCGTCACGACCGTGTCCCCCTTGCTGATGTTCGCCCGGCGCGGGACGAACTCCAGCAGCAGGTCGCGCGGCCGCCCCACGGCGGGCTGCACCACGCCTGTGATCCCGTTGCCGCTGGCGGTCACCAGCGGGGTGAGGACGCGGGCCGAGACGCCACTGGTGCTGTCGGTGATCAGCGTGACCTGGCTGGCGTTGCCGGTGACCGCGGTGACCTTCCCCACGAGCCCCTCGCCGGAGACCACGGGCTGGTCCACCCGGACGCCGTCGGACTGGCCCCGGTCCACGGTGATCGTCGCGTACCAGACCGTGGGCGACCGTCCGATGACCCGCGCGGTCACCGGCTGGTAGCCGGACAGGGTGTTGGACCGGTCCAGGTTCACCAGCCGTCGCAGCTGCGCGTTCTCGCGTTCGGCGGCCTGGGCCCCGATCACGCGGCGGCGCAGATCGTTGCGCTCGTTGCGCAGGCGGTCGCGCTCGCTGCGAGCGTCCAGCGTGTCGCCCACCCAGCCGAAGAGGTCGCGGAAGGGCTTCAGCGCGCGGCTGGCCCCCTCCTGGATGGGCGCCGTCACCTGCAGCACGCCCCGCTGGAGCGCGTGGAACGGACCTCCGGCGGACTCGCCGAAGTACGCCGTCAGGAGCAGGAGCGATGCGACGACGAGCAGTGCCAGCACCGCGCGTCGTCTGCGAACCGATTGCTTGTACACGTGAAGGGCAAACCTCTTTGGGCAACCACGGCGGCGCTACTGGTAGCGCCGCTTGCGATTGCGCGAATTCTTGTTCGTACGGTGGATGACCTCGAACTCCTCGAGCGACCTGCCGCTCCCGACCGCCACGCAGGTGAGGGGGGACTCGGCGAGATGCGCCGGCATCTGCGTCTCCTCGCGCAGGCGATCGTCCAGGCCCTGCAGCAGGGAGCCGCCGCCCGCCAGCATGATCCCACGATCCATGATGTCGGAGGCCAGCTCCGGCGGGGTGCGGTCCAGGGTCTCCTTGACGGCGTCCACGATCTGGGTGAGCGGCTCGTCCAGGGCCTGGCGGATCTCCTCGGAGGTCAGGACGATGGTCTTGGGCAGGCCGGTGACCATGTCGCGGCCCCGGATCTCCGCCTGGACCTCCTCGACCATCGGGAAGGCCGAGCCGATCTCCAGCTTTACCTCCTCGGCGGTCTGCTGCCCGATGAGCAGCTTGTACTCGCGCTTGCAGTAATTGATGATCGCCTCGTCCAGCTCGTCGCCGCCGATCCGGATGGACTGCGACACGACGATCCCGCCCAGGGAGATCACGGCCACCTCGGACGTGCCGCCCCCGATGTCCACGACCATGCTCCCGGTGGGCTCCCCCACGGGCAGCCCGGAGCCGATCGCCGCGGCCATCGGCTCCTCGATCAGGTAGGCGGTGCGGGCGCCCGCCGACAGGCAGGCCTCCTCCACCGCGCGCTTCTCGACGCCCGTCACCCCGCTGGGCACGCATACGACCACGCGCGGGTGCGCCCAGCGGTTCTGGTGCACCTTCTGGATGAAGTGGCGCAGCATCTCCTCGGTGACGTCGAAGTCGGCGATCACACCGTCCTTGAGCGGCCGGATGGCCGAGATCGTCCCCGGGGTGCGGCCGAGCATGCGCTTGGCCTCGATCCCCACCGCGTGCACCTCCCCGGTGCGCGAGTCGATCGCCACGACGGAAGGCTCGGAGAGCACGATCCCCCGGCCACGGACATAGACGAGGGTGTTCGCGGTCCCGAGATCGACCGCCATGTCGCGGCCACCGAAGCCGGTGAGGTACGAGAAGAAGCCCATGGATGGAGCGCCGAACTGCGAGATGCGGCTCCTGCGCGACTCCCTGGAGCCGCTATCCAACCGCTGACGAGCCGCGCGGGGCGGAGTGTAGCGAACGGCCCCCGTCCGAAGCGCGGCTGCAGCCGCCCCTGCAAGCGGGAATTCCCCGCATTTCACGGATCTTGCAGCAGCTCCAGCAGCGCGGCGACCGGCAGCCCGACCACCGTGTAGTAGTCGCCCGACACGGACCGCACGAGCCCCGCGCCCCGGCCCTGGATGGCGTAGCCGCCGGCCTTCCCGCGCCATTCTCCGCCGGCCACGTAGTCGCGGACCTCGCGCTGGGAGAGGTCGCGGAAGGCGACCTCGGTCACGTCCAGCCCCTCGCGCTCGCCCTGCGGGCCGATCAGGCACAGCCCGCACAGGACGCGGTGGGTGCGCCCGGACAGGGCCGCCAGCCAGTCCGCGGCCTGCACCTCGTCCTCCGGCTTGCCCAGGATCCGCGCGTCCAGGGCGACGACGGTGTCGGCGCCGAGCACCCGCTCGCCGGGATGGCGCGCCGCCACCGCCCGGGCCTTGGCGCGGGCGTTGGCCAGCGCCACGGCCTCCGGGTCCCCCTCCTCGAGCTCGTCCACGTCGGCCGGGACCGCGACGAAGGGAATCTCCAGCTGCTCGAGGATCGCCGCCCGGCGAGGGGAGCGCGAGGCTAGGAGAAGAACAGCCCGATCTCCCGCTCCGCGGACTCGTCGGAGTCCGAGCCGTGCACCAGGTTGGTCCCGGTCTCGATCGCGAAGTCGCCGCGGATCGAGCCCGGGGCCGCCTCCAGCGGGTTGGTGGCGCCGATCACCTGGCGGGCGGCCGGGACGGCCCGCTCGCCCTCCAGCACCATGGCCACCAGCGGGCCGGAGGTGATGAACTCGACGAGCTCGCCGAAGAAGGGCCGCTCGCTGTGCTCGGCGTAGTGGCGCTGCGCCAGCTCCGCGTCCATGGTCATGTGGCGCAGGGCGGCGATGCGCAGGCCCTTGCGCTCGAAGCGGGCGATGATCTCGCCGGTCAGGCCGCGCGCGAACGCATCGGGCTTGACCAGGATGAGTGTCCGGTCCATCGGGAGTCCTTTCGGAGCGTCGTTACGTGGTGGCGGGCGCGGAGCGCCGGCGCCGCCTCGGTGGGCCGCCGGACTCACCGCCCGGTGGCTCGCCCACCTCGGCCTCGCAGTACGGGCAGATCCGCCACGCGGGGTCGAGGGGTCGTGAGCAGTTCTGGCAGGGGTCCTTCAGCTTGCGCAAGCAGGCGGGGCAGCGCAGGAAGTCGCGCTCGATCTCGGCGTCGCAGTACGGGCACAGCTGGAACCCCGCGGCGTGCAGCCGCGCCTCGGCCGCCTGCATCTCCAGCTCGCGCTCGCGGATGTCCTCCAGGTACTCGGGCGGGCGCACGATCACGTACACCAGCGTCCCCACGAAGGGAAACAGCGACGCCGCCGTCGAGCAGCCGATCAGCATCGGGTCCGTCAGGCGGCGGCGAGCGTCGGCGTACGTCCAGTACACGAGCGCCAGCCACAGCACCACGAGGAAGAGGATCAGCAGGTTGACGACGAGGCTGAGCCCCGAGTCATTGATACCGAAGACCGCTAGCACCGGGCGAGTTTATCCGTTGCCTGCTAGAGGAAGAGCCGTCCGAAGCCGTAGCCGACGGCGAAGAACACGAGGATCACGATCGCCACGATCACGGCGACGAACCCGATCATCGGCAGGAATCTGGGCTCTTCCTCGTTCACAGCGTGGAGGCGCGGCGGGACTCGGCGCCCCGGGCGAGGTCGGCGACCAGGTAGATGGAGCCCGTGGCCACGACGGCTCCCCCGGGCCCAGCCAGCTCGCGGGCGCGGGCCAGCGCGGCGCGGGGGTCGGGCCGCAGCTCGATGGCGGGCGGGTCGGGCGCCACCTGGCGCGCCAGCGACTCCAGGGTGGCGGGCGGGAGTGCGCGCGGGTTGGCGCTGCGGGTGAACACCACGGTCGAAGAGAATGCCAGGAGCTCGCGCAGCATGCCCGCGGCGTCCTTGTCCTCCAGGACCGAGATGACCGCCACCACGGGCGCGCGTTCGCCCACCAGCTCGGGCACGGTGCTCGCCAGCGCGCGCGCGCCGGCCGGGTTGTGCGCCCCGTCGACCACCGTCAGCGGGTCGTCCGCAATGACCTCGCAGCGCCCGGCCAGGGACACGGCCGCGGCCGCCTCGCGCACGGCGACCGGGTCGAGCGCCGCGAGGGCGGCGGAGGCGTCCGTCACGGCGTCGCGGGCGAGAAAGGCGCCGGCGGCGGTGGCGGCGACGGCGAAATTGCGGCGCTGAAAGGCGCCCGGGGCGGACACGGTGACGTCCGGCAGCGCCGCGGGCGCGCGGACCAGCCGGGCCCGGTGCCGCGACGCCGCCGCCACGGCCTGGGCCTCCGCCTCCGGCGCCAGCTCGCCCACCACCAGGACCCCCTCGTCGCGGACCACGTCCAGCTTCTCGCGTGCGATGTCCGTCACGGTCGGGCCCAGCCAGCGCGTGTGCTCCAGGCCGACGTTGGTCAGCACCTGGACCCGCGAGGGGATCGTGTTGGTGGCGTCGAAGCGCCCGCCCAGCCCGGCCTCCACCACGACGGCCTCCACGCCGCGGTCGGCCAGGGCGCAGTAGGCGGCGGCGGTCAGCAGCTCGAACTGCGTCACGCCGTCGTCGGCCGGCCGGGTGCGGTTGACCGCCTCGGCCGCCCGCGCGGCCCGCTGGACCGCGGCGGCGAACTCGGCGTCCGCCACCGGCTCCCCGTCCACCCGCACGCGCTCGGTGAAGGAGACCAGATGGGGCGAGGTGTAGGAGCCGGCGCGCAGGCCGTGGCGCGCCAGCAGCGCCTCGGTCATCCGCACGGTCGAGGACTTCCCGTTGGTCCCGACCACGTGGATGGACTCGAAGGAGCGCTCCGGCGAGCCCAGCGCGGTCATCAGCCGTCGCATCCGGTCCAGGCCGAAGCGCATGCCGAACAGCTCCAGCGCGAGCAGGTGCTCCTCGGCCTGGGCCGCGGTCCACGCCCCGGTCATAGCTCGGCCAGCTCCCGGCGCAGGCGCTCGAGCTTCGCGCGCTCGGCCTCCACCACCTCGGCGGGCGCCTTGCCCACGAAGCCCTCGTTGGCCAGCTTGCCCTCGCCCCGGGCGATCTCGCGCTCCACCTCCGCGCGGCGCTTGTCCAGGCGCCGGTCGGCCTCGGCGGGGTCGAAGGCGCCGCCGGCCAGGATCTCCACCGCCCCGCCGGGGACCGCCACCGAGGCCACCGGGTCGCCGCCGTCCTGGCGCAGGTCCAGCCGGGCCAGGCGGGCCACCTGCTCCAGCGTGTCCTCGTAGCCCTCGGCGGCCAGCCGCGCCGGGACGGCCTCGCCGGGCCGCACGCCGACGCTGTCGCGCCACCCGCGCAGCGCGCGCACCGCGTCCATGGCGCGCTGCACCTGGGCCTCGGCCTCCTCGTCGATCCAGGCCGGCTCCAGGCCCTCCACGGCGCGCCCGGCCAGCAGGCCCTCGGCGCCGGGGAGATAGGACCAGATCTCCTCGGTGACGAAGGGGATCACGGGGTGCGCGAGCTCCAGCGTCTCGGCCAGGACGAACAGCAGGTGCGCCGAGAGCGCCTCGCGGTCGGCGCCCTCGTCGTACAGGCGCGGCTTGACCATCTCCAGGTACCAGTCGCACAGCTCGCCGTAGACGAAGTCGTAGAGGCCGAGCGCCGCGTGGGAGAAGTCGAACTCCGTCAGGCAGTCGGCCATCATGCGCTTCGTCCGCTGGACCCGAGAGAGGATCCAGCGGTCCTCGACGGTCTCCGGCCGCGGCGCCGGGTCCACGTCCTCCTGCACCCCGAGCAGCGCGAAGCGCGAGGCGTTCCAGAGCTTGTTGGCCAGCTGCTGGCCCTGCTCCACCTTGGCCGGCGAGTAGCGCACGTCCTGCGAAGAAGACATGGCCAGCAGGCCGAAGCGCACGGCGTCGGCGCCGTGGCGCTCGATCTCGTCCACCGGATCGATGCCGGTGCCCAGCGACTTGCTCATCCGCCGCCCGTCCGGCGCCTGGATCACGGAGTGCACGTACACGTCGTGGAACGGCACCTGGCCCGCGAACTCCAGGCCCATCATGATCATCCGGGCCACCCACAGGAACAGGATGTCGCGCGCGGTGGAGAGGACGTCGGTGGGATAGAAGGCCTGCAGCGCGGGCGTGTCGCGCGGCCAGCCCAGCGTGGCGAACGGCCACAGGGCGCTGGAGAACCAGGTGTCCAGGACGTCGGGGTCGCGGGTCCAGCCCTCGCCCTCGGGTGCCTCCAGGCCCACGTAGGTCTCCTCGCCGCGGTACCAGACGGGCAGCTGGTGGCCCCACCACAGCTGGCGTGAGACGCACCAGGGGCGGATGTTGTCCATCCAGTCCAGGTACACCTGGCGCTGGCCCTCGGGGTGGATGCGTACGCGGCCGTCGCGGACGGCGTCGATCGCGGGCGCGGCCAGCTCGTCCATCCGCATGAACCACTGCAGGGAGATCAGCGGCTCGATGCGCTCGCCGCTGCGGTGCGAGACCGGAACCTCGTGGTGGTGGGGCTCGCGGGCGACGATGCGGCCCTCGGCCTCGAGCGCCTCTACCACGTGCGCGCGCGCCTCCAGCGCGGGGAGGCCGGCGTAGGGCTCCCCGGCGGCCTCGTTCATCCGCCCGTCCTCGCCGATGACCGAGATCTCCGCCAGGCCGTGCTTGCGCCCGATGTCGAAGTCGTTGGGATCGTGGCCGGGCGTGATCTTCAGCGCGCCGGACCCAAAGTCGGGCTTGACGTACTCGTCCGCGATCACCGGCACGGGCCGGTTCACCAGCGGGATGACCGCGGTGCGGCCGACCAGGTCGGCGTAGCGCTCGTCGCCGGGGTGCACGGCGACCGCCGTGTCGGCCAGGATCGTCTCGGGGCGCACGGTGGCCACCGTCACCTCGCCCCCGCCCTCCACGTCGTAGCGCACGTGGTAGAGGACGTCCTGGACCTCCTCCTGGACGACCTCGAGGTCGGAGATGGCCGAGCGGCTGCCCGGGTCCCAGTTGACCAGGTAGCGGTCGCGGTAGATGAGGCCCTTCTCGTAGAGGTCGACGAACACCTTCATGACGGCGGCCGCGTAGTCCTCGTCCAGGGTGAAGCGCTCGTCGCGGTAGTCCAGCGAGGCGCCCAGGCGCTGGAACTGGTCGCGGATCGTGGAGCCGTGCTCCGCGCGCCACTCCCACACGCGCTCGATGAACCGCTCGCGGCCCAGCTCCTCCTTGCTCGTCCCCTCCGCGGCCAGCGCCTGCTCGACCTTGGTCTGGGTGGCGATCCCCGCGTGGTCGGTGCCGAAGATCCATTTGGTCCGCAGCCCGCGCATCCGGTGGTAGCGGATCAGGACGTCTTGGACGGACCCGTTAAGCGCGTGGCCCATGTGCAACGAACCCGTGACGTTCGGGGGCGGGACCGCGATCGAGTAGTTGTCGGCCGCCGTCCCCGCCGGCTCGGGCGAGAACAGCCCGGACTCCAGCCAGCGCCGCACGATCCGAGGCTCGACCTCGGACGGCTCGAAGCGCTTGCGTGACTCCAGCGTCTCGCGCGACACGAGCCGGAGTCTACGGTCGGGCGCGAAACCGCTAGTTGCCGCCATCCGCGGGCCACCCACGCAGTGGATATCGCATCTACGCGCTAGTAGCTGTAAGCTATAGACCATGACCGCCGCCGCCCTGATCCGCAACGCGCGCCGCACCGCGGGACTGAGCCAGGCTCAGCTGGCGCGGCGGATGGGAACCACACAGTCCGCGATCGCCCGCCTGGAAGCGGACGGGTCCAACCCGACCCTCCGCAGCGTCGAAGACGCCCTGCACGCGACCGGGCACCGCTTGAGCCTCGAAGCGCAGCCCGTCCACCCGTCCGTCGACGAAAGCCTGATCCGCAAGCAACTGGAGCTGACCCCCGCGGAGCGGATCCAGAGCCTGGAGCACATGTACGCCGAGGCTCGCAGGCTCGCGATGGCCGGAGCTCGCTCGCGTGGCGAGCTGGACTGACTTCAGCGCCGAACGGCTCATCCGCCGGCTAGTGGTGGGTGGCGTGGACTTCGTGGTCGTCGGCGGTGTGGCCGTCATCCTGCAGGCCAGCCCACGGTTCACCAAGGACCTCGACATCTGTTACTCGCCCGAGCCGGAGAACCTGGAGGCACTTGGGTCCGTGCTGCGGAAGCTCCGCGCCCGCCTACGAGGGATCGACGAGGACGTGCCCTTCGTGCCCGACGCGCGCACCCTGCGCCAGATGCAGATCCTCACCCTCGACTCGGGGGAGGGCAACATCGACCTGCTCGTCAATCCGTCCGGGTCACCGCCCTACCCGCGCCTGAAGGCGAACGCGGATGTGATGGACCTCGGAGGCATCGATGTCCATGTGGCATCGATCGACGACCTGCTGGCGATGAAGAGAGCGGCCGGCCGGCCACAGGACCTCGTTGACGTCGAGTCGCTGGAGATCGCGCGGCGGCGGCGCGGTCGGCGTCGTCGCCGCTAGGACGCCTGCTCGCGGCGTTCCTCGGCGGGCTCCTCCTCGGGAGCCGCCTCGGTGACCAGCGTGGGCTTGATGCCCTTCTCGATGGTCTCCTTCGTCACCGCGCACTTCTTGACGTCGCGCCGCGAGGGCAGCTCGAACTGCACCTCGAGCAGGACCTCCTCGATGATCGAGCGCAGGCCGCGGGCGCCGGTCTCGCGCTCCAGCGCCTTGTTCGCGACCGACGTCAGGGCGTCGTCGGAGAACACGAGCTCGATCCCATCGAAGCTGAAGAAGCGCTGGAACTGCTTGACCAGCGCGTTGCGCGGCTCGGTCAGGATCGTGACCAGGTCGTCGCGCGAGAGCTGGTGGATCGCGCTCATCACCGGCAGGCGGCCGATGAACTCGGGGATCAGCCCGTAGGAGATGAGGTCCTCGGGGAGGCAGTGCTCGAACACCTCGCCCGTGTCCTTGTTCATCTTGGGCTTGATCGCGGCGCCGAAGCCGACGCCCTTGTGGCCGATGCGCCGCTCGATGACCTTGTCGAGGTTGGCGAAGGCGCCGCCGCACACGAACAGGACGTTCGTGGTGTCGATGGTCAGGAACTCCTGGTGCGGGTGCTTGCGCCCGCCCTGGGGCGGGACCGAGGCCTGCGTCCCCTCGAGGATCTTCAGCAGCGCCTGCTGCACGCCCTCGCCGGACACGTCGCGGGTGATCGACGGGTTGTCCGCCTTGCGGGCGATCTTGTCGACCTCGTCGATGTAGATGATTCCCGTCTCGGCCTTCTTGACGTCGTAGTCGGCGGCCTGGATCAGCTTGAGCAGGATGTTCTCGACGTCCTCGCCGACGTAGCCGGCCTCGGTCAGCGCCGTGGCGTCGGCGATCGCGAAGGGGACGTTGAGGATCTTGGCCAGCGTCTGGGCCAGCAGCGTCTTGCCGCAGCCGGTCGGGCCGAGCAGCAGGATGTTGGACTTCTGCAGCTCGATGTCCGCGTCCTCGGACTGCATCATCTGGACGCGCTTGTAGTGGTTGTAGACGGCCACCGAGAGCGTGCGCTTGGCCTGCTCCTGGCCCACCACGTACTCGTTGAGGACCTCGTAGATCTCCCGCGGCTTGGGGAGGTTCTCGATGTCGAAGGTCGGGGGAGCCGTCAGCTCCTCGTCGATGATCTCGTTGCAGAGATCGATGCACTCGTCGCAGATGTAGACGCCGGGACCGGCGATCAGCTTCTTGACCTGCCGCTGCGACTTGCCGCAGAAGGAGCAGAGGAGCTGCTCGTTTGAGTCTGTCGGGCGTGCCATTTCCTCTCTCCCCCGGGGACGCCCACCAAGCTAGTGCTCGGTGATCACCCGGTCAATGATTCCGTACGCCTTTGCTTCCTCCGAGCTCATGAAGTAGTCGCGCTCGGTGTCCTTCTTCACCGCCTCGATGTCCTTCTTGGTGTGCTTGGCGATGATCTCGTCGAGGCGGCGGCGCACGTCGATGATCTCGCGGGCGTGGATCTCGATGTCGGTGGCCTGGCCCTGGAAGGAGGACGAGACCTGGTGGATCAGGATCTTGGCGTTGGGCAGCGCCATGCGCTTGCCCTCCGCGCCGCCGGCCAGCAGCAGCGCGCCCATGGACATCGCGATGCCGACGCAGATGGTCTGCACGTCGGGCTTGATGAACTGCATCGTGTCGTAGATCGCCAGGCCGGCGTAGACGGAGCCGCCCGGGGAGTTGACGTACAGGGAGATGTCCTTCTCGGGGTCCTCGGACTCCAGGTGCAGCAGCTGGGCGACGACGAGGTTCGCGATCTGATCGTCGACCGGAGTGCCGAGGAAGATGATCCGCTCGTTGAGCAGACGGGAGTAGATGTCGAACGCGCGCTCTCCGCGCGAGGTCTGCTCGACGACCATGGGGACCAGTGGGCTCATGTGCCTCGCTTTGTTTCGCTTCCCGGCTTGGAATCCTGCCCGGCGGCCCAGGTTAGCAACGGGGGAGCGGCGGCCCGCCGGGCCTAGGAGCCCGGGGTCCAGAGCTTCTCGCGGGCCTCGGCTCGGCCCGGCGAGATCGGCTTCGCGCTCTCGGTGATCACGTCGACCGCGCGCCGCGCGGCGAGGTCGCGCTTGAGGGGGTCCAGCCGGCCGGCGTCGCGCAGGCGGACCAGCAGCTTCTCCGGAGTGGTCTTCTCGTGCTCGGCCGAGTGGGTCAGCGCCTCCACCAGCTCCTCCTCGGTCGGCTCGATCCCTTCCGCCTCGACCACCGCGGCCAGGACGGCCTCGCGGCGCAGAGCGCGGTCGGCGTCGGGCTTGGCGTCCTGCACCAGGTCGTCCTCGGTCTTGCCCGAGATGCGCAGGTAGGCCTCCTTGGAGATGCCCTGACGGGCCAGGGTGCTGCCCAGCTGCTCCCACAGCTCGCGCGCGCGAGCCTCCACCAGGGCCTCGGGCACGTCGATCTTGGCCCCGTCCACCACCGCGTCCAGCGCGGCCTCGCGGAACTCGGTGTCGATGGCCTTGGTCTCGGCCTCCTCGAGCTTGGAGCGCACGTCGGCGCGCAGCTCCTCCAGCGTGTCGAAGCCGGCGGCGTCGCCGGCGAAGTCGTCGTCGAGGTCGGGCAGCTCCTTGCGCTTGACCTCCTTGACCGTGACGTCGAAGCTCGCGGTCTTCCCCTGGACCTGTTCGGACGGATGGTCATCGGGGAAGGCGACGTCGACCTGCTTCTCGTCGCCCGCCTTCATGCCCGCCAGCGCCGCGTCCAGCTCGTCGGGCAGGCGGCCCGCGCCCACCTCGACCAGCTCGTCGCGCGCCTCGCCGCCCTCGACCGGCTCGTCGCCCACGGTGCCCGTGAAGTCCACCACGGCGAAGTCGCCGGCCTCCGCGGCGTGGTCCTCGGCCGTCTCCAGGCGCGCGAGGCGCTCGCGCAGCTCCTGCACCTGGGCCTCGACCGCCTCCTCGTCCACGGCGGGCTCTCGGCGGGCGACCTCCAGCCCCTTGTAGTCGCCCAGGGTGGCCTGCGGACGAACGCCGATCTCGATGGAGAAGGTGAGCGGCTGGCCCTCGCCGGGCAGGTCGCCCAGGTCCACCTCGGGATCGCCCACCGGCTCGATCCCGGCCGCGTCGATCGCGTCGACGTACCAGGATCCGAGCGACCCGCGAACCGCCTCGTCGAGCACGGCCTCGCGGCCCACGCGGCCCACCACCACCGGCGGCGGGACCTTGCCCTTGCGAAAGCCCGGGATCTTCAGCTGGCGGCCCAGCGCGCGGGCGGTCTTCTCGATGCTGCGCTCGACCTCGTCGGCGGGCACCTCGGCCTCGACGCGCACGCGCGACTCCGGCAGCTCGGTGACGTTGGTCTTGACGGCCATCCGGGGCGCAACGATAGCTTGGCGCTCGTGCCCCCCCACCGCCGCCTCGCCGCCTGGCTGGTCACCGGACCGCTCGGCCACCTCGCCGCGGGCCTGGTGGACTGGCTGGCGCTGGCCGCGCGTTGGGCAGTCGCGCGCGCGCGCGGGCGCGACCCCTGGAGCTGAGCGCGCGGCCTACTCGCCGCAGGCGCCCGGATGGTCGCGGCAGTACTGCTCGAAGCGCTGCTGCGCGCCGGCGGACCCGCCCGAGCCCGGCGAGGAGCCACCCGAGGAACCGCCCGGCGCCTGTGTGCCGCCCGTGCCGGGCGACGGGGCCGGCGTGGTGCGCGTCTGCGTGGAGGTCGTGGGCGCCGTCGTGGTGGTCGTCGTCGCGGTCTGAGTCTGGGTCGTGGCGGTCTGCGTGGTGGCGGTCGTCAGCGGAGCGGTCGGCACGGAGACCGACGAGCTGTCGCCGCCGCACGCGGCGAGGGCCAGCGCGGCCCCGATCGCCACCGCGGCCGTGAGCGGTCTGCGGAGCATGCCGGGACCGTACCAACGGCCCCCGTCGGGAGCCGGCCGGCGCGGCTAGGTGATCAGGCCGTGGCGAAGAGCCTCGGCGACGGCGTAAGCCCGCTCGGACGCGCCGAGCTTCTCGTAGATGTTCTCGAAGTGGGTCTTGACCGTGCCGGGGCTGATCACCAGGCGCTCGGCGATCGCCGGGCCCGAGCAGCCGTCGGCGGCGAGCTGCAGGATCTCGATCTCGCGGGGCGTCAGCGTGCGCATCATGACCATGTCGTTGGGACCATTCCAAAGCCAGAGTAGACACTTCCAATGGCACCGTCCGGTCGGTATGCTTTCTCCGTCGTGGAGGGTTTGGGAGAGTCGAGCTATGGGGTGTTGGCCAGCGTCGTCCGGCGCGGCCCCTGCAGCGCGTACGACGTGAAGGTCCGGCTGGACCTGGTGGCGGCCGACTTCTGGCGCGTCCCCCACACGCAGGTCTACCGCGAGTGCGAGCGCCTGGCCGAGGCCGGGCTGCTGGAGCACGACCAGGAGGACACCGGGCGCCGGCGCCGCCTCTACCGAGCCACCAGGGAGGGCCGCGCGGCGGCGCGGAAGTGGGCACGCGTGCCCACCGAGGACCTGATGTCCGTCCGCGACCTCGGGCGGCTCAAGATCCTGGCCGCCGAGTTCTCCACCCCCGACGACGTCCGCGCCCTGGCCCAGCAGCAGGTGCTCGCCTACCAGCTGCGGATCCACGCGCTGGCGCAGCTCCTCGAGCGATCGGCGCAGGAGGACCCCCAAACCGTGCTCTGCCTCCAGCTGGGCCGCGAGCTCCACGAGACCGCGCTGGCCTTCTGGACGCGCCTGGAGGCCGATCCCGGCGAGATGAACTTCGCCTGAGCCGGGCTAGGCGGTGCGGGTGCGGCCGGGGCGGCCGCCGTGCGTGCGCTTGATGACGTCGATCTCGTCCAGGGACCGGCCCGCGCCCTCGGCCACGGTGGTCAGCGGGGAGTCGGCGAGCCGCGTGGGCATCCCGGTCTCCTCGTGCAGGCGATCGGCGAAGCCGTGCAGCAGGCAGCCGCCGCCGGCCAGCAGCATCCCCGAGTTCACGATGTCCGAGGACAGCTCGGGCGGCGTTTCCTCCAGCGTGTCCTTGACCGCGGCCACGATGGCCCGCAGCGGCTCGTCCAGGGCCTGGCGGACCTCGGCGCCGGTCAGGCGCACGCTCTTGGGCAGGCCGGACACCAGATCCCGGCCGCGCACCGCCATCTCCTCCTCGCGCGGCCGTGCCGCGGAGCCGAGCGACAGCTTGATCTGCTCGGCCGTCTGCTCCCCCACAGCGAGCTTGTGCTCGGCGCGGACGTACGTCGCGATCGCCTCGTCGAGGTCGTAGCCGCCGATCCGCAACGAGCGGGCGACGACGAAGCCGCCCATCGAGATCACGGCGACCTCGCTGGTCCCGCCGCCGACGTCGACC
Source organism: Solirubrobacteraceae bacterium (assembly GCA_033855845.1). Taxonomy (GTDB): domain Bacteria; phylum Actinomycetota; class Thermoleophilia; order Solirubrobacterales; family Solirubrobacteraceae; genus AC-38. The sequence continues at coordinate 23,977 of JAWVFR010000015.1, forward strand.
ACCATGTTCGCCGTGGGCTCGGCCACCGGTAGGTCGGCGCCGATGGCCGCCGCCATCGGCTCCTCGATCAGGACCACCTCGCGCGCGCCCGCGGCCAGACAGGCCTCCTGGACGGCGCGCTGCTCCACGTCGGTGACGCCCGAGGGGACGCACATGACCACCCGCGGGTGCGACAGGCGGCCCGAGTGCACGCGCCCGATGAAGTAGCGCAGCATCCGCTCGGTGATCTCGTAGTCGGTGATCACTCCGTGGCGCAACGGCCGCTGGGCGGAGATGGTGGCCGGGGTGCGGCCGATCATGCGCTTGGCCTCGTCGCCCACGGCGTAGACCTCGCCCGAGCGCTCGTCGATCGCCACGACCGACGGCTCGGACACCACGATGCCCCGGCCGCGGACGAACACCAGCGTGTTCGCCGTTCCCAGGTCGATGGCGATGTCACGTCCGCGGAAGTTGTTGCGTCCCAGCACTCGGGGGCACACGCTAGTGCGCCCGAGGATCGGGCGGGTTTTGCCTGTGTCCAGGGGATTCATCGTCGTCACATCTGCGCTGCGTACGTTGCCTGGGCCCGTACGGGGCCTCGGACCCACCATGCGACTCAGCGAACTCTTCACCGGCGCCCCCGACCTCGAGGTCACCGGGCTGGCCTACGACAGCCGCACGGTGCGGGCCGGGGACCTGTTCTTCTGCGTCACCGGCCTGGGCGCCGACGGCCATGCCTTCGCCCCCGAGGCCATCCGGCGCGGGGCGGTGGCGCTGGTGGTCGAGCGCGAGCTGGGCCTCGGCGTTCCCGAGGTCGTCGTGCCTCTGGCGCGGGCCGAGATGGCGGTCGCCGCGCGGCGGTTCTTCGGCCACCCGTCGGCCGAGATCCCGGTGGTCGGCGTGACCGGGACCAACGGGAAGACCACCACCAGCTACCTGCTGCGCGCGATGCTGGAGGCGGGCGACCGCTCGTGCGGGCTGATCGGGACGATCAAGCGGACGATCGGGGGCCAGGACCATCCGAGCGTCCGCACCACCCCGGAGGCGATCGAGCTGCAGCGCGACCTGCGCGAGATGGTGTCCCGCGGGGACCGGGCCTGCGTCGTGGAGGTGTCGTCGCACGGCCTGGCGCTGCACCGCTGCGACGGGATGACCTTCGCCGCCGCCCTGCTGACCAATCTGACCCACGAGCATCTGGACTTCCACGGGGACATGGAGAGCTACTTCCAGGCCAAACGGCGCCTGTTCGAGGGCGACGCCGCCCCGGTCGTCAACGTCGACGATCCCTACGGTGCGCGCCTCGCGCGAGCCCTGGACCACGCGACGACGTTCGCCCTGGACACGGAGGCCGACTACACCGCCGCGATCACGGGGTCGAGCGCGACCCGGTCCCAGCTGCGCATTCGCACGCCCGAGCGCGAGCTGGAGGTCGTGACCGCTCTGCCCGGGCGCTTCAACGCCTACAACGTCCTGGGCGCGGTGGCCGCGGCGCGGGCGCTGGGCGTCAGCCACCGGGCGATCCTGGAGGGACTGGAGCGCGTCGACCGCGTCCCGGGGCGCTTCGAGGCGCTGGACCTGGGCCACGGGTTCGCGACGATCGTGGACTACGCCCACACCCCGGACGCCCTGCGCAACGTGCTGGGGGTCGCGCGCGGCCTGACCACCGGGCGCCTGATCTGCGTGTTCGGCTGCGCGGGCGGCCGCGACCACAGCACGCGCCCGCTCATGGGGCGCGTCGCGCGCGAGCTCGCCGACACCGTGATCCTGACCTCCGACGACCCTTACTTCGAGGAGCCCGAGGCGATCATCGAGGAGATCCGCCGGGGCGCCGGGACGGTCGAGCACGTCGAGGTCGACCGGCGTCGCGCCATCGAGTTGGCCGTGGCGCTGGCCCGGCCCGGCGACACCGTGCTGATCGCGGGCCGGGGACACGAGCGCGAGCAGCCCATCGGGGGACGGGCCGTCCCCTTCGACGACCGGCTGGTCGCGCGCGAGGTCGTCCGTCGCCGGCGTCCGCCGCGGCGGCGGCGCGGCATCGCCGCGAACGTCGCGCTCTAGACCGGATCGGTCGCCGGCTCGGGCGACGGGCGCACGCGCAGCAGGCGTGCCATCCCGGGCGGCAGCCACCAGTTCCAGCGCCCGAACATCGATACCACGGCCGACACTAGCAGCGCGCGCACCACGGTCGCGTCCAGGATGATCCCGGCCGCCAGCCCAGTGGCGAGCACCTTGACGTCGGTCTGGGGCCCCGAGGCCATCGCGGCGAAGGCCAGGAACAGGATGAGCGCGGCGCTGGTGACCAGCCGCCCGGTCCGGGCCAGGCCGAACACGACCGCCTCGTCGGTGTCCCCGGTCTTGTCGTACTCCTCGCGCATGCGCGCGAGGATGAAGACCTCGTAGTCCATCGACAGCCCGTACAGGAACGCGAACACCATCAGCGGGATCCAGGCCGCGATGGACCCGGTGGCCCCGATGCCCCAGATCGCCTCCGAGCCGTGGCCGTTCTGCCAGAAGAGGGTGATGACGCCCCAGGCCGCCCCCACCGACAGGACGTTCAGGATGACCGCCTTGAGCGGGAGCAGGATCGAGCGGAAGGCTCGCGCCAGCAGCAGGAACGTGAGGACCGAGATCAGCGCGATCATGAGCGGGAACGACCCGTAGACCGCGTCGATGAAGTCGGCGTTGAGCGGTCCCGTCCCGCCCACGCGCGCCTGGGGGGACGTCTGGTGGGCGGCATCGCGGACGCGCTGCACGGTCGCGCGGCCCTCCGGCGTGTCGTCGCCCAGCCGGGGGACGGCCTCCACCAGCGCGTGCCCGGCCCGGCGCCAGTCGGGTCCGGCCGGAGCGGCAACGCCGTGCACTCCCTGGACCTGGGCCTCGGCGGCGACCACCTTCGCCGCCTCGGACTCGGGCACCAGCGTCTCCACGGGCGCCAGGGCGCCCTTGCCGATCCCCGACTTGTCCAGGGCGACCAGGCCCTCCCTCGCCGGCCCGGCCTTGGCGATCGTGTAGGGGTCGGCGTTGCCGAGATGCAGGCCCGTGGCGCCCACGAGCAGCGCGGCGAGCACGGCGACGGCGATCAGCGCGGCCACGCCGCGGCGGCGCACGACTGCTTCCGACCAGCGCTGCCAGAAGGTGACGCTGCGGTCGCGGCGACGGATCCGGCGGCGGTCCAGCCGCGGGCCGATGGTGGCCAGGATCACCGGCAGCAGCGTGATCGCGACCAGCGTGGCCACGAGCGGGATCAGCAGCCCGCCGTACCCCATGCTGCGCAGGAAGGGCAGCGGGAGCGCGATCAGCGCCAGCAGGCCGAGGGCCACGGTGGTGCCCGAGAACACGACGGCCCGCCCGGCGGTGCCCATGGCGGCGGCGACCGCCTCGTCGTTGTCCAGCCCGCGTTCGAGCTCCTCGCGCCAGCGCACGACGATGATCAGGGCATAGTCGATCGAAATCCCCAGGCCGACCAGGGCCACGAGGAACTGCACGATCGGCGACACGTCGGTGATCGCGGTCAGTCCCCACAGCAGCAGGAACGACACGAGGATCGAGCAGATCGCCATGGCGATCGGGACCAGCGCCAGCGCGGAGCCGAACACGAAGATCAGCACCACCAGCGCGCCGACGCCGCCGATCAGGGCCTCCAGGAAGACGCCGGGGCCGTCCCCGCCCCCGCCGGTGCTGTCCTGGAGCACCTCGTAGCCGGTCAGGCGAACCGGGGCCCCGGCCACCGTCTGGCTGCGCAGCGCGTCGCGCAGGCTGTGCACGACCTTGGTGTTCGCGCCGAAGGCTTCGTTACTGCGCGGAGGGAAGACGTAGACGAAGGTGGTCCCACCGTCCTTGGAGACGAAGGCGCGGTCGCCCGTGGAGCCGAACCCCGCGACCCGCGAGTGGGGAACTGTCCGCTGGGCGGTGGCCTCCACGGCGCGCAGGGCGGCGCGCACTCCCGGCGAGGTCACCGTCGTGCCGGGCTTGAGCGCCACCACGGGCACCAGCGGCGGGCTCTCCCCGCCGTTTCCGTACAGGCGCAGGATCTGCTGGCTGGTGTCCCACCCCTCGCGGCCAGGGACGCTGAAGCGCTGGTTGAGAGCCTTGCTGGCCGGTCCCGCCGCCGCCATCCCGACCACCGTCAGGACGATCCAGGCCAGCGCCACCAGGCGCTTGTGACGAAGGACGCGACGTGTGAATTGCTGCACCCCGGTTGTGTAGCAGTTCAGGCCGTCGAAGCGATCAGCGCGAGCTTCGCGGCCCGGGTCAGGCGCTTGATCCTGGCCTCCTCGCG
>JAWVFR010000016.1:0-16996 GCA_033855845.1 Solirubrobacteraceae bacterium
GGGCGGCCTGGATCGGCGTGCTCACCCTGCCGATGGCCATCGCCTTCTACATCTTCGAGGTGGGGCTGGTGGCCACCCTTCAGGCCTTCATCTTCGCCACGCTGGCTTCGATCTACTTCGGCGGCGCCACAGCCGCGCACCACTAAGGAGGAACCCGAGATATGGACCTAGGAACGCTGACGACCTTCGCTCAGGCTGCGGCTCAGGCGACGGAGACGAAGAAGGGCTTGCAGGCGATCGCGCTGGGCGTCGGTGCCGGGCTGGGCACGATCGGCCCCGGCGTGGGCGTCGGCTACATCTTCGGCAAGGTGATCGAGTCGGTGACTCGGCAGCCGGAGATGCGTGATGAGATCACGTCGATTCAGTGGCTTGGGTTCGCGTTGACCGAGGCGATCGTGTTCTACGCGTTCATCTTCGGCCTGATCGCCTTCTTCCTGTCCGGCTAGGCGAAGCGCAGCGACACGCCGCCCAGGGCGCCGAGGTCGACCGCGACCTCGTCGCCCGGCTCCACCGGCAGCGGTGGTGTCAGGGTGCCGGCGATGATGCGGTCGCCGGGCACAAGCCGGGCGCCGTGCGCGGCCAGGAACTCCGCCACGCGCGCGACGGTGTCCGCCGGGTCCTCGGTTGTGTCCGCCGCCCCGGCCTCCTCCCCGTTGCGCGTCACGCGGCAGGCGAACTCGTCCAGCGAGGGACGTGGGGCGGGGGCGCCGAAGGCGACGGCGCGGTGGAAGATGTTGCGGGCCAGGATCGCCTCGACGTCCTCGAAGGGCAGGTCGGCGTCGATCAGCTCGATGGCCGGCGCCAGCGCGGCGACGCTGCCGCCGTCGCCGACCGTGATGGCGACCTCGGGCTCCAGCACGGGACGGGCCCAGCCCGCCAGCGACACCTCGGCGCCCGGCTCCACGACGGTCGAGCTCGTCAGGTAGCCGGCGACCGGCGCGTCGATCCCCAGCTGCGGCCACAGCGCCGGCAGGTTGAAGCCCACCTTCCAGCCCACCGGCCGGGCGCCGTCCGACAGCTCCGCCTCGCGGCGCGCCAGCAGCGCCTGCATCCCCGCCTCCAGTCCGCTCATGTGCGCGGCGCCAGGTGGTCGAGGAAGCGCTCGACCGACTCGCCGACCTCGCGCCGGGTCTTCCCGTCGTCGTCGGCACGGGCCACGAGCATGGCCGCCTCGTCGATCGCCCCCAGGACCAGGTGGGCCAGGGGGCGGACCGGCTGGGTCTCCAGCAGGCCGGCGTCCATCGCGGCCTGGAGCGTCCCCTGCACCAGGCCGAACCCGTAGCGCATCCCGATCTCGCGCCACTCCTCCCAGCCCAGGACCGAGGGGGCGTCCAGGAGGGCGATCTGCTGGATGCCGGGCTGCTCGCAGGCGTCCAGCCAGGCCTGAGAGCCGGCCCGCAACGCCTCCACCGGGTCCGCGGCGCTCAGGGCGCCGGCCGCGATCTGCTCGACCAGCTCGCGCTCCACGTCCTCGTAGACGGCGCGGAACAGGTCCTTCTTGTCGGCGAAGTGGTGGTAGAGGGCCCCGCGGGTCACCCCGGCGGCGCGCACGATCTCCTCGGTTCCCACCCCGGCGTACCCCCGCTCCGCGAACAGCGGTCGGGCCGCCGCCACCAGCGCGGCGCGCGTCGCTTCGGATTGTTGGGCCTTGACGTTCATACCGGTTGCATGTTAGATGCATACTGTCTGTATGTCACCGAACGGGAGGGAGCTTGCATTGTCCGCCACCGCCACCGAGATCGAGGAGCTGGCCGGCCGCTACGGCGACGCCTGGAACGCGCAGGACGTCGACGCCGTCGTCGCGATGCACGCGCCGGACGGGATCTTCCAGCTCCATGCGCCGGGCGGCGCGCCCGTGGAGGGCCGTGACGCGCTGCGCGAGGCGTTCGCCGGCTTCCTGGCCCAGCTCCCCGACATCCACTTCGAGCCGGTTCGCCTGCGCGCCGGCGCCGACTTCTGGGTCCTGGAGTCCGTGATGAGCGGGACGGTGTCAGCTCCGATCGAGGTTGAGGGGCGCGAGGTCGAGGCGCCCGGGACCCACGTGGAGGTCGACTTCCTCGACGTGATCGCGGTGGAGGACGGCCTGCTCGCGCGCAAGGACTCCTACCTGGACACGCTGGGCTTCCAGACCCAGCTGGGCCAGTGAGCGCGGTCGCGCAGCACACGGAGGTCGAGGCCTTCGTCGAGGCGTTCGCCGCGGGCTGGCGCGCCCCCGGCAGCGCCGCCGGGCTGGTGGAGAACTTCCGCCCGCTGCTGCAGGAGGACGTCCGGCTGCTGCAGCCCCAGATCCCGCCCCTGGTCGGCCTGGACGAGTTCCGCAGCGGCTTCGCCGATCCCCTGTTCGCGCTGATGCCCGACCTGCACGGAGAGGTCGAGGACTGGGCGGCGCGCGGGGACTCCGTCTACATCGTGATCCGACTGCGGGGCACGCTGGCCGGGAAGCCGTTCCAGTTCCGCTCCTGCGATCGCATCACCCTGCGCGACGGGCGCATCGCGGTGCGAGAGGCGTTCATGGACCCCAGTCCGATGGTGGCGGCCGCCCTGACCCGGCCGCGGGCGTGGCCGCTGTTCGTCCGCATCCAGGCCCGGACCATCCAACGACGGCTGCGCAAGGGGAGGCGGACATGACGGCATGGGACGCGGCGGCCATCAGGGAGGCCTCCATTCCACAGGGGACGATCCGCTACCGCGAGCTCGGGAGCGGGCCGCCGGTGGTGCTGGTCCACGGGCTGCTCAACAACGGGCTGCTGTGGCGCGACGTCGCGCCGGAGCTGTCCGGCGACTTCCGGGTCATCGTGCCCGACTGGCCGCTGGGCTCGCACTCACCGCCGCTGCGCGACGACGCCGACCTCACCCCGCCCGGCCTGGCGCGGATCGTGGCCGGCTTCCTCGACGCGCTGGACCTGGAGGACGTGACGCTGGTCGGCAACGACACCGGCGGGGCGATCTCGCAGCTCGTGGCCGTCCACCACCCCGAGCGGCTGGGCCGGCTCGTGCTCACGCCGTGCGACGCCTACGACAACTTCCTGCCGCCGATGTTCCGGCCGCTGCAGCTCGCGGCCCGGGTCCCCGGCGCTGTGTTCGTCATCGCCCAGTCGCTGCGCCCCCGGCCGGCGCGCCGGCTGCCCTTCGCCTTCGGCTGGCTGTCCAAGCGCCCGCTCGCGCGCGACGTGAGCGACGCGTTCCTGGCGCCGGTGCTGCACGACCGGCGGATCCGGCGCGAGGTCGCGAAGGTGCTCAAGGGCATCTCCCCGCGCCACACGCAGGAGGCCGCCCGGCGCTTCGGGGAGTTCGGCAAGCCGGTCCTGATCGCGTGGGCGCCGGAGGACCGCTTCTTCCCCATGGAGCACGCGAAGCGGCTGTCGCAGGCGTTCCCCGACGCGCGGCTGGAGCGCATCGAGGACTCCTGGACCTACGTACCCATCGATCAGCCGGGGCGCACGGCTCAGCTGATCGCCGACTTCGCCCGCCGGTCGGCCGGCGCGCCGACCTCCTAGCCGTGGCCGACGTAGCCATCTGGGTGGTCGCGGCCGGCTTTGCGGCCATGGGCCTGTACGCCCTGGCCACGCCGGCGAGCGTGCCCGCGCTGTTCGGCGTGGAGGTGCGCACGGCGGAGGGGCGCAACGAGGTTCGGGCGGTCTACGGCGGGTTCGGCCTCGCGATGGCGGCGCTGCTCGGCGTGGCCGCCGCCGGCCACGGCGGCGTGCGCGAGGGGATCCTGGTGACGGTCGGCTTCGCGCTGGCGGGGATGGCCGCGGGGCGGGTGGTCGGGGCGGTGGTCGACCGCCGTGTCGGTCTATGGCCCGTGTGGACGTTCTTCGCCATCGAGGTGGCCTGCGCGGCCGTCCTGCTGGCCATCGCCTGGTCCTGACAGGATCGGGCCGTGACCGCTGCGGCCTTCCGCCTCATGGGCGTCGTCAACGTCACCCCGGATTCGTTCTCCGACGGGGGGCTGTTCCTGGACGCGGATGCGGCCATCGCGCAGGGCAGGCGGCTGGCCGACGAGGGGGCGGACATCCTCGATGTGGGCGGGGAGTCCACCCGGCCCCATGCGGAGCCGGTGTCCGAGGAGGAGGAGCGCCGGCGGGTCGTCCCGGTCATCGAGGAGCTCGCGGGCGCCGGCCCGCAGCTGTCGATCGACACCTCCAAGGCTGGAGTGGCCCGGGCGGCGCTGGACGCGGGCGCGACCTACGTCAACGACGTCACCGCCTTCCGGGCCGAGCCGGAGCTGGCCGCCCTGGTCGCCGAGCGCGGCGCCGAGTGCTGCCTCATGCACATGCTGGGGGACCCGCGGACCATGCAGGACGATCCGCGCTACGAGGACGTGGTGTCCGACGTGAAGGCCTTCCTGGAGGAGCGCCTGGCCTTCGCGGTGGCCGAGGGCGTGCCGGAGGAGCGGGTGATGCTCGATCCCGGGATCGGATTCGGCAAGACCGTGGCCCACAACCTCGAGCTGCTGCGCCGTCTGGACGAGATCGTGGCGCTGGGCCGGCCCGTGGTGGTCGGCACCTCGCGCAAGTCCTTCCTGGGCCGGCTCACCGGCCGCGAGGTGGGCGCGCGGCTGCCGGGGACGATCGCCACGAACGTCCTCGCGCTGGAGCGCGGGGCCACCGTATTCCGCGTCCACGAGGTCGCGCCCGTGCGCGATGCGCTCGCGGTGGCGGCTGCTACCGTCGCGGGCCCATGACCCCCGACGACCACGACGACGACATCGACGAGGACGACGACCTCCTCGACGACGACGGGGAGGGCGCGCACACGGTCGTCACGATCGAGATCGGCGGCCTGTCGCTCTACACGCATCTCGGCGTGAGCGAGGAGGAGCGCAAGGTGGGCCAGCGCACGGTGCTGGACCTGCGCCTGGACGTGGGGGAGTCCGACGCCACGCTGACCGACCGCCTCGAGGACACCGTCGACTACGCCGAGGTGTGCCAGACCGTGGCCCTGGTCTCCCAGGGCACCTTCCGGACGCTGGAACGCCTGTGTTCGGCGGTCGCCGACCGGCTGCTGGCCGAGTACGACGTGGAGAGCGTCTGGGTCAAGGCGGCCAAGCCCGAGCCACCGATCCCGCTGCCGGTGGAGGAGGTCGCGGTCGAGGTGTGGCGCGAGCCCGCGTGAGGCTCGTCACAGAACGCTCGGCGAGGCCGGACTAGGTTCCGGCGGAATGGGACCCGAGGGCGCGTGACCCGGCTGGCCGATCTCGCTCAGCGGCGTCCCAGGCGGGTCTTGGTCGTCGCCGCGGTGCTGTTCGCCGTCGCCGGCGCCTTCGGCGGGACCGTCGCCAAGCACCTCGACCCCTACGGCGCCGACGATCCGGCCACGCAGACGGTCCAGGCCCGCGCGGCGATCGAGCGCGCGTCGGGGCTGGAGCCCGGTCCCGGGATCGTGGCGCTGGTGGACCTCCCGGGCGGCGCCCACGCGGCCGCCGCCCGTGCGCGCGTCGCCCGCGTGGTGGCGATCATGCGCGCGGAGCCCGCGGTGGGGCGGGTGGTCAGCGTGCTGGACTCGGGCGACCCGGCCATGGTCTCGCGCGACGGTCGCCAGACCTACGTCGTCGCGGTGATGCGCGCCGTCGGCGAGCACCCCCGCGAGGCGGCGGGCAAGCGCGTGGACCGGCGCCTCGCCCCGCTGCCGGGGGTGAAGGTCGGCGGCCAGGTGCTCTCCTTCGCCGAGGTCGGGACCAAGGTGGAGTCCGACCTGCAGCGGTCCGAGCTGATCGCCTTTCCCCTGCTGTTCGTGCTCTCGCTGCTGTTCTTCCGCAGCCTCGTCGCGTCGCTGCTGCCCCTCCTGGTGGGCGCGCTGGCGATCGTCGGCACCTTCGCGGGCCTGCGGGTGGCGAGCGAGCTGGGCTCGGTCTCGATCTTCGCTCTCAACCTCACGACGGGCCTGGGGCTCGGGCTGGCCATCGACTACAGCCTGTTCATCGTGTCGCGCTACCGTGAGGAGCTGGCCGCCGTGGGCCCGGGCCGCGAGGCCCTGCGACGCACGCTGAACACCGCCGGGCGCACCGTCCTCTTCTCCTCGCTGACCGTGTCCGCGGCCCTGGCCTCGCTGCTCGTCTTCCCGCAGCGCTTCCTGTACTCGATGGGGCTGGGCGGGACGATGGTCGCGCTGGTCGCGGCCGTCGTGGCGCTGGTCGTGCTCCCCGCCGTGCTGGCCCTGCTGGGGCCGCGGGTCAACGCGGGCTCGCCGCGCTGGCTGGCCCGCCGGGCCGAGCGCGACGCGCGCCCGGACCAGGCCGGCGCCTGGTACCGGCTCTCGCGGTTCGTGATGCGCCGGCCCGCGCCCGTGGCGACCGGCGCCGCCGTCCTGCTGATCGCGCTGGGCCTGCCGTTCCTGTCGATCTCCTTCACCGCGGTGGACGGCTCGGTCCTGCCGAAGGCCAGCGAGCGCCGCCAGGTCTACGACGCGCTGCGCACCGACTTCCCGGCCGGCCGCGACGTGCCGCTCATCGCCGTGGCGCCGGCCCGCGACGCCGCGGCCCTGCGCGGCCGCATCGCCGCGCTGCGCGGCGCCGGCGCGGTGGTCGCGCCCCAGCCGATCGGCGGCGGGCTGGCGGTGATCCGGGCCTACACGAGCGCGCCTCCCTTCTCCGGGCGCGCCCAGGACCTGGTCCGCGACGTGCGCGCCCTGCCCGGCGTGCGCGTGACCGGGGAGACGGCGGACTTCGTCGACACGCGGTCCAGCATCGTCGGCCACCTCCCGATCGCGCTGGCCATCGTGGCCGGCGCCACGATCCTCGTGCTGTTCCTGATGACCGGCTCGGTGATCCTGCCGCTCAAGGCCCTGGTGATGAACCTCCTGACCCTCAGCGCGGCGTTCGGCCTGCTGGTGCTGATCTTCCAGGACGGCCGGTTGGAGGGCCTGCTCGCCTACACCAGCCAGGGGGCGCTGGAGATGACCCAGCCCGTCCTGCTGTTCGCGCTCGCCTTCGGCCTGTCCACCGACTACGGGGTGTTCCTGCTCGGTCGCATCAAGGAGGCGCGCGACCGGGGCGCCGGCGACCGCGAGGCCGTGGCCATCGGGCTCGAGCGCACCGGGCGGATCGTGACCGCGGCGGCCCTGCTGTTCTGCGTCGCGATCGGAGCGTTCGCGACCTCGGAGATCGTCTTCATCAAGGAGCTGGGGGTGGGGACGGCGCTCGCGGTGCTGATCGACGCCACGCTCGTGCGCGCCCTGCTGGTGCCCGCGCTTATGGAGATGCTGGGTCGCTGGAACTGGTGGGCCCCGCGCCCGCTGCGGCGCCTGCACCGCCGGATCGGATTGCGCGAGGACGGCGGCCCAGGCGCTAAGGTCGCGACATGAGCGCGCACGCCGCCTTCAAGGCCGCCGTCGAGGCCGGCGACCACGCCGGGATGGTCGCGGCCCTGGCACCCGAGCCGGTTCTGCGCAGCCCCGTCTCCTTCAAGCCCTTCGAGGGCCGCGAGGCGGTGTCGAACCTGTTCGCGATCCTGCTGGAGACGTTCGAGGACTTTCGCTACACGGACGAGTTCGAGGCCGGCGGCAGCGCCGCGCTGATCTTCCAGGCCCGGATTGGGGACCGCGACGTCGAGGGGCTGGACCTCTTGCGCTTCGACGACGAGGGTCGCATCGCGGAGCTGACCGTCATGGTGCGCCCGGCCTCGGGGCTGATGGCGCTGGGCGAGGCCGTGGGCGCCAAGCTCACGGCCGCGTGACCGGCCACGTGGGCCTGGGCTCCAACGTCGGCGACCGCCGCGCCCACCTCCAGGCGGCGGTGGACGCGCTGCCCTCCCATGGGGTCCAGCCGGTCGCGTCCTCCTCCGTGTACGAGACCGCGCCCGTGGGGGAGGTGCTCGACCAGCGCGACTTCCTCAACGCGTGCCTGCGCGTGGAGACCGACCTGGGCCCGGAGGAGCTGCTGGACGCGTGCAAGGCGGTGGAGCGCGCGCTGGGCCGCGAGCCCGGCGGCCCCCGCCACGGCCCGCGGCCGATCGACGTGGACGTGCTGGCCCTGGGCGACGTCGTCCACGAATCCGAGCGCCTGCGCCTGCCGCACCCCGAGACCCGCTCGCGCCGGTTCGTCCTCGTCCCCCTGTACGAGCTGGACCCCGAGCTCCCGGGGGTCGCCGACGCCCTGACCGCGCTGGCGCCCGACGAGCAGCCGGTCCGACGTGCCGGCCCGCCGCTGGGCGTCTAGACCGGCCCGCGACCGTCACGCCCGAGCCGCGGCCGGAGTTGTTCTCCCATGTCGCTGAGCGTCGTGGGATCGATCGCGTTCGACTCGGTGCGGACACCATTCGGCTCCGCCGACCGGGAGCTGGGCGGGTCGGCGGTGTACGCCGCCCTGGCGGCCGCGCACTTCGGTCCCGCGCGGATCGTCGGGCCGGTGGGCGACGACTTCGGCGCAGAGCACCACAGCCTGCTCGACGAGGGCGGCGTCGACATGTCCGAGATCGACCACGTGAGCGGAACCAAGACGTTCTCCTGGCGCGGTCACTACGAGTTCGACCTCAGCGTGGCCCACACCGACGAGACGGCCCTGAACGTCTTCGAGGGCTGGCATCCCCACCTGTTGCGGGAGTCGCGCGACGCCGACGTGCTCTTCCTCGCCGCGATGGACCCCGAGAGCCAGGCTTCCGTGCGGGAAGAGTGGCACGGGAAGCGCCTGTGCGCTCTGGACACGATCGCCTACTGGATCGAGCACAAGCGCGACGCCCTGGTGGAGGCGATGTCGCGCGTGGACGTGGTGCTCCTCAACGACCAGGAGGCGCGCGAGCTGACGCGCACGCCGATGCTGCTGAGCGCCGCGCGCGAGATCTGCTCCTGGGGGCCCCAGGCCGTGGTGGTCAAGCTCGGCGAGTACGGCTGTGCGCTGCTGCACGAGAACCGCTACTTCTCCCTTCCCGGCTATCCGCTGGAGCAGATCGCCGATCCGACCGGCGCGGGCGACGCGTTCGCGGGCGGATTCCTGGGTTACCTCGGCCTCACCCAGGGGGAGCTGACCTCCGAGGTGCTGCGCCGGGCGGTCACGTACGGGTCGGTGCTCGCCTCCTACTGCGTGGAGGACTTCGGCGCGCGGCGCATCGTCGGCCTCAGCCGCCAAGAGGTCGAGTACCGCGCCGCCGAGTTCAAGCACATGACCCATTTCGAGCACGTGGCCACGGCGCCGCGACCGCACGAGGGCGCGGAAGGCGAGGAAGCCGGGCGACTCGAGCGCCCGCACGACACCCCCGGGACGCACGGACACGACTCGCCCCCGCCCACCGCGGGGACGCCCAACTGGTCCGCCTAGACCGGGTAGGCGCCGGCGGGCATGCGCCCGTCGACCTGGGGGAACAGCCGCAGAGCGAGCTGTCCCGCAGGCCGGTCCTCGATGAGGGGGCGCAGGTCCTCCAGGGTCATCAGGAGGCGCAGCGTCGTGGCGATCTGGAGGTCGGCCGCGTTTGGCTGCTCGCCGCCGAGCACGCCGGCCTCGATCCAGCCGTCGACCTTGTCCAGATAGCCGGGCAGCGCGTCGTAGTCGGCGCGCACCGCCTCGTCGGAGACGTGGTTCAGCCGCCCGGCTCCGCGCGCGATCAGCGGCGCCGACATCCGGATCATCGGCGCCGGGAGCGGCACCTTGGCGTGCTCGGAGTAGGAAACCATCGCGCCGGGATTGCGGCGCATCGCATGCCACAGCAGGCGCCGCGCGATCGGCTGGAACACCTCGTCGCCCCAGGACTCCGCCTCGTCCTGGCGCGCGCGGGCGCCCGCGTCGGCGGGGAAGAGCGGCGGGTCGGGCCGCAGCTCCTCCAGGCGGCGCAGGATGCGGCGCGAGCCGCTGAGCTTCTCGCCGTTCAGGCGCAGCGCCGGAACCGTGCGCTCGCCGAACAGCAGGCGCTGGATCGGGGCGTGCAGCGGGGGCGGCAGCTCGACGAGCTTGTAGGGGATGCCCTTCATCTCCATCGCCCGCTTCACCGTCTCGCACGGATGGGATCCGTGCACCACGTAGAGCCGCCCCTCCATCGGTACAGCATAATCGCGCCGTGCTCCTCGCTGTGGACGTGGGCAACACCCAGACTCATCTCGGCGCCTTCCGGGGCGAGGAGCTGGTCGAGCACTGGCGCTTCGCCACCGTGCCGGACTCCACGGCGGACGAGTTGGGCGCCGCGCTGAAGAACCTCCTGGGCCTGCGCGGGCTGACCTTCGACGACGTCAACGCCTCGATCATCTCCACCACCGTCCCCCAGCTGGGGCCGGAGTGGACGCACACCGCGGAGGCCTACCTCGGCCACGAGATGGTCGTGGTCGGCCCGGGGCTGAAAACCGGGATGCCCATCCGCCTGGACAACCCGCGCGAGCTGGGCCCCGACCGCCTGGTCAACGCCGTGGCCGCCCACGACCGCTTCGGCGGGCCCTGCATCGTCGTGGACTTCGGGACGGCGAACACCTTCGACGTGGTCTCGGCCGACGGCGAGTACCTGGGGGGCATCATCGCGCTGGGGGTGGAGATCTCGCTGGAGGCGCTGACCGAGCGCGCCGCGCGCCTGCCCAAGGTCGACCTCGAGGAGCCCCGCGGGCTGATCGGCAAGTCCACCGTGGACGCGATCCGCTCCGGCGTCATCTTCGGGGTCGCCGCCCAGGTGGACGGCATCGTCCGGCGCCTGTGGGTGGAGCTGGGGGAGGAGTGCAGCGTGATCGCCACGGGCGGCCTCGCCCACCACATCGTCGGGCACACCGAGACCATCGACGAAGACGACGACCTGCTCACGCTGACCGGCCTGCGCCTGATCCACGAGCGCAGCGGCACCGCCTGAAGATTCAAAGCGCCTGATTTCAGCGGAACAGCGTGCGGTCATGGTACGGTCGCGCCGGGTCATGGAATGACCGCGCACTCGCACCTATGGACAGGGTTCCTCGCCGCGTTGGTGGCGTCGCTGCTGGCGGTTCCCACCGCGTCCTCCGCGACCGGCGACCTCACTCCGCTCGGGGCCATGACCGACGTGGGGCTGGGGGGCGCGCGGGGCGTCACCGTGTCGCCCGACGGCAAGAACGTCTACGTCGCCAGCCAGACCGCCGACGCGCTCGTCATCTACACCCGCGCCGCGAATGGCACGCTCACCTACGGCGGCTGCATCAAGGACACCGGAGCGGCGGTGGGCTGCGCGACGTCCACGGAGGGTCTCAACGGCGCGCACTTCGTCGCCGTGAGCCCGGACGGCGCGAGCGTCTACGTGAGCGGCGGGGACGACGGCGCGGTCGCGCTCTTCGACCGCGACACGAGCAACGGGACCCTCGTCGCAGCCGGGTGCTGGCGCGACACGGCCAGTCCCGCGTCGTGCGCGGTCGCGAACGTCGCGGACGGCCTGCGGGGCTCAGAGGGCATCGCCGTCTCGCCCGACGACAAGAACCTCTACGTGGCGTCGCAGACCGACAGCACGGTCGTGACCTTCTCGCGCACGCCGGGCGCGACGGCGCTGTCGTCGCCCTCGTGCCTGGAGAACTCCGGGTCGGTCGCGAACTGCACCACCAACGCGTCGGCGATGCTCAACCCGCGCGAGCTGACCGTCGCGCCCGACGGCAAGGGCGTCTACATAGCCGCAGCCGGCAGCGGAATCGTCGCCTTCCTGCGCAACACGAGCACCGGGGCGCTCAGCGGCGCCGGGACCGCCACCGGGGCGAACCTCCCCGTCGGCGTGACGGTGTCTCCGGACAACGCGTTCGTGTACGCGGGCGTGGTGAACGGCCGGATGGTCCGGACCTACAGCCGCGACCCGAGCACGGCCACCCTGACGGTGGGGGACTGCGCCAAGGACCCCTCCAACGCGGGCGACACCTGCTCGACGATCGCCGAGGGGCTCTACGGCGCGGAGGGCGTGGTGGTATCGCACGACGGGGCGAACGTGTACGCCGCGAGCCTGTTCGACAACGCGGTTGTGACCCTGTCGCGCAGCGGAAGCGCGCTCGGAGCGGTCAGCTGCTTCCGCGACAACCCCGGGGGTTCGGGCTGCGGGTCGGCGGACGGGCTCCTGCAGTCGCGGGGGATCGCGATCTCACCGGACGACCGCAGCGTGTACGTCGCGGGCCAGGGGGACAGCGCCGTGTCGATGTTCGCCCGTGAGGTCCCGGCGGGCAGCCCCGGCCCGGGTCCCGGCCCGCCCACGGGCAATCCGACGCCGCCCGGCACGCCGCACCACCAGACCTTCCGCCCCGAGTGCTTCAACGCGGCCACGCTCCTGGTCACCTGCGCGGACCCGAACGGCCGGCCCGGCGTCTGCGGGCCGAGCGGGACGATCTTCCCGCAGTGCAGCATGCCCGCGGACCTGCCGACCGTCTGCGGGCCGGGCGGCACGATCCTGCAGGCCTGCGGGCCCGGCAACAACTACGTCGCCGCGTGCGGTGGGACGGGAACCGTCCTTCCCGCCTGCACCGGGAGCGCGAGTCCGATCCTCGTGTGCGGGGGGTCCGGGACGGCCCTGCCCCAGTGCTCGCTGCCCCCGAGCGTTACGGGGCAGCTCCTCCCCGACGGCACGGGCGAGGTCGACGTGACCGTCGGGTGCAACGCGGCGAACCGCCCATTGGCCAGGGGCGCCCGCAATCCCCCCACGAACTGTGAGGTCGACGCCGTGGTGGCCGATTTCAAGCGCACCCGGGTGAGCTCCCTGAAGTCGCAGGCCCAGGGTGACGCGTACTTCAACATCGACAACAACCTCGACTTCTCCAACCAGACCGTCGTCCAGTACAACGAGACGCTGCGCCACGACATCGCGGTGTACATCGCGAGAGCCAACCGGATCGTCGACACCGCGTTCAGCGACGCCGAGGCGGGACGCCCGTTCCGCTCCGCCTCGGCCGTGTTCCAGCTCACCAACCTCGGCCTGACGCCCGCCTATGTCGGCCACTACCCGCTCACCGCTCAGTTCGAGCGCTTTGCGGGCGAGTGGGTGGCGCGCGTCGCGACCGCGGTCAACGACTACAAGGTCTTCCTGGACTACCGGCGCTCGCGCCGGCGCCTGGCCCTGCCGTCGGCCTCCGCTTCCGCGCTGATCCTGCCGCTCGTGCGCAAGCACGCCTCCGTCCGGAGGGGGACGCGCCTGCGCATCCGGATCAGGCTCTCCAGGGCGGTCGTCAGCCAGCTGCGCCGTGGCGTCACGCGCCGCAAGGCGGTCGCGGTGCGGCTCATCGTCACCTACCGGACGCGTCCGCGACCGGTCATACGGATGATCGACTTCTCCCTGCGCGTCCCCACCCCGCGCCCGCGGCGGGGCGGCTAGCGGCGCTCTACCATCGGTCCGTGCGCTCGCTCACGGACACCTGGCAGCTCGGGGGCGTGACGGTCCCCAACCGCGTCGTCCTGGCCCCGCTGGCCGGGATCGGCAACTGGTTCGTGCGCCTGCAGGCCAAGCGCCACGGCGCGGGGCTGTGCGTGTCGGAGATGGTCTCCAGCTTCGCCGTGCACCACCGCAACGAGCGCACATTGCGCGAGCTGCTGCGCGTCCACCCCGACGAGCGCGCCGGCGGGCCGACGGCGATCCAGCTGTTCGGCCACGACCCGGAGGTCATGCGTTCCGCGGCCGAAGCGGTCGCGCGGGCCACCGGCGCTGATCTGATCGACCTCAACATGGGCTGCCCCGTGCCCAAGGTGTGCAAGACGGGCGCGGGCGCGGCCCTGCTGCGCGACCCGGGCCGGGCCGCCGAGCTGGCGCTGGCGGCCCGCGAGGGCAGCGGCCTCCCGGTGACGGTCAAGCTGCGCACCTCGCGCACGCACGAGGACCGCGACGGAGTGGAGGTGGCGCGCCGGCTGGTCTCCGACGGGGGCGTGGCCGGGCTGACCCTGCACCCCCGCAGCGCCACCCAGCGCCACAAGGGCGCCCCGGACTACGCGCTGGTGCGCGAGCTGGTGCAGGAGCTGCCCGTCCCGGTCATCGTCTCCGGCGGCCTCCAGGACGTGGAGTCCGCGCGCCGCGCCTGGGAGGAGACAGGTGCTGCGGCGATCATGCTCGCCCGGGGATCGCTGGGGAACCCGTGGCTGTTCGAGCAGCTCCTGGGCGACCGCGACGAGGAGCCCACGCACCAGGAGGTCCTGGCCGAGCTGGACTGGGTCATGGACCGAGCGGAGGAGCACCTGGGCGAGCCCCGCGCCGCCCGCTACCTGCGGAAGTTCTACGGGTGGTACCTGGACCGCCTGGGGGCGGACGCCGAGGTCCGCGACGCCCTCCAGCGCGCGGACACGCTGGCCCAGGCACGGGCCGTGCTGGCGGGGTTGGAGCTCATCCGGGCCGCTTGAGCGCGCCGCTATACTGGCCCGCTCGCCACACCCGTGCCGGACCCAGCCCCGCCCTCCCCGGCGGGTTTTGCTTCGGAGAGAGAGAACAAGATGCCCAAGGACGTGATCCTCACCCCCGACGGCCTGAGCAAGCTCAAGGCCGAGCTGAGCAACCTTCAGGGCGCCAAGCGCCGGGAGGTCGCCGCCCGCATCAAGGAGGCGCGCGAGTTCGGCGACATCTCCGAGAACGCCGAGTACGACGACGCCAAGAACGAGCAGGCCATGCTCGAGGCCCGGATCGCCCAGCTGGAGGAGCAGCTGCGCTCAGCGTCGGTGATCGACGCGTCCGACCTGTCCACCGACCAGGTCCGCGTCGGCTGCACCGTCCACGTAAAGGACGAGAAGACTGGCAAGTCGGTGAAGTACACGATCGTGGGCGCGCCCGAGGCCAACCCCGCGGAGAGCAAGCTCTCCAACGAGTCGCCCGTGGGCAAGGCGCTGCTGGGCCACAAGCGCAACGAGACGGTCGAGGTCGCGGTCCCCCGCGGCCCCAAGCGCAAACTCAAGATCACGAAGATAGAAGTCTGACCGGCAGGGCGTCGAGCCCGTAGATGCCGGTGATCGTCCCGTAGACGGGCTCTCCGTCCAGCTCCAGGGACTCGACGCGGCGCGCCAGCAGACCGATCGCCTCCTGCAGCTCGGCCCGCGCCAGATTGGCCCCCACGCAGTAGTGGATGCCGGCTCCGAAGGTGAGGATACGCGCCTTGCCGCGGTCGGCGGTGATGTCGAACTCCTCGCCCGCTCCCTCCCGGTTGGCGTGCCAGGCCGACACCATGAGCACGGTCCCCGGCGGGAAGGTCACGCCCCGGAACTCGACCGGCTCGACCGTGATCCGCGCGGTGAACGGGGTGACCGGCTCGTGGCGCAGCGCCTCCTCGACCACCCCCGGGGCCAGCTCGTCCGGGCGCTCGCGCAGCGCCGCCCACTGGTCGGGGTTCTCGGCCAGCAGCCGTACGGCGTGCGAGAGCTGGCTCTGGGCGGTGTCGATCCCGCCCAGGATCAGGTCCAGCACCAGATCCCGCACCTCGCCGTGCGAGAGCCGGTCGCCCTCGTCCTCGGCGGCCAGGAGATCTGAGATCACGTCCTCGCCGGGCGACTCGCGCCGGCGCTCGAGCAGCTCGTCGAGGTAGGCGTAGGCCTCGACCACCGCGCGCTCGATGCGGTCGCGGTCGGCCACCAGCGAGGGCGCGTCGAACTGGCGCTGGATCCAGTTCGACCAGTCGTGCAGCAGCGGCGCATCTTCCAGGGGAGCGCCCAGCACGTGCGCGATGGACAGCGACGGGTAGGGCTTGGCGATCGCCTCCACGAAATCGACCCGGCCGTCCGCCGGCAGGCCGTCCAGCAGCTGCTCCATGAAGCCGCGCATCGCGGGGCGGTGCCGGTCGGCGGCCCGCGGGGTCAGGGCGGGATTGACCAGGTTGCGCAGCCGGCGGTGGTCGTCGCCGTTGACGTTGATGATGTTGCCGGCGATCTCCTCGCGCAGCGGCCCGTCCTCCACGCCGAACAGCTCGGCGATGGTCAGCCCCGGGAAGACCGCCGCCTTGGTGCGCAGGAAGAACTCGCCCGCCTCCCGGTCGAGCACCAGAAATCCGAGCGGCCCGGCCACGATCCAGCCCTGCCCCTCGAGCTCCCGCATGGCCTCGCGGTAGCGCTCGCCGCGCAGCGTCTGGTCGGTGTAGTCGAACTGCGGAAGCTCGAGCTCGCTGATAGCGGGCACGACGTGACCCTATCCCCCCGTGGACCGCCGAAGGACGTTGGTAGACTGCCGCATGCCCGCCACCCGTCCCCGACCGCTCATCCCGATGGTGCTCTCTGCCGAAGAGAGTGAGTGGGCAGTCGGGTTCTCGGCGACCCCGTAGCAGGAAGGAACCAGCAGCAGATGTTCGAGCGATTCACAGAGCGTGCCCGCCAGGTCGTCGTCCTCGCCCAGGAGGAGGCCCGCACGCTCAAGCACAACTACATCGGGACGGAGCACATCCTGCTCGGGCTGCTGCGCGAGGAGGAGGGGCTAGCCGCCCGGGTCCTGGAGAGCCTCGACATCACCGTCGAGCGCGTCCGCGCGCAGGTCGTGCGGATCGTCGGCTCCGGCGAGGAGGTCACCTCCGGTCAGATCCCCTTCACGCCGCGCGCGAAGAAGGTCCTGGAGCTGGCGCTGCGCGAGGCGCTGTCGCTGGGCCACAACTACATCGGCACCGAGCACATCCTGCTCGGCCTGGTGCGCGAGAACGAGGGCGTCGCCGCCCGCATCCTGCTCGACTTCGACGCCGACTCCGAGAAGATCCGCAACGAGGTCATCCGCATGCTGTCCGGCCCGGGCGGCCGCCGCCAGGGCTCCGGCGCGGGGGCGGGCGCCGGCGCGGGTGCCCAGGGCGAGGGCAAGAAGTCCTCAAAGCTGCTCGACCAGTTCGGGCGCAACCTGACCAAGCTGGCCGCCGAGTCCAAGCTGGACCCCGTCGTGGGCCGCGAGACCGAGATCGAGCGGATCATGCAGATCCTCTCCCGGCGCACCAAGAACAACCCCGTGCTGATCGGGGAGCCCGGCGTGGGCAAGACCGCCGTGGTCGAGGGCCTGGCCCAGCGGATCACCAACGCGGATGTGCCCGAGCTGCTGAAGGGCAAGCAGATCTACACGCTGGACCTGGCCGCCCTGGTGGCGGGGTCCAAGTACCGGGGAGAATTCGAGGAGCGCCTGAAGAAGGTGATGAAGGAGATCACCCAGCGCGGCGACAT
>JAWVFR010000017.1:0-22305 GCA_033855845.1 Solirubrobacteraceae bacterium
GCGTGCGGGAGCATCGGCTCCACCGCGCCGGGGACGTAGACGCTGGTGGCACGGCGGTAGGCCTCGCGGTCGATCGCCGAGCCGGGGCGCACGTAGGCGGACACGTCGGCGATGTGGACCCACACGCGCCAGGCCCCGTCCCCCAGGTCCTGCGCGGAGATCGCGTCGTCGAAGTCCTTCGCGCTGGCCGGGTCGATGGTGAAGGTCGGCAGGTCGCGCAGGTCGCGGCGCGCCACGTCCGGCGGCTGCGCGTCGCGCGCTGCGCTTTCCACCGCGTCGGGAAACCCGCGCGCCAGGCCGCGGTCGAGCATCAGCGCCTCCAGCACGTCGCGCGCCACGTCGGGACGCCCGATGCGCCGCGCCACCCTGGCGTGGCCGCGACCCTGGCCGCGCTCGCGCAGCAGCACCAGGTCTCCGGGGCCGGCGCGCTTGTCGCGGTCCACGACGATGCGCCCGCCGCGCTCGAAGAACGGAGTGGCGACCACGAAGCGCCCCCGCTTCTCCAGCAGGGCGACGGTCACCGGACGAGCTGCGCCAGCGCGACCTGAAGGGCCTCGTCCGGACGGGTGCGCGGGTTGTCGACGGCCGGCACCTGCGGCGCTATGCCGCGGCCGCGCTTGGTCCCGCCGCCACCCAGATTCTCCCCGCTGGGCGTGAAGTACTCCCCGACCGTGATGTCCAGCGCGCCGCCGTTGGGCAGCTCGCGCACCTCCTGGAAGACGCCCTTGCCGAACGTGCGGGCTCCGACCACCTGGCCGCGGTGACGGTCGCGGATCGCGCCGGCCACGATCTCCGAGGCCGACGCGCTGCCGCCGTCCACCAGCACCACGAGCGGGATCGACGTGGGGATCGCGCCGCCGGTGGCCCGGTAGACCTTGCGCGGGCGGTTGCGCCCGTCGGTGGTGACGATCGTGCCCTCGGGGATGAAGACGCTGGCGGTGAGCACCGCCTCGTCCAGCAGGCCGCCGCCGTTGCCGCGCAGGTCCAGGACGAATCCGCGCGCCCCGCGGGCCAGCAGCCGGTCCACCGCGCCGCGCACCTCGCCGTGCGCGCCGGCGGTGAACGAGGAGAGCTCGACCACGCCCTCCCTGCGCCCCCTGAACGTCCGCAGGCTCGCGGTGACCGAGGGTGCCTCCACCCGCGCGCGCTGGACGCGCAGCGTGCGCCGCCGGCCAGCCGTCTCCACGGTCAGCGTCACGAAGGTCCCGGGGCGCCCGCGGATCTCCGACGTGGCCCGTGAGCTGGCGCGCCCGGCCAGCGAGCGGCCGTTGACCGCCACGATGCGGTCGCCGGGACGAATTCCCGCCCGCTGGGCCGGCGAGCCGTCGAAGATCCGCGTCACGCGCAGCCCCTTGGGGTCCTGCAGCACCTCCATCCCCACGCCCGAGAACTGGCCGTTGGAGGACGCCTGGAAGCGCGCGTACTCCTGCGGGGTCAGGTAGGTGGAGAAGCGGTCGTGCAGGCGAGCCACGGCCCCGGCCAGCGAGTCGTCGACCAGCGTCGAGCGCTTGACCGCGCGGTAGTAGTTGTCCTCGATGATGTTCAGCGCCACGTCGAGGGTGTCGACCTGCTTGTCGACCAGGAGGTCGCGGACGGGCGGCGGCAGGCTGGAGGGATGGCCGCCGAGCCAGATCCCGAGCGCCAGCGCCACCGGCAGGAGCGCGGCCAGCAGCAGGGCCAGGCGCTGGAGGGTGCGGCGGGGCATGCGGGCGGAGCGTAGCGGGACGGGTTCGCGGGCCTTCAGGCGGCGGCGCGCAGCCCGGCAGCCTGCTCCACGGCGGCCCGGGCGGGCCCGGCCACGAACAGGTACTCGGTGGTGCGCAGGTGCGAGACGCGGCCGACCTTCTCCCCGCTGGGCGCGTGGATGCCGATCTGCGCCCCCACGTAGCGCTTCACGTCCACGGGCACGCGGGCCACGTGGCGTTCGCGCAGCAGGCGCTCGTGCACGGCATCGGGGTCGTGGAAGCCCTCGGCGTTGAAGGAGACGACCAGCCAGGGCGTCGCGATCCGGTCCAGCAGGTCCTCCAGGGCCCCCGCCGCCAGCCGCCGGTAGTTCCACGGGCTCTTGCGCTCGCGGCAGTCCACGCGCTTGTTGGCCACGCCGTAGGTGTCGGGCTCGTCGCCGCGGACCAGGGTCTCCCACACGTGGTAGTTGGAGAAGTAGGAGTGCTGGTTGTAGGGCGGGTCGACGTAGGCCAGGTCGACGTCGAGCTCCGGCGCCAGCGCGTTGGCGTCCTCGCGCAGGACCGTTCCGGACGGGCCGGGCACGGCGGGCGGCTCGCGCAGCTCCAGGCGGTTGTGGGCGCGCGGGGCCCACTGCTTGAGGTAGGCCATCTGCAGGCCGACCGTGCTGTCCACCCGGTCGGCCGCCTCCACCAGCGAGGTGAGCACGATCCCGCGCTCCACCGGGTCGAGGTCCAGGTCGTCGATGGCGGCGCGGATCGCGTCCACCCGGGCGCCGTTGGCCGGCTGCAGGTAGCGCGCCTGCTCGCAGAAGGCGCGCGTGAAGTAGCCGGGGCTCCCGGGCAGCGCGTCCAGCTGCGCGAGAAGCCGCCGCAGGCGTGGGCGATCGACCTCGGCGCCGGCGGCCACGTAGGCCTGGCCGAAGGCCTCCGAGTAGGAGGCCGTGTCGTTGGACACCACGCGCAGTCCGCCGGCGCGCAGAGCCTGCCCCACGCGGGTGGTGCCCGCGAACAGGTCGCAGCCGGTGCGGACCGGCAGGCCGGCCACGACGCGCTCGATGAGCGGCACCAGCGTCCGCTTCGAGCCCAGGTACTTGATCAAACGCGCAGGAAGCGGCGCAGCGAGATGCCCGAGCCGGCCGCGGACAGGCTGACCGCGGCGCCGATGAGCACGGCCACGAGCAGGCCGAAGTTGATGGTGTCCGGCGCCGCGAGCAGCGCGAAGTCCTTGGCCAGGGGATCGATCAGCGCGATCTTCCCCACCGCGAGCAGCAGGATGGCCAGCAGGCCGCCCAGGGCGCCCACGATCACCCCCTCGATCACGAAGGGCCAGCGGATGAACCAGTCGGTCGCGCCGACCAGCTTCATCACCTCGACCTCGCGCCGCCGCGCGTACAGCGACAGGCGGATCGTGTTGGAGATGAGCAGGATCGAGGCGGTGATCAGCAGGGCCGCCAGCATGGCGGTCGTCAGCTTCACCACGCGCGTGGCCGAGAGGATCTTGTTCGTCTCGTCGCGGCGGTTGCGCACGGTGTCGATCGCCGGGTCGATGGGCTTGCCGCCGGACTCCAGCGCGCTCTTCAGCGCCCCGATGTTCGACGCCTGGTCGGGCGTGATCCGGAACGTGTCGGGCAGCGGGTTGCTGCCCAGCAGCTGGTAGGCCTCGGGGTTGCGCTTGCGCTCCCGGGCGTAGGCGGCGGACTTGGAGACGTACTCCACCTTCTTGACGTGGGGCGTCTCGCGGGCCAGGCGGTTCTGGACCCGGGCCACGTCCGCGGGCGTGGCGTCGGTCTTCATGTAGACGTCGAGCAGCAGGCGGCTGCGGACCTCGTTGGCCGCGCCCGTCGTGGCCTGCACGATCGGAATGAAGACGCCCAGGACGAGCATGGTCACCAGCACCGTGGCCATGGCCGCGAAGCTGGGCATGGCGTTGCGGCGCAGCGAGCGCATGGCCTCGCGCAGGAAGAAGCCGATCTTCATCAGTTCGAGCCGGTCCGTCCGCGCTCGCGCGCGCCGCGGGTCAGCCGCGCCGCCGCCGGATCCAGATCCGGGTCCGACACGGCGCCGCGCATGCGGGCCGCGAACTCGCGGGTGGTCTCGTCACGGGCGTACAGGCCGGCGGCCTCGTCGCGGACCACGCGGCCCTCGGCCAGCTCGATCACGCGGCGGCGCATCTTGTCCACCATCGCGTGGTCGTGCGTGGCGACCAGGACGGTCGTGCCCGTGCGGTTGATTCGGTAGAGCAGCTGCATGATCCCGATGGACGTCTCGGGATCCAGGTTGCCGGTGGGCTCGTCGCAGAGCAGCAGCGGCGGGTGGTTGACGAACGCGCGCGCGATCGACACGCGCTGCTGCTCGCCGCCCGACAGCTGGTCGGGGTAGTTGTGCAGCTTGGTGGCCAGGCCGGTCAGGCGCAGGATGTCGGGCACCTTGGCGCGGATGTCGCGCCGGCTGCCGCCGGTGACCTGGAGGGCGTAGGCCACGTTGTCGTAGACCGTGCGGTTGGGCAGCAGCTTGAAGTCCTGCCACACCACGCCGATGTTGCGGCGGTAGTAGGGGACCCGCTTGCGGGTGAGCTCGGCGAGGTCGCGGTCGGCCACCTTCACCGTGCCGGCGGAGGCGTCGGCCTCCTTGATCAGGAGGCGCATGATCGTCGACTTCCCGGAGCCCGTGTGGCCCACGAGGAAGACGAACTCGCCCCGCTCGATCGCGAAGGTCGCCTGGTCGAGGCCGACGTCGCCGCCCTCGTACACCTTGGAGACCCCCCGGAACTCGATCACGTGGCTCCCGGCGGGCTTCTGCTGGGGGCGCTTGGGGGCCGTCGCGGCGCGGTTGGGCTGCTCGCGGCGAAAGCTGTGCTCTGCCATACGGGGGCGGACCCTAGCGAAGGAAGTTAAGGATTCCCGCGACTGCAACCCATCCTGCACGCGTCGCTAACCTGGGCCTCATGCCCGTGCTCGAGACGTCCACCCTGGCCAACGGATTGACCGTCAACCGCGTCGCCCTGCCGGGCACCCGGGCGATCACCCTGCTCGTCGCGTTCGACGCCGGCGCGCGCACCGAGCGCCCGGAGGAGAACGGGATGGCGCACTTCCTCGAGCACCTCGTGTTCAAGGGCGGCGAGAAGTTCGCCACCTACCGCGACGTCAACGAGACCGCCGAGCACATGGGCGCGCAGCTGAATGCCTACACCAGCCACGACATGGTCGCCTTCCACATCACGGCCCGCGCCGAGGCGGCGATGGAGGCGGCCGACCTGCTGTCGGACTTCGTCGGGCGCCCCCACCTGGACGCCGAGGAGCTGGACCGCGAGCGCGGTGTCGTCATCCAGGAGATCGCCCGGGCCAACGACCAGCCGTCCACCGTGGCCGAGCACCTGATCGACCGGGCGGCCTTCGGCGACCATCCCCTGGGCCGCCCTGTGCTGGGGCCCGCGGAGCACCTGCGCACCTTCACGCGCGAGGGCATCGTGGCCTTCCGCGAGCGCCGCTGGGCCGGCGCGCGAGGCGGTGCCTTCGTGGTCGGCAACCTCGACTCGCTGCCCGCCAACGGGGCGCTGGACGAGCTGTTCGAGCGCTTCCCCACCCTGCCCGAGCCCGAGCCCTACGAGCCCGCGCCTCCGCTGGAGCCGCGCATCCTGGTGGAGGAGCGCGACTCCAACCAGTCCCACCTGCGCCTGACCTACCGCCCGGACGTGGACCCCCACGACCGCCGCGCCCGCGCCGCGCTGGGCGTCTACGCCACGCTGCTGGGCGGCTCGATGGGCTCCCGCCTGTTCGACGAGATCCGCGAGCAGCGCGGCCTGGCCTACCAGGTGTACGGCTTCGACCACGTGTTCGCCGACGCCGGGATCCTCCAGCTGTCGGCGGGCCTGGACTCCGAGAAGTGCGTGGAGGCGTTCGAGCGTATGGGCGAGGTCGTGGACGAGCTGCGGACCGACGGACCGACGGAGGAGGAGGTGCAGCGCGCCCGCGCCTACTCCGCCGGCCGCGTGGTCCTCGCCTTCGAGAACACCGGCGCCGTGGCCCGCTACGCGGCCAACCAGGTGATCGTCCGCGGCGAGCCGATCGACCCCGACGGGGCGATCGCCGCCATCGACGCGGTCACCTACGACGAGGTGGTGCAGGCCGCGCGCGGGATCTCCGTCGAGCGTTCGGTCGCGTGCGTCGGCCCGCACTCGGCGGCCGACTTCGGTGGCTGACGGCGGCGCGGGCGACCGTCCAGACGGGCGAGGACATAGTGGCGGAACCGTGACCTTCTGGCGATACCCTCGTCTAGGGAACAGGCCATGACGCCCATCCTGTCGTCCGCCATCCTGCGCACCCAATCCGACGCCCGCCTGCTGGCGCTGGCGTCGCGCGGCTACGAGAGGGCATTCGAGGCCATCGTGGAGCGCTACCGCAAGCCGCTGCACCGCTGGTGCCGGACCGTGCTGCCCGAGGCCCGGGCCGAGGACGCGGTGCAGACCGCGTTCCTGAAGGCCTGGTCCGCCCTGCAGGCGGGGACCGAGGTGACCGACCTGCGGCCCTGGCTGTACCGGATCGCGCGCAACTCCGCCCTGGACAACGCGCGCAAGGCGGGCTACGACTACGACGAGCTCTCCGACGCCCTGAAGCTCACCCCGGCGCCGGAGTCCGAGCTCGACCGCCGCACGGTCATCCGCGAGACGCTCACCGGCGTCGCGGGGCTGCCGGACAACCAGCGCGCCGCCCTGCTGCGCACCGCCGCGGGCCACAGCCGGGCTGAGATCGCGCGCGACCTCCACGTCACCGAGGGCTCGGTGCGCCAGCTGGTCCACCGCGCCCGCACCACGCTGCGAGCCGCGGCCACCGCGGTCACTCCGATGCCGCTGGTCTCCTGGGCCGCCGCGCTGGGCGCCGAGGCCGGCGGCCCCGCCGGCCAGCGGATCGCCGAGCTGTCGGCCGGCGTCGGGTCCGCGGGCCTGGCCGCGACGGCGGTCAAGGCGGGCACGGTGCTCGTCGCCGCCGGCGTCCTGGCGGCCGGACCGGGCTCCGACCTGCGCCGGGCGGTCGGCAAGGACGAACCGGCCGTGGCCGCCGACCAGCCCCCGGACGCGCGGGCGAAGGCGAGCGGCGCCGACTCGGCCGGCGCCAACGCGACCGGGCCGGGTGGGGCCGCCTCCCTCGGCGCCCTGGCCGCCGACGTGGTGAGCACGGGCTCCAACCAGCGCGGGCGCTCCGGCGACAGCGGCCTGAGCTCCGAGGACCGCCACGGGTCCGGGCGCCGCGCGGACGGCCGCGACACCCCCGGACGCGACGGCTCCGACGACATCGCCGCGGTCCACTGGCCGGACGACAGCCCCAGCCACTCCGGCTCCGGTCGCAGCGGCTCCGACTCCACTCCTTCGCACTCGTCGCCCGAGCCCGCGAGCTCCGACCACGCCCCCTCCTCCAGCTCCGGCTCCTCGGGGTCCGGGCGCTCAGGACGCGAGCCCGACCCGCCGCCGGAGGCCGCACCGCCGCCCGAGGCGCTCCCGGTCCCCGAGCCGGTGGAGCCTCTGGACAGCTCGGGCAAGGGCAAGGGCTCCGGCTCGACGCCCACCACCACGGTCCCGCACGACTAGCGGTTCGTCCAGCTCGCTGGACGTTTTCTGGACGGCCGTGACCTCCTTGACGATGGATCGTCTAAGCGGAGGAAGGCCACACTCCGCCCCCCACAAGGAGATCCTCAACATGAGACGCACCGTCACCCTCGTCGCCACCGGGCTCCTCGCCGCCCTGCTGCTCGTCCCGGCCGCGGCCCAGGCGAGCACCGCCCAGCAGCGCGCCGCCGCCAAGGCGGACCGCAACCGCGACGGTCTCCCCGACCGCTGGGAGCGCCGCCACGGCCTCAGCCTGCGCGTGAAGCAGGGCAAGCTCGACCAGGATCGCGACGGCCTGAACAACAAGGGCGAGTTCAAGGCGGGCACCGATCCGCGCAAGGCCGACAGCGACAACGACGGCCTGCGCGACGGCGCCGAGCAGAAGGTCGGCACGAACCCGACCGACCGCGACAGCGACGACGACGGGACCCCGGACGGGCAGGAGGACGCGGGCAAGGTCGTCAGCTTCGAGAACGGCGTGCTCACGATCGCGCTGGCCAGGGGCGGCACCGTGTCCGGCCAGGTGACCGACGCGACCGAGATCGACTGCGAGTCCGCGCCGACCACCCCCGCGCCGACGGCGACGACGTCTCGCAACGGCTCGGACGACGGGCCGGCTCATGATGTCGGCGACGACCATGGCGGCCGCCACGGCGACGGGCGTCACGGGGACGACGAGAGCGGCGACGACGGTGAGAGCAACTGCACGACCGCCGACCTCAAGCCGGGCGCCACGGTCCACGAGGCCGAGTTGGAGCTGAAGGACGGCGCGGCCGTCTTCGAGCAGATCGAGCTCATCAAGTAACTCCGCACGGGAGCGCAACACGACGAGGGGCGGCCATCCGGCCGCCCCTCGCGCGTTCCGGGACCGCCCCGGCTCAGCCGATCGCGACCATGCGCTCGATGGGCACGCGGGCCCGCTCGGCCACCGCGGCCGGCACGCGCACCTCGTGCTTGCCCTCGAGCAGCGCGTCGCGCAGCTTGGGCAGCGTGATCATCTTCATGAAGCGACAGGAGGCGGCCTCGTTGGCCGCGATGAAATCGGTGTCCGGCGCCGCCATCCGCAGGGGGTGGAGCATCCCGGTCTCGGTGGCCACGATGGCCGTCCCGCCCGGCTCCGCGGTTTTGGCGTAGTCGAGCATCCCGCCCGTGGACAGCATGTGCACGCCCTCGGAGTCCACGTCGCCGTGCGCCACGTACTCCATGACGCTGGTGGAGCAGCCGCACTCCGGGTGGATCAGGAAGTCGGCGCCAGGGTGCGCGGCCCGCGTGGCCTCGATGTCGGCCGGGCGGATCCCGGCGTGGACGTGGCACTCCCCCGACCACACGCGCATGCGCTTGCCCGTGCGCTGCTCGACGTAGGCGCCGAGCCACATGTCGGGGCCGAACAGGATCTCCTGGTCGGGCCCGTGCTCGCGGTAGATGTGCTCGACCACCGCCACGGCGTTGGACGAGGTGCAGCAGTAGTCGGTCTCGGCCTTGACCTCGGCGCTCGTGTTGACGTACATGACGACGAGCGCGCCGGGGTGCTGCGCCTTCCAGGCGCGCAGCTCGTCGGCGGTGATCGAGTCGGCCAGCGAGCAGCCGGCGTCCAGATCTGGGATCAGCACGGTCTTCTGCGGGGCCAGGACCGACGCGGTCTCGGCCATGAAGTGCACGCCGCAGAAGACGATCGTCCCCTGGTCGGCCTTGGCCGCGGCGCGCGAGAGGCCCAGGGAGTCGCCCACGAAGTGGGCCACGTCCTGCACCTCGGGCACCTGGTAGTTGTGGGCCAGGATGACCGCGTCGCGCTGCTGCGCCAGCGCACGGATCTCGTCCTGGAGGGCCGGGACGTTCTCGAGGCTCAGGAGGTTCATGCGAGCGGTTCCAGTGTGAGGGAGAGGTCGAGCGCCACCGCGCTGTGCGTGAGAGCGCCCAGAGACACGAATTGTACGCCCGTGGCGGCCACTTCCCGAAGGGATTCCAGTGTGACGCCTCCGCTGGCCTCCAGCGCCGCCCGGCCCGCCACCCGCGCGACCGCCTCGCGCAGCCGCTCCGGGGTCATGTTGTCCAGCAGGATCCGGGGCGCGCCGGCGGCCAGCGCCTCGTCGATCTCGGCCGTCGTGCGGCACTCCACCTCCAGCGGGACCCCGGGCGCGGCGTTGCGCGCGCGGCGCACGGCCTCCCCCACCCCGCCGGCGAGCGCGGCGTGGTTCTCCTTGATCAGGACCTCGTCGTAGAGGCCGGAGCGGTGGTTGACGCCGCCCGCGGCGCGCACGGCCGCCTTCTCCAGCCCCCGGAGCCCCGGCGTGGTCTTGCGGGTGTCCAGGACCTGGGCGCCGGTTCCTTCCACCGCCGCCACCGCCCGCGCGGTCGCGGTGGCCACACCGGACAGGCGCCCCAGCAGGTTCAGGGCCACCCGCTCGGCGGCCAGGATCGGCGCCGCGTCGCCCTCCACGCGCAGCACGTCGCCGCCCTCGCGCCACACGCCCTCCTGCGCGAGGCGAGTGACGACCAGCCGCTCGTCGCACTGGCGAAAGGCCTCCTCGGCCGCCTCCAGTCCGAACAGCGTGCCCGGCGCCTTCTGGGCGATCGTGGCCTGGGCGCGGGCGCCCTCGGGGACGACCGCCCGCGTGGTGACGTCGCCCGAGCCGATGTCCTCGGCCAGGGCGCGGCGCACCACGTCGGCCAGCTCGGGGGCGCTCACTCCACCAGCACGTTGATCGTGGCGAACTCCGGGTCGCTGGCTCCGTGCAGGCGCGCGCCGGCGTCGTGAACCTTGCGCAGGTAGGCGACCAGCTCCGCGGTGATGCGCTCGCCGGGGAGCAGCGCGGGGATACCGGGCGGGTAGCCCGCGATCGCCTCGCACGAGATGCGCCCCACCGCGGACTTCACGGGGACCGCGTCGGCGGCGCCCAGGAACGCCTCGCGGGGGGAAACCACGGTCTGGGAGGAGATCGCCGCCTGCGGCTGGGCCACCGCGGCCTCGCGGCGCGGCCGGCGGATCTCGGCCAGCTCGGCCGCCAGGTCGTGGGCGAAGCGCTCCAGCGCGTCCGCGGGCTGGCCGATCCCCAGCACCAGGACGATCGTCGCCTGCGTGGCCAGCTCGACGTACACGTCGGAGCCGTCCTGCAGCGCCTGCGACACCTCGTAGCCCGTGCAGCCGGTCCCGCGCACGTCGATGACGATCCGCATCGGGTCCCAGGCGGCCACGCCGGGCCGGCCGACCAGGCCCTCCCCCACCACCTCGCAGCCGTCGATGGCCGCGATCGCCTCGCGCTCGCGGGCCGCGGCGGCCAGCGTGCGGCCCAGCAGGTCCTGCCCGTGGATCGCCAGCTGCCGGCGCGCCGCGTCCAGCGAGGCCAGCAGGAGCGGGCTCTGGCTGGTGGAGCGCACCAGGCGCACGGTGCGGGCCAGGCGGTCGACGTCGAAGCGCGCGTCACCGGACACGTGGAGCATCGCCGACTGGGTCAGCGAGCCGACGATCTTGTGCGTGGAGGTGAGGATCGCGTCGGCGCCCAGCGCCAGCCCCGAGGCCGGCAGGTCGCGGTGGAAGCCGAAGTGCGGGCCCCAGGCCTGGTCGACCACCAGCGGCACTCCGGCGGCGTGCGCGACCTCCGCGCAGCCCTGCACGTCGGCCGCCATCCCGTAGTAGGTCGGCGAGACGACGAAGGCCGCGCGGGCGTCCGGGGTGGCGGCCAGCGCCGCGGCCAGCGCGTCCGGTGTGACGCCATGCGCCATCTCCAGGTCCGGGTCGTACTCGGGCGCGATCCAGTGGGGCATCCCGCCGCTGAGCACCAGGCCATCCACGACGGAGGCGTGAGAATTACGCTGCACCACGACCTGCGTTCCGCGCGGCGCCAGGGCGAGGCACAGGGCGTGGTTGCCCTGGGTGGCGCCGTTGGTGAGGAACCAGGTGCGCTGCGCGCCGTACGCGGCCGCGGCCAGCTGCTCGGCCCGGTCGTAGGCCGTGGGCCAGGGACCGAGGTCGATGCCCGGCATGTCCTGGTTGACGTCCATCTCCAGCGCCGGGTCGCCCAGCGCGCGGCGCAGCGCCGGGTCGGCTCCGGGGCCGCCCTTGTGGCCGGGGACGTGGAACCGGGTGGGGCCGCGGAACGCGTAGGCGGTCAGCGCGTCGAAGTAGGGCGCGGTCTGCTGCTCGCTCACCGCCCGGCCTCCTGGAGCAGGTAGGCGCGGACCAGGTCGTCGAGGTCCCCATCCAGGACGCGCTGCACGTCGCCCACCTCGAGGTTGGTCCGCAGGTCCTTGACCTGCTTGTAGGGGTGCAGCACGTAGTTGCGGATCTGGGAGCCGAAGTCGACGTTCTGGGCCTCGCCCTTCTCGCGGGCGATCTCCTCCGCGCGGCGGCGCTCCTCCAGCTCGACCAGCTTGGAGCGCAGCATGGCCATGGCCGTCTGCTTGTTGGCCGACTGCGAGCGCTCGTTCTGGCACTGGACGACGATCCCGCTCGGGCGGTGCGTGATGCGCACGGCGGAGTCGGTCTTGTTCACGTGCTGGCCCCCCGCGCCGCTGGCGCGGTAGGTGTCGATCTGCAGGTCCTCGTCGGCGATCTCCACGTCGGCGGAGTCGTCCACGGCCGGGGCCACCTCCACCCCGGCGAAGGACGTCTGGCGCCGGTTGGCGGCGTCGAAGGGCGACAGGCGGACCAGGCGGTGGACGCCCTTCTCCGCGCCGTAGAGGCCGTAGGCGTTCTCCCCGGCGGCGCGGAAGGTGGCGGACTTGATCCCCGCCTCCTCGCCCGGGCTGGCCTCCAGCAGCTCGACGCCGAATCCGCGCTTCTCGGCCCAGCGCATCTCCATGCGCAGGACCATCTCGGCCCAGTCCTGGGCGTCGGTCCCGCCCGCGCCCGCGTTGACCGTGACCAGGGCGTCCCCCGCGTCGTAGCGCCCGGAGAAAAGCCGCTCCTCCTCCAGCGCCTCCAGGCGCCGCTCGACGGAGGCGACCTGCTCGGCGAACTCGGCCTGCATGTCCGGATCCTCCCGGGCCAGCTCCGCCAGGCCCTCAAGGTCCTCCACGTCGGACTGCACCTCACGGAACGTCTGCAGCTTGCGCGTGGCGCGCGCGTGCTCGGCGCTCACGCGGGCGGCGCGCTCCTGGTCGTCCCAGAAGCCCGTCTCCCCCATCTCCTGCTCCAGCGCCGCGGCGCGACCGGCCAGTGCGTCGGGGTCAAAGATAGTCCGCGAGCAGCTTCAGCTGGTCGCGGATCGCCGCCAGGCGCTGCGGCGTCGACTCCGGAGTGGGGGCGCTGGACATCTGGACGAGGCTATCTCAGTTGCCCCCGCGGGCCGCCCGGGGCTATGCTCGCCGCTCGGACCCAAAGATGGAGGAACGATGTTGCGTCCAGCCGCCCGCCTGATTCCCGTGATCGCCGTCACGGCGGCGATCTGCGTCCCGCTGACGGGCGCGAGCGCCGCGTCCTGCGCGCGCAAGCACGAATCCGATGGGTGCCGCCTGCCCACAGGGACCCTGTACTCCAACTCGCAGACCGCCAATGGCGCGACGGCGTTCCTCTCCGTCACTCCGCCCGGCCGGCGCCGGGTGCGCGGGCTGGGGCCGGTGCAGACCTACTGGCAGGTCTCCGGCTCGGCGATCTGCAACGCACGCCTCGGGCGCAACGTCGTCTTCGGGACCGGCCTGGACCAGCGGCTGAAGGTGGGCCGCACGGGCACCGGGGACCAGACGGGCACGGCCGAGTTCGACCAGTTCAGGACGCTCCAGCTGCATCTGAAGCTGAAGGTCCTGAGCGCCTCGCGCGCGACCCTCAGCGGCTCCATCAAGGCCACGTTCGCGAGGGACCCGGACACCAACCAGCCGTACTTCCCGCCGTGCAACCGGACGTTCTCGTTCTCGCTGGCGCGCCGCACCTAGGGAAGGGCCGCGGCGTCAGGAGCCGTGGCACTTCTTGAACTTCTTGCCCGACCCGCACCAGCAGGGATCGTTGCGCCCGACCTGCTCTGACTCCTCGACGCGGCGCTGCTCGACCACGGGGGCCAGCGACAGCTCCTGCTCGTCCCCGCCCGGCCCTTCGTAGGCCGCGGCGGCCGCCTGGTCGTGGGCCTGCTCGCCCTGGGCGATGCCCGCGCCGGCCATCGCGATGGCCTCGGCGCTGCCGATCGGCCCGCCGCCCGAGTAGGAGACGCTGCCGCCGGTGGTGGACGAGCCGCCGGCCGGGCGCGACGGAAGCGCTCCGCCGGCGCCGCCCGCTTCCCCGTCGACCTCGACCTCGACGTTGTAGATCATGCGCGCGAAGTCCGACCAGATGGCGTGCATGAGGTCCTCGAACAGCGTGAAGGCCTCGTTCTTGTAGGCCACGAGCGGGTCGATCTGGGCGAACCCGCGCAGGTGGATGCCCTCGCGCAGGTAGTCCATGTCGTACAGGTGCTCGCGCCAGCGCTGATCGATGATCTCCAGCAGCAGGTAGCGCTCCAGCGCGCGCATCAGCTCCTCGCCCAGCTCCTCCTGGCGCTCCTCGTACAGCTCCAGGGCGTCGCGTGAGAGCAGCTGCTTGAGCTCTTCGCGCTCGGTCTGCTCGGGCCGGATCTCGGCCGGATCGACGTCCACGTCCCAGATCTGGTTGATCTGGGTGAACAGGCCGTCGACGTCCCACTCCTCGACGAAGTCCCCGGCCGTGTACTCGTCGACCATCCGGCCGACCACGGACTCGATCTGCTCGCGCGCCTCCTCGCCCAGGTCGCGGCCTTCCAGGATGCGGTCGCGGTACTCGTAGACCACCTCGCGCTGCTGGTTCATCACGTCGTCGTACTCCAGGACGCGCTTGCGGATGAGGAAGTTCTGCTCCTCGACCTTGCCCTGGGCCTTCTCAATCTGCTTGGTCAGCACGCCGGCGGCGATCGGCTCCTCGTTGCCCTCGTCGTCGGTGGTCCCGAGCCGGTCGAGGATGCGGTAGATGCGGTCGCCGGCGAACAGGCGGACCAGGTCGTCCTCGGCGGAGAGGAAGAAGCGCGACTCGCCGGGGTCGCCCTGGCGGCCGGCGCGCCCGCGCAGCTGGTTGTCGATGCGGCGCGCCTCGTGGCGCTCGGTGCCGCAGATGAACAGGCCGCCGGCCTCCATGACCCGCTCGCGCTGCTCCTCCACCCGGGACTCGATCGACGGCAGCACGTCGGCGAAGCGCTCGTCGTAGTCGGGGTCGCCGTGCTGCAGGCCGAGCTTGGCCAGCTCCAGCCGGGTGAGGTGCTCGGCGTTGCCTCCCAGCTTGATGTCCACGCCGCGGCCGGCCATGTTGGTGGCGATGGTCACCGCGCCGGGGGCGCCGGCCTCGGCGATGACCTCGCCCTCGCGCTCGGCGTGCTCGGGCTTGGCGTTGAGCACCGTGTGCTTGACGCCCATCTTGTCCAGGCGGCCCGACAGCATCTCGGAGACCTCGACGGAGATCGTGCCCACGAGGACCGGCTGGCCCTCCGCGGTGCGCTTCTCGATCTCGCGCAGGACGGCGTCCCACTTGCCCTCCCGGGTCTTGTAGATCTCGTCGTTGCGGTCCTTGCGCACCATCGGCTTGTTGGTGGGCACCTCGACGACGTCGAGCTTGTAGATCTTGCGAAACTCGCTGGCCTCGGTGATCGCCGTCCCCGTCATGCCCGCGAGCTTGGGGTACAGCCGGAAGTAGTTCTGCAGGGTGACGGTGGCGAGCGTCTGGTTCTCCTCCTGGACGCGCACGCCCTCCTTCGCCTCCACCGCCTGGGCCAGGCCCTCCGACCAGCGGCGCCCCTCGAGGATGCGGCCGGTGAACTCGTCGATGATCTTCACCTCGCCGTCGATGACGGCGTAGTCGACGTCGCGCTTGTAGAGGGACTCGGCCTTCAGCGACTGGATCAGGTGGTTGACCAGGTGGCCGTTCTCGGCGCGGTAGAGATGGTCGATCCCCAGGAAGCGCTCGGCCTTCTCCACCCCGCGCTCGGTGATCGAGACCGTCTTGTGCTTCTCGTCGAACTCGTAGTCGTAGTCGGCCATGAAGTCCTTCTTGGACTTCGGGTCCATCCCCTCCGGCTTCTTGCCGGCCTCCAGGCCCGGGGCCAGACGGGCGAACTGCTTGTAGAGGTCGGCGGCCTGCTCGGGGGCGCCGGAGATGATGAGCGGGGTCCGCGCCTCGTCGATGAGGATGTTGTCGACCTCGTCCACGATCGCGAAGGTGTGGATCCAGGACTTGCGCTTGCCGTCCGCGTCCCAGCTCTCCCAGCCCTCGGGCTTCTCGCGCCCGCCGTGCTGGACCTTCTCGTCCAGCGACATCGCCATGTTGTCGCGCAGGTAGTCGAAGCCGAACTCGGAGTTGGTGCCGTAGGTGACGTCGGCGGCGTAGGCGGCGCGCTTCTCCTCGTAGGGCTGCATGTTCTGCAGGATCCCGAAGGAGACGCCCAGCGCGTCGTAGATCGGGCTCATCCACTCGGCGTCGCGGCGGGCCAGGTAGTCGTTGACGGTGACCAGATGCACTCCGCGGCCGGCCAGCGAGTTGAGCACCACCGGGAGCGTGGCGGTGAGCGTCTTGCCCTCGCCGGTGCGCATCTCGGCGATGGCGCCGCTGTGGAGCGCCATGCCGCCGATCATCTGGACGTCGAAGTGGCGCATGCCCATCGTGCGCTTGCCCGCCTCGCGGACGAGCGCGAAGGTCTCGTACAGCAGGTCGTCCAGGGGCTCGCCGTTGCGGGCGCGCTCGCGCAGCTCGTCGGCCCGCTCGCGCAGCTCGGAGTCCTCGAGCAGCTCCATCTCGGGCTCGAAGTCGTTGATCCGCGCCACGCGCTTCTCGTAGCCCTTGTACTTCTTCGCCTCGCCGACGCGCAGTGCCTTATCCAGGATGGACATGGAGCTAGCGTACCAACGGCGCGCGGGCCGGTCGGACGCGCTCCGGTGCGCGTCAGGCGGCCGGGGAGACGTCGCCTCCGAAGCCGGCCGAGGCCGCCCGGCGGGACTCGCGGCGCTTGCGCCGCTTGTCGCGGTGGCGCTTCACCTGGCGCGACAGCTCGTCGGCGCACAGGTTCACGGAGTGAGCCATGTCCCGGCTCGCGTCCCGGGCGCGGAGCGTCACCCCCTTGAGGTGAAGCGTCACCTCCGCCACCTGGGAGTCCGCGATCGCGGGATTGCGCTCCTCCATGACCTCGACCTCGAGCTCGGCGAGCGGCGAGACCTGCTTGGCGATCTTGCCGAAGCGCTTCTCGACGTGCTCGCGGAGGTCGTCGCTGACGGGAGTGTTGCGGCCCTTGATCGAGATCCGCACGAGGCACGCTCCTGTTCGAGTGGACGAGCTTCCGGCTCCTGGATCGTAGACCTGTGCGGCGCGCTTGCCTAGGCCCTCGTGGCCCGGGCGTAGGTGACGGCCGCGACGCGGTCCGCGCCCGCGTCCTTGAGCGCCCGGGCCGCCGCGTCGAGCGTGGCTCCGGTCGTGTGGACGTCGTCGACCAGGACCGGGGTCCGGGGTACCGGCCCGGTGGCCGCGATCTCGATGCCGCCCGCGCGCAGGCGGGCGCGGCGGGAGAGCCCGAGCTGGGGCGTCGTTTGGCCGGCGCGGATCAGGCAGGCGTTCAGCGGGAGGCCGGCTCGGCGGGAGAGCGCGTCCGCCAGGCGGTGCGCCTGGTCGAAGCCGCGGGCGCGGGCGTGCGCTGGGTGAGGGGGGATGGGGACGAGGTCGAGTGTGCCTGCGTCGGGTGGCGGGATGGGCATCGAGGGGGTGTCTTTGGGCGGGGCGAGCAGGTCCGGCGGGGCGGCGGCGGTGATCTGGGCGGCCATCAGGTCGGCGAGGGGCAGGGCTCCGTCGAACTTCAGGGCGGTCACCAGTCCGCGGGCGGGGCCGGCGTAAGCCATTGGCGACCAGGCGCGGTCGAAGGCCGCTCGTGCCGCCGGGCAGGGGGCGCAGGGAGCCGGCAGGCCGCAGCGGTCGCAGCGGGTCCCGCGCAGCCATGGCAGCTCGCGGCGGCAGCGCGGGCACACGAGCTCGCGCGCGTCGTCGAGCGGCGCGCGGCAAGCCGCGCACCCCGGCGGGGCCAGGAGGGCGACGAGCTCGGAGACCACGCGCGAGCGCACGGGGACACCCTCGCCGCCGGCCGGCCCCGTGTCAGCCCCGCATTGCGACAATCCCGCCCGCTCCCGGATGCCCTACCTCCCCACCGATCCCGCCCTCCTCGCCACGGCGCCCGACGCGTCCTGGACCTTCTCGCCGGGCGTCGTCTCCGCGGTGGCGCTGGTGGGGACCGCCTACGTCGTCCGGTGGCGGCGCGCGCGGCGGGAGGCCGGGCCGGCGGGCGCGCCCGGCTGGCGGCTGGCCGCGTTCCTGGGCGGGCTGATGCTGGTGCTCGCAGCCCTGATCTCGCCGATCGACCGCCTCGGCGAGCAGCTGTTCGTGATGCACATGGTCCAGCACCTGCTGGTCCTGGACCTGGCCTCGATCCTGCTGATCCTGGGCCTCACCCGGGTCATCCTGCGCCCGGTCACCCGGCGCGTCCAGGCGCTGGAGCGCGCGGCCGGGCCCCTGGCCACGCCCGCCTTCGCGGTGGTCGCCTACGTGGCCGGCATGGCCTTCTGGCACATCCCGGCGCTGTACGACGCCGCGCTCGAGCACCCGGTGGTCCACGCGGTCGAGCACGTCACCTTCGGCCTCATCGGCGGGCTGTACTGGTGGCACCTGCTCTCCCCCATCCGCAGCCGCCACCGCCTGGGCGGCCTCGGCCCCGTGGCCTACATGTTCAGCGCCAAGGTCGCGGTCGGCCTGCTGGGGATCCTGCTCACCTTCTCGCCGGACGCCCTGTACTCGTTCTACGAGCAGCGCCCCCGCTACTGGGGGATGAGCGCGGTCACCGACCAGAACGTCGGCGGGGCGATCATGGCCCTGCAGCAGTCGGTGGTCATGGGCGTGGCCATGGTGATCCTGCTGGTGCGCCAGCTCGGCGAATCCGAGCGCGAGACGGAACGCCGCGAGCGCTACGCGCCGGGCGAGGCCGGGAAGTAGAAGCGCACGTTGCGCCGCGCCGAGCCCGCGGTCCCGGCGCGGTTGTTGTAGCTGACGATCACGTCGACGCGCAGCCGCTCCTGGGAGCGCACGAGCGCCTGGGCGCGCGGCGAGAGGCGGACTCGCAGCGCCACCGCCTCGCCCACCCCGAGGGTGAAGTCGCCGACCGCGAAGTTGAAGGGGAAGATGCGCCGGATCACGGGCTTCTTGGCCTTCGGCGGCAGGTACTCCATCGTGATCGTGTTGGCCAGCCGCAGCGTCATCGAGCCGATGCAGGCGTCGCCGGCCTGCGCGGCGCCGGTCGCGCGGCAGCCGAGGCGCACGGAGACGAAGCCGGCGCGCGACATGCGGACGTTGCGCCCGGAGAGCACCAGCGACGGCGGCGACGGCGGCCCGGGCGGCGGCGGCTGAGCGCCGGGGTCGGGCTCCTGGGCTTGCGCCGGCGCTGGAGCCGCGGCGACGCCAATGCCGATAACGGCGGCAACGAGGGCGGCGAGGGTCGTAGCGCGGCGTCTCATCAGCGGCGGAAGGTAGCGAAGCCGCCCGCCGGAGCGGTCCGTGCGACGTTTCCTACGTATATGGGGGTCAACGTCGCTCAGCCGACCCAGCTGTCGAGATAGGTGCGCTGGGACTCGGTGAGCTCGTCGATCTCGACGCCCAGGGCGGCGAGCTTCAGGCGCGCGACCTCGTGGTCGATGGCGGCGGGGACGGGGTGGACTCCGGGCTCGAGGTCACCGGCGCGGCGGACGATCTCCTCGACGCACAGCGCCTGGATCGCGAACGAGACGTCCATCACCGCGGCCGGGTGCCCCTCGGCGGCGGCGAGGTTCACCACGCGCCCCCGGGCCAGCAGGTGCAGCCGGCGGCCGTCGAGCTCGTAGGACTCGACGAGCGGGCGGACCTCGCGGACCTCGTCCGCCAGCTCGCCCAGGGCCTCGAGGTCGATCTCCACGTCGAAGTGGCCGGCGTTGGCCAGCACCGCGCCGTCCTTCATCCGCTCGAAGTGCTCGGCGCGCAGCACGCCGCGCGAGCCCGTCACGGTGACGAAGAGGTCGCCGCGCTCGGCGGCCTCCAGCGCCGGCATGACCTGGAAGCCGTCCATGCGCGCCTCCAGCGCGGACAGCGCATCGACCTCGCAGACCACGACGGCGGCGCCGGCGCCGCGCGCCCGCGCGGCGATCCCCCGGCCCGTCTGCCCGTAGCCCAGCACCACCAGCGTCTGGCCGGCGAGCAGGATGTTGGTGGCGCGCAGGATCCCGTCCAGCGCCGACTGGCCCGTCCCGTGGCGGTCGTTGAAGGCCCGCTCGCAGCGGGCCTCGTTGACCGCGAGCACCGGCACGCGCAGCCCGCCATCGGCCTCGAGCCGGCGGATCCGGATGAGGCCGGTGGTCGTCTCCTCGGTGCCCCCGAGGTACCCGGCAGGTGGGCCCGCGGAGGACGAGTGGAGGGCGACCAGGAGGTCGGCACCGTCGTCCAGCGTGACCTGCGGCGACGAGGCGGCAAGAGTCGCGATGTGCGAGGAGAAGTCCTCGAACGTCTCCCCTCGCCGCCCGAGCAC
Source organism: Solirubrobacteraceae bacterium (assembly GCA_033855845.1). Taxonomy (GTDB): domain Bacteria; phylum Actinomycetota; class Thermoleophilia; order Solirubrobacterales; family Solirubrobacteraceae; genus AC-38. The sequence goes on from JAWVFR010000017.1 coordinate 19,794, forward strand.
CTCGATGCCGTCGTGCGCCGACAGCGCCTCCGCGACGTCGTCCTGCGTGGTCAGCGGGTTGGCGGCGCACAGGCCGACCGTCGCCCCGCCGGCCACTAGTGTCCGGGCCAGCGAGGCGGTCTCGGCGGTGACGTGCAGACATGCGGCGACGCGCACGCCGTCCAGCGGGCGGTCGGAGCGCAACCGCGCCGCGATCGAGCGCAGCACGGGCATCTGCCCCTCGGCCCACTCGATGCGGGCCGTACCGCCCGCCGTCATGCCTAGTACCGGTAGTGGTCCGGCTTGTACGGGCCGTGCACCGGCACGCCGATGTAGGCGGCCTGATCGGGCGTGAGCTCCGTCAGGTGGACCGACAGCGCCTCGAGGTGCAGCCGCGCCACCTTCTCGTCCAGGTGCTTGGGGAGCACGTACACGCGCTTCTCGTACTCGTCGTTGCGCCCGTACAGCTCCATCTGCGCGATCACCTGGTTGGTGAACGAGTTGCTCATCACGAAGCTGGGATGCCCCGTGGCGTTGCCGAGGTTCAGCAGCCGACCCTCGGAGAGCAGGATGATCGAGCGCCCGTCCGAGAACCGCCACTCGTCGACCTGCGGCTTGATGTTGATCCGCTCGATGCCCGGGATGCGGGCCAGGCCGGCGATGTCGATCTCGTTGTCGAAGTGGCCGATGTTGCCCACGATGGCCTTGTCCTTCATGCGGGCCATGTGGTCGGCGGTGATGATGTCCTTGTTGCCGGTGGCGGTGACGAAGATGTCCGCCGTCTCCAGCACGTCCTCCAGGGTCTGGACCTGGTAGCCGTCCATCGCCGCCTGCAGCGCGCAGATCGGGTCGATCTCGGTGACGATCACGCGGGCGCCCTGGCCGCGCAGCGACTCGGCGCAGCCCTTGCCCACGTCGCCGTAGCCGCAGATCACGGCGACCTTGCCGCCGATCAGCACGTCGGTGGCGCGGTTGATGCCGTCCACCAGCGAGTGGCGGCAGCCGTACTTATTGTCGAACTTCGACTTGGTGACGGAGTCGTTGACGTTGATGGCCGGGAAGAGCAGCGTGCCCGCCTCGGTCATCTCGTAGAGGCGGTGCACGCCGGTCGTGGTCTCCTCGGTGACACCGAGGATGCCCTCCGCGATCCGGGTCCACTTCGACGAGTCGTTGTCCAGCGACGCGGTCAGAAGGCGCAGGATGACGGCGAACTCCTCCGAGTCGGCGGACTCGGGATCCGGCACCGCGCCCGCGCGCTCGAACTCGGCGCCCTTGTGGACCAGCAGCGTGATGTCGCCGCCGTCGTCCAGCAGCATGTTCGGGCCCCCGTCCGGCCACGTCATCGCGCGCTCCGAGCACCACCAGTACTCCTCCAGCGTCTCGCCCTTCCAGGCGTACACCGGAACGCCGCGGGGCTCCTCGGGCGTGCCCTCCGGCCCGACCACGACCGCCGCGGCCGCGTGGTCCTGGGTGGAGAAGATGTTGCAGCTGGCCCACCGGACCTCGGCGCCCAGGGCGGTCAGGGTCTCGATCAGCACCGCCGTCTGGACCGTCATGTGCAGGGAGCCGGTGACGCGCGCGCCGGCCAGCGGCTGGGACGCCGCGAACTCCTCGCGCGTGGCCATCAGGCCGGGCATCTCGTGCTCGGCCAGGCGGATCTCCTTGCGGCCGAACTCGGCGAGAGCCAGGTCGGCGACCTTGAAGTCGGTCTCGGTCAGGGTGGCGGTTGTCATCGGACCTCCAGTTCGGGTTGGGCGGCGAGGAGTCGCTGGTGCTTGTCCTGCTCGAAGCGCAGCCATTCGCCGGAAGAGACGTCGTCGGGACGCAGGGCCTGGGCCGAGAGCCATTCCTCGACCGCGGCCTCGAGCCCCGCGTCGTCGCGCATCCGGCGCGCGAAGCCGACCTCGGCCAGGCCGACGTCGTGGCGCTCGAGCAGCTCGCGCAGGGTGCGCAGGCGCTGGAGCTCGGCCGGCCCGTAGAGCCGGTAGCCCGCAGCCGAGCGCGGCGGGCTCACAAGCCCGGAACGCTCGATGTAGCGCAGCATGCGCGCCGACCACCCGGTGGTGGCGGCCGCCTCGTTGACCGTCAGCGCATCCACTCGCCGTAACCCTAACACGCTCGTGTCAAGGTTGCGGAGACCGAAACTCCGGGCCCCGCGCGGGCATTATGGGTCCGAACCCCATCCAGGAGGCCCTCCGATGCGACGCATCCCTCTCCGGCGCCCGTCGCCGGCCCTGATCGTGGCCACGATCGCCCTGTTCCTCGCCGCCGGCGGGACGGGCTACGCACTCACCCTCCCCGCGAATAGCGTGGGTGCCCCCCAGATCAAGCCCGGGCAGGTGCTGAACTCCAAGCTCGCCACCAACTCGGTGACCTACTCCAAGCTGGCCACCAACCAGATGACGACGGTCAAGATCCGCAACCGCTCGCTGCTGGGCGAGGACCTGGCGAACAACACGATCACCGGCCAGCAGGTCGACGAGTCGACGCTCAAGCTCCCGACGCCGCCCGCGCCCCCGGTGACCAAGTTCGC
>JAWVFR010000018.1:0-3653 GCA_033855845.1 Solirubrobacteraceae bacterium
CGGCGTACCGTCGGAGCCGATGTTGCGCTGTCGCTTGCTCGGACACCACTTCCGCTTCTCCAGCGAGGGCCACACTCTGTGCTGGAACTGCGACCGCGGCTGCGGCGCCGCCGGCGCCAAGCGCTACCGCACCGCCCAGGACGCGCAACGGTACGCCCGCGCCTTCGATCGCGAGGATCGTGACGACCGAGGTCGCCGAGCTCCGCTCTTCGGACTGCTCCCTCTGCGCATCGCCTCGACGCTGCGCAGGAGCACACGACGGTGAAACTCCTTGACTGCCCACGCCCTGGCGGGTAGGCCGACGCCGGGGAGGGTCAAGCCTCGGGGCGACTTCAGCGCGAAGACCACGCGCACGCTGTCGTCCCCGTCAGCCGTCGAGCGCCCCGGGGGATGAGGAGCGAGCCCACCGTGTTCGTGGCCGGCACGGTCAACGCCGACTTCGTGTTCGGTGTGCAGGAACCCCCTGAGCGTGGGGCGAGCCTGGTCGCGCGGCGCCTGCTGCGCACGTCCGGTGGGCGCGCCGGAAACGTCGCTGTCATGGCCCGCCGCCTGGGCGCGCGTGCGCGGCTGTTCGGGTGCGTCGGTGCCGACGAACTCGCGCAGCAGGCACTCGCCGGGCCTCGCGCCGCCGGGGCGGACGTCACCGCGGTGCGGCGCGTACCGGCCGGCACCGGGGTCGTGGCGATCCTCGTCGCCGGGGGCACGAAGACGATGGTCCTCGCGCGTCGCTTCGCCTCGAGACGCCCAGCGCGCCGGTCGGCGCCTGCTGGAACGCGGCGCCCGTCACGCCCACGTCCGGCTCCCGCACGGTGGATGCGTCACCGTGCGGCCCGATGGTCAGGCGCTCGCCGTGGCCCCCCGTCGGACCTTCCGGTCGTCGACACGACGGGGGCGGGGGCGCCTTCGCGCGGACGCTTGCCACGGCGATCATGGCGCGCCGCCCGCTGGTTGATGCCGTGCGGCTCGCGGTTGCGGCGGCCGCATTCGCGGTCACCGGGTTCGGCGCACAGGAGTCCTACCCGGAAGCCCGGACACTCGAGGCGCTTGGGCGCAGGGTACGCACTGAATGCCCTTGATCGCGCGGGCGAGCCAGGTGACGGACGGTCCGCGCTCGGCCGTGTGCAGCTCGTAGGTCCGAGGTGCCTCGTCGGCGGGCATCGCGAGCAAGATACGTGCGGCGGTTGACAGGGCGCCCTAGGGGCCTAGCAGTGAAAGGGAACCGTCCCGCCCCGCGATCACCGCGCGAGAGGAGTCATTGATGGCCGACCTGATCGTCATCGGCTACGACGACGAGGAGACCGCCGACAAGGCCGCCGCCGAGGTGGCGCGCTTGGCCCACGACCTGATCATCGAGCCCGAGGCCGTCGCGGTCATCAGCCGCGACAACGAGGGCAAGTACCACGTCAAGACCACGCATCACCCGGTCGCCGAGGGCACCGCGTGGGGCATGTTCTGGGGCGCGCTCTTCGGCCTGTTGTTCTTCGTCCCCGTCTTCGGCCTGGCCATCGGCGCCGCGATGGGCGCGCTGATGGGCACCATCACCAAGGTCGGCATCGACAAGAACTTCCAGCGCGAGGTCCGCGACATGCTGCAGCCCGGCACGTCGGCGCTGTTCCTCATGGTCGACAAGATCACCCCCGACAAGGCGATCGAGGCCCTCTCCAAGTTCGGCGGCCGGGTCCTGAAGACGTCGCTGACCCACGACGCCGAGGAGCAGATCCAGCGAGCGCTGTACGGCACCACCGCGCCCGGCGGCCGCTCCGAGGACGCCGCCGCCCCCGAGCCATCGACGACGACCACCTGAGTCGCGCGGCGTTGGGCTGCCGGCCCCTGGACTGGGGCCTTCAGCACCACCCAGCCTCCGAGGCGGCCCGGATGAACAACCTGCTCTCAATCCCGGCGCCCCGACTGTGAGAGGCCAAGAGCGGCGCGGATCGCCCGCGCGGCGTCTACTCGACGACCCGCGGGCCGCGAGCACGGCCACCGCGCCAGACGATGCGCGGCCTGGCCGCCACACGCGCCTCCTCGCCGGGCTGGGCCACGACGGGCTGGGTCAAGCGGAACGCGCCCGCCGCGGCGGCCCCGCCGGCGAAGGTCGCCAGGAGGTAGATCCAGATGTGCGCCCACGAGAACAGGCCCATCACCGTCGCGCCGATGGCGACCGCCGGGTTGAAGGCGCCCCCGGAGACGGCGCCCCCGGCGAGGATGGCGGCCGCGAGCGTAAAGCCGATCGCGAGACCGTAGAACGAGTTGCCCTCGGTGTCCTCGGCGGTCGCGACGTTCAAGACGACGTAGGCCAGCGCGAACGTGAAGAGGAACTCGACGATCAGCATCTTGCCCGTCCCCGCCACGGCGACCGCCGACGTCGGGGTGTACCCGAGGATGCTCACCACCCCGGCAGCGACGAGCGCTGCGACCACCTGCGTGAGGACGTAGGCCACCCACTCGTTCGGCGTCATCTTCCCGCGCAGAAGGACCGCGGTGCTGACGGCGGGGTTGTAGTGGGCCCCCGACACGTGGCCGCCGGCGAAGACCATGACCATGAGCACCCCGCCGATCGCCAAAGGAGCGAGCGCGCCGGCGGTCCTCACCGCCAGACCGACCGTGAACACCAGGAAGAACGTCCCAATGAACTCGACTGCAAGCTTGCGCGACATGCCCATCATCAACCGTCTCCTTTTAGCTGCTCCGTTCCCACATCGTCGCGCCGGCGCCGGCGCCGGCGCCAGTACCCGGAGACGGTTCCGGTCCGGCCCCGAGGCCGCCTCGGCGATTCCGGGGCGCGTGCCGGGCGGGGCCGGCCGGCTCGGGGCGCTGTCGAGGGCGCGGACGAGCTGCTTGCGCGAGTAGATGTTGAGCTTGGCGAAGACCTTGTGGAGGTGGTACTCGACGGTGCGGGGGCTGATGAACAGCCGGGCGCCGATCTCGGGGTTGGACAGGCCGTCGCTGGCCAGCCGTGCGATCTCAGCCTCCTGGGCGGTGAGCTGGCCGGTCGTGCCGAGGGTCCGCTTGCGGGCCGTCTCGCCGGTGGCCAGCAACTCGCGCGCGGCACGCCGGGCGAACGCGTCGAGCCCCATCGCCGTGCACAGGTCTTGGGCGACACGCAGCTGCTCGCGCGCGTCGAGCCGGCGGCGCTCGCGTCGCAGCCACTCGCCGTAGAGCAGATGGGTCCGCGCGAGGTACATGACGGCGCGGGTACGGCCCAGGCGGTCGATCGCCTCGCGGTAGAGCTCCTCGGCCTCCTGGCCATCGGTCAACAGCGCGCGTGACCGCGCCTCGACCCCGAGAGCCCAGTCGGTGGCGCTGGCCCCGGTCGTCTCGGCGAGCCGCTGCAGCGCGTCCGCCGCGCACTCGGTCATCCCGCTGCGGCTTGCGGCCTCGATGAGCTCGACCAGCGGCCAGGAGCCGAACAGCAGCTGATCTGGATGCTCGCTGGCCTGCCGAGCGGCGTCGACGGCCTTGTCGTACCGGCCCAGGCCGTTGTAGAGCAACGCGGCGGACCACTGGATCATGGTGAGGCTGGTTCCCTGCCGCCGTGCCACGACCGCGCTGGTCGTGGCGTCGATCAGCCGGCAGCTCTCGGCTTCCCGTCCCTGGAAGGCGGCGACCGCCAGGGCGTCGCAGGCGGCACGGTCGCTCTCCCGCGGGTCGGC
>JAWVFR010000019.1:0-10476 GCA_033855845.1 Solirubrobacteraceae bacterium
CGTAGTTGACGCAGAACGCCGAGGCGCTGTTCGCGCCGTCCTGGCGCACCACCCCGTTGACCAGCAGGCTCGTCCCCTGCTTGAGCAGGTTGATCACGTAGGTGTTGGAGCCGTTGACCACGAACGACGCGGTCTGGTTGGGCACCAGGCCGCTGACCGCGGTCTGGCCGGTCCCCAGCGCGCGGGCGAAGTTCATCGCCACGCCCGACGTGTTGGTGAACGTGACCGTCGTCGTCGGATCCTCCACCCCGGCCGCCGGCTTCTGGTCGCCGCACGTCGCCTGGAGGGTCCCGAAGCCCGGGATCGAGGCGATGACGAACGGTGCCTGGCCTGCGTTGTCGATCACGTCGGTCGACGTCCCGAACGACAGCGACTGGCCAGCCGCCGGATCCAGGAACTTGGCCGGGATCGTGCCCTTCAGCACGCCCGTACGGCGCGTGGCCACCAGCTTGCCGGCGGCGAACGCGTTGCTCGAGCCCGCGGCCACGGCGCTCTTGCCGTCCACCGCGCCCGCGTTGATCGCGAAGCTGACCGCGGCGGCGGCCGAGCCGGTCATCGCGAACGCCAGCGCCACCAGCGCGACCACCATGGCCGGCGACGGCTTGGCCGGCTTACGCACGAACTTCCTCATCTGGCCTCCCAATGTCGTTGTCCCCGCCCCTCAGAACATGGCAGCCGCGCCAAAGTCGCGGCTAATCTGCGCCGACATGGCCGACGAGGTCGAGATCAAGGTCCGCGACGACGGGCCCTACAAGGTCACGGGACCCGTGCGGCTGGTCGACGCAGACGGGGGCGTCTTCGAGATCGAGGCGGGGCGGGCGGTTGCCCTGTGCCGCTGCGGACGCTCCGAGACCAAGCCGTTCTGCGATCGGTCCCATCGGGAGACCGGCTTCGCCTCCTGCCCCCGGGCCTAGGTCGTCCTCCGGCTCGCCTACGGTTGGGCGATGGCCCGCCCCAAGACCCGGCACGTCTGCTCCGGCTGCGGTCACTCCTCGCCGAAGTGGTTCGGGCAGTGCCCCGGCTGCGCCGAGTGGAACACGCTGGTGGAGGAGGCCGCCCCGGCCCCGGTGGCCCGTGGCCGGGGCTCCGCGAGCGGCGCCGCCCCCCTGCGGCCGGTGCCCCTCGCCGAGGTGACCGCGCCCGCCGTGGCGCGCCTGGAGACCGGGATCGGCGAGCTCGACCGCGTGCTCGGCGGAGGCCTCGTGCCGGGCTCCCTCGTACTGCTGGGCGGCGCGCCCGGCATCGGCAAGTCCACGCTGACCGCGATGGCGCTGGGTCGCCTGGCCGCGGCCGGGCGGCGCACCCTCTACGTGACCGGCGAGGAGTCGGCCGCCCAGGTCAAGCTGCGCGCGCAGCGCCTGGGGCCCGACGCGCTGCTCGTGCCCATCGTGGCCGAGACGGCGTTGGAGCCGGTCGTGGCCACGCTGGAGGCGGAGGTGCCGGACGTGTGCGTGATCGACTCGGTCCAGACCCTGCACGCCGCGGGCCTCAGCGGGGCCGCGGGCTCTGTGGGCCAGGTGCGCGAGGTCGCCGACCGGGTCGCGGCCGTGGCCAAGCAGCGCGGCATCGCGGTCGTGCTGGTCGGGCACGTGACCAAGGAGGGCGCCCTGGCCGGCCCGCGCGTGCTCGAGCACCTGGTGGACTGCGTGCTGCAGTTCGAGGGGGAGCGCGAGCGGACCTACCGCACGCTGCGCGCCCTCAAGAATCGCTTCGGGTCCACGAACGACGCCGGCGTCTTCGAGATGCAGGGGGAGGGCCTGGTGGAGGTGCTGGACGCCTCCGCGCGGTTCGTCGCCGCCGCCACCCGCGCGCCCGGCAGCATCGTGCTGGCCGCCATGGAGGGCTCGCGTCCCCTGCTGGTCGAGGTCCAGGCGCTGGTGTCGCCCTCCGAGCTGATCCCCCCGCGCCGCGTCTGCGCGGGGATCGACCGCAACCGCCTCGCGCTGGTGCTGGCCGTCCTGGCCCGCCATGCCGGCGTCGGGACGGGCACCTCCGACGTGTTCGTGAACGTGGCCGGAGGGGTGCGGGTGGACGAGCCCGGCGCCGACCTGGCGATCGCCCTGGCCGTGGCCGGCGCGGCGCGCGGGACGCCGGTGGGGGGCGAGGGCGCCGACCCCGCCGCGCCGCCGCCGGCCTGCTTCGGCGAGCTGGGCCTGACCGGCGAGGTGCGCCCGGTGGCCCACCCGCAGCGGCGCCTGGCCGAGGCCGCCCGGTTCGGCCTGGATCCGGTGATCTCACCCGACTCGGCCGTCGATCTGCGCTCGGCCCTGAGGGCGGCGCTCCCGCGCCCCGCTCGCGCCGCCGCCTGAGCCCGCCGCAACCCGCGGACCAGTCGGAAAAACCGGAGCAAATGTCCGCTAAAATCAGCAGTCCGATGCCTTCCAGAACCGGGGAAGAGCTCTCTGAGCTCGAAAGTCGCCAAGAGCCCCGGCTCGTAAAGGCACTGGAGATGGTGGCTCCCGGCACGTCCCTGCGGGAGGGCATCGACCACATCCTCCACGCCCAGACCGGCGGGCTGATCCTGGTCGGGGACCCCGACGAGCTGTCGTTCCTCTACTCGGGGGGCATCAAGCTCGACGTCGACTACACGCCCGCCCTGCTCTACCAGGTGGCGAAGATGGACGGGGCCATCATCCTCAACCAGAACGTCACGAAGATCGTCTGGGCCAACGTGCAGCTCATGCCCGACCCGACGATCCTCTCGGTCGAGACCGGCACCCGCCATCGCACCGCCGAGCGCGTCTCCAAGCAGACCGACGCCGTGGTGATCGCCTGCTCCCAGCGACGCCAGGTCGTGTCGCTCTACGTCGACGGCGCGAAGTACATCATGGTCGACATTCCGGTCGTGCTCGCCAAGGCCAACCAGGCCCTGGCCACGCTGGACAAGTACCGCTCGCGCCTGGACCAGGTCTCCACCCGCCTCACGGCCCTGGAGTTCGAGGGCGGCGCGACGCTGCACGACGTCCTCACCGTCCTCCAGCGCGCCGAGCTGGTCACCCGCATGGCCGTGGAGATCGAGCGCTACATCGTCGAGCTGGGCACCGAGGGGCGCCTGATCGAGATGCAGCTCGACGAGACCATGGTCGGCGTGGCCGCCGACAAGGCCGCCCTCGTCCACGACTACCTCGTGGAGGACTCCGACGAGGCCTACGCCACCGTGCTGGACCAACTTGCCCGCCTGCCTCATCAGGACCTGCTCGACTTCGGCCGCCTGGCCGAGCTGTTGGGCTACGACCGCAAGGTCAACACCCTCGACTACCCGGTCTCACCGCGAGGCCACCGCATCCTCGGCCGGATTCCGAGGCTGCCGAAGCTCGTGGTGCAGGAGATCGTGACCGAGTTCGGCCGGCTGGACGAGATGCTGGCCGCCACCGACGCCGAGCTGGAATCCGTCGACGGCGTGGGCGAGATCAGGGCGAAGGACATCCGCGAGGGCCTTCGCCGCCTGCAGGAAATCAACCTCGTGGACCGTTACTTGCAGACCTAGAACGAACAACGGAGGACGTCATTCCCGAAGCTACTGTCGAAGAGAACGTCGAGGACCTCGAGGTCGAGGTCGAGGTCGAAGTCGAGAACATCGCGTTCGAGGTGGGAGACAACGTCGTCTACCCCCACCACGGAGCCGGCCAGGTGCTCAAGAAGGAGCGCAAGGAGATCTTCGGTGAGCAGCGGGAGTACCTCACCATCAAGATCCTCCACAACGACATGACGGTCATGGTCCCGTGCGACAACGCCGGCCTGGCCGGGCTGCGCCGCGTCATCGACGAGGAGACCGTCCAGAAGGTCCTCGCCGTCCTCCAGGACGACGTGTCCGAGATGCCCAAGAACTGGAACCGCCGGTTCAAGCACAACCGCGACAAGATCAAGACCGGCGACATCTACGAGCTCACCGAGGTCGTCCGCAACCTGGCGATCCGCGAGCACGAGAAGGGCCTCTCCACGGGCGAGAAGCAGATGTTCACCCGCGCCAAGAAGATCCTCGCGTCCGAGCTGATGTACGCGCTCGACAAGGGTGAGGACGAGGCCGAGGAGCACCTCGACGACCTCCTGGCGCAGTCTGCCGCGAACGGCAAGGTCGCTGTCTGAGCTGACCTGATGGCGGTGGCGCTCCTAGTCGCCGCCGGCAGTGGCGAACGCCTTGGCGCCGACCGGCCCAAGGCGTTCGTCATGGTGGGCGGGAAGTCGCTGATGCAATGGAGCCTGGAGGCGCTGGACGCCGCCGGGATTGACGACGTGGTGATCGCGATGCCGCGCGAGATGCTGGTGTTCTCCACCCAGGGCGCCACCGTGGTGCCGGGCGGGGAGGTCCGGTCGGAGTCGGTGCGCAACGCGCTGGAGGTCTCCACCGGCGACCCGGTGGTGGTCCACGACGCGGCCCGGCCGCTGGCGACACCCGACCTCTTCCGCCGCGTGCTGGAGGAGCTGCAGGACAGCGGGGCGGACGGGGTGGTGGCCGCCGCGCCGGTGACCGACACGGTCAAGCGGGTACGCGACGGCGAGGTGCTGGAGACGCTGGACCGCTCGCAGCTGTGGGCGGTCCAGACCCCGCAGGCCTTCCGCCGCGAGGCGCTGGAGGAGGCGCTGGACGTCTCGCACGACGTCCTCGCCCAGGCCACCGACGACGCCTGGCTGGTGGAGCGAGCCGGCGGCCGGGTGCGCGTGGTGGCCGCCCCGCCGGAGAACTTCAAGATCACGACTCCGCGGGACCTGCGGCTGGCCGAGGAGCTGCTCGGTGCTGACTGACTACCACGTCCACCTGCGCCCCGACGACCCGGGAACTCCGGCCGAGCGCTACTTCACGGCCGCGAACGCCGAGCGCTACCGGGAGGCCGCGGCGGAGCGGGGCATCGAGGAGCTGGGAGTCTCCGAGCACGTGCACCGGTTCCGCCAGGCGCTGGACGTCTGGGAGCACGAGTGGTGGGTCCGCAACGCTGTGGACGACCTGGACGAGTACGTGGCCTTCGTGCGCGAGCGGACCGACCTGCGCCTGGGCATCGAGGCCGACTGGGTCTCGGGCCGCGAGGACCGCATGGCGAGCCTGCTGGACGCCCACGAGTGGGACTACGTGGTGGGCTCCGTGCACTTCCTGCGCGACGAGACCGTGGACGACCGCGAGTGGGACGTCTGGCGCACCGCGCGCGATCCCGACGACGTGTGGCGGCGTTACTTCACGACGCTGGGGCACGCCGCCGCGTCGGGGATGTACGACGTCCTGGCCCATCCCGACCTGGTCAAGGTGTGGGGTGGCGACAGCCCGCGGCCCGAGGGCGACCTGCGGCGCTTCTACGAGCTGGCGATGGAAGGGATCGCGGACACCAGGGTCGCGATCGAGGTGTCCACCGCCGGGCTGCGCAAGCCGGTGGGGGAGATCTATCCCGACCCCGTCTTCCTGAGCTGGTGCCTGGAGTGCGGCTGTCCGGTCGCGCTGAGCAGCGACGCGCACGTCCCCGAGGACGTCGGCCACGAATACGACCGCGCGCTGGAGATGCTGGGGGAGCTGGGCGTGACCGAGCTCGCCGTGTTCGAGCGCCGCCAGCGGCGCCTGGAGCCGATCGGATGAGCGAAGCGAAGCGGAGCGGTCACGACGGGCAGGATGCCCGGCGTCGGCATCAAGAGCGCCGTCCGGATGGAGGCGCAGGGTGACTATTTCCACGGGGATCGGCTACGACGTGCACCGCTTCGCTGCCGGGCGGCGGCTGGTGCTGGGCGGCGTGGAGGTCGAGCACGAGGCGGGGCTGGAGGGCTGGTCGGACGCGGACGTCCTCACCCACGCGGTGATCGACGCCCTGCTCGGCGCCGCCGGCCTGGGGGACATCGGGCAGCAGTTCCCCGACACCGACGAGCGCTGGCGCGACGCCGACTCGCTGGAGCTGCTGCGAACGGTCGTGGCCCAGGTGGCGGCGGAGGGCTGCGCGATCCGCCACGTCGACGTCACCGTCGTGCTGGAGGCCCCGAAGCTCGGGCCCCACCGCGATGAGATCCGCGGCAACCTGTCCGCGGTCCTGGGCCTGGCCCTGCCGCACGTCAACGTGAAGGCGACGCGCGGCGAGGGCATGGGCTTCGTGGGCCGCGGCGAAGGGGCCTCCGCCCTCGCGGTCGCCACGTTGGAGCGGACCTGACCGACGAGGTCCGGCGAGTGGCTGACCAGGACGCAGGGGAGGGACAGTGCTCCGCACGGCCCTCCCCCGAGGACGCCGTCAGGCGCTCGTCCGGGACTGTCGGCGTTCCGCTGCGCGGCGGCGGGTCTGTTCCTGCTCGACCTGGCGCTTGAGCTGGCGGACCGTGCGCTGGAGGTGGCCGCGGACGGTGGGCGCGGCGATCCGCTCGGACAGCCAGCCGAACAGCCCGGCGCCGGCCACGCCGTAGGACAGGCGCAGCTCCACGTGCGTGCGCCCGCCCGGGCGGCGGCGCAGGCGCCAGCGCCCGCGCTGGTCCAGGCCGGTGACGGAGGTCCAGGCCATGTCGCGGTTCTCGTCGAACTCGATGACCTCGATCAGGCCGCCGACCTCGGCCGATCCGACCCGCAGCAGCATGCGGTAGCGCGCGCCCTTGCCCGTGGGCTGGTCGCCGACCACCTCCCAGCGGGTGACCCCGGAGAAGAAGTGCAGGGCCCGGGCGGGGTCGGCCACCCACTCCCAGACGGCCTCGGGCGGCGCTGAGATCTCGATGGGGGCGAGGATCCTCATCCCAGCACCGGGAAGCGCCGCTCGGAGGCCAGGCCGTCGAGGGTCTCCTGCATCAGGCGCATGACGTGGTCGTAGACCTCCTCGAGGTCCGGGTCGGGCCCGAACTCCTCGCGCAGGTGGATCGGCGGCAGCGCCTCGACCGTGATCTTGGCCGGGAGCGGGATGTGGCCCATGAAGTCGCCCACGTTCAGGCCCCAGGGGATCGCGATGGAGATGGGCAGCACCTTCAGGCGCAGCGCCCGGTCCAGGCCCAGGGCCTTGGCGATGCCCTTGCCCTGGGAGAGGAAGAGGGCCGTCTCCTGGCCTCCCACCGAGACGAGCGGGACGATCGGCACGTCGTGCTCCAGGGCCAGGCGGATGAAGCCCTTGCGCCCGTCGAAGTCCACGCGGTTGCCCTGCCAGCTGGGCCGGTGGACCTCGTGGTCGCCGCCCGGGTAGACCAGCAGCGCCGCCCCGGACTCCAGCGCCTTGCGGGCGTTGGCGGGCGAGGCGGCCACCGTGCCGTACTTGCGCAGCATCCCCAGGCCGGGCATGGACAGCACGAGGTTGTGGGCCAGCTGGTAGAAGGCGCGCTCGACCCCGAAGTAGGCGTTGAAGGCGAGGCTGAAGACCGTCGTGTCGGGGGTCAGGTTGCCGCCCGAGTGGTTGCCCACCAGCAGCACGCCGCCCTCCTCCGGGATGTTCCCCAGCCCCCGCACCTCCCCGCGGAAGTACAGCGACGACAGCAGCCACAGGCGCGGCAGGGTGTCGCGGATGTAGTCGGGGTCGCGCTCATCGAGGTCGGCCGTGGGGATCCGGCTCTGGACCTGCTTGGCCAGGCCGCCCAGCACGCGGCCGGCGAAGCTCGGCTGGTCGGACTCCTCGCGCGCGTGGCCGTTGGTGGCCGCGCGGTCCGCGATCCCCGCTTCGGTCATACGAGCCAGTCTAAGCGGCTGCGCGCCGGCGGGCGCCGCGGGCGGGCGCGTCGAGCGCCTCCACGCGGGCGAAGAAGCGCTGGAGCAGGCCGGTGGTCTGCTCGGGGCGCTCGACCTGCGGAGCGTGGCCGCAGGCGTCGATGACGATCTGCTCGGCGTCCGGCAGCCACTCGGACACGTGGCGCGAGAAGCCGGCCGGGATGAGCCGGTCGTGCGAGGTCCACACAAACAGGGCCGGGCGGGTGAGCTCGCCGAGGCGAGGATAGAACCCGTCGCGGCCGAAGGGCTTGTCCAGGTAGACATTGCGGGCCGCCGACAGGAAGGCCAGGCGCGCGCCGGCCGAGCCGTAGATGCGCTGGAACTCGTCGACCACGATGTCGGCCACGCTGGGGTCCAGGGCGGCCGGGTCGGCGAACAGGTCCAGCAGCTGGCGCTGCACGGTGCCGCGGGCGAAGCGATGGGGCAGCAGGCCCAGCTCGGGACGCAGCAGGCGCACGACCGGGTGCAGGCTGCGCTTCACGAAGGCCACGGCGGGACAGAGGAGGCCCAGGCCGGCGACGCGCTCTGGCGCGCGCAGGCCGAGCTCGATGGCCACCCGGCCGCCGAGCGAGTTGCCCACGACGTGGGCGCGCTCGATCCCCAGCTCGTCCATCGCTCCCAGCGTGTGCTCGGCGAACCACTGGGCCGTGTAGGGAGCGGTGACCGGCTTGCTGGAGGAGCCGAACCCCGGCAGGTCGATGGCGTGGATCCGGTAGCGGCGGCTCAACAGCGCCGCGGCCTCGAAGAAGGTGGCCTTGGTCGCGCCGAGCCCGTGGATGAGCAGGACATCGCGACCCTCGCCCATGGTCAGGGTGGAGATGCGCTGGCGCCCCACCCGGACGTCGTGGACCCGCTGCAGCGGCTCGCGGCCGTTGGGCAGGCGGAACAGCCCCTCGAAGGCGACCGCCAGGTCCAGGTTCCCGCGGGCCGACAGGCGGCGCTGGGAGAAGGCCTCGATCCCCGACAGGTCCCCCGCGCGCAGCCGCAGCCAGGTGGCGGCGTCGGTGGAGATGGTGACGTCGGGCTCGCGGCGGGTGCCGCCCCGGCGGACCCGAGCACCGTGGGGCGTGGCCCGCACCTCCCACGTGTGGCCGACGTCGGCCAGGCGGATGTGGAACGTCGCGTCGAAGCCGGGCTCGGCCCCGAGGTAGCGATCCGGGAGCGAATGAAACGCCGCCTCCACCAGGGCCAGGCGGCGCGCCTGTGGGGTCATCCCTGACAAGTGCGCCGCAGCGTATACATCCGGGCGGCGCCGGGACCCCTGAATCGCCGCTATTTGCGGGTAGGGTGCTCCGCGGTGCGCCAGATCTCCCTGCACGACACGCTCTCCGGGCAACGGCTCCCGCTGGAGCCCCGCGAGGCCGGGAAGGTGGGCGTATACGCCTGCGGGCCCACCGTCTACGGGCGCATCCACGTGGGCAACGCCCGTCCCTACGTGGTCTTCTCGGTCCTGCGGCGCTTCCTGGAGCACGAGGGCCTGGAGACGACGCTCGTGATCAACGTCACCGACGTCAACGACAAGATCTACACGGCGGCGGCCGAGGCCGGGGTGCCCAGCGCCGACCTGGCCCGCGAGATGACCGCCGCCTACGTCGCCGACACGGACGGGCTGGGCCTGGGCCGCCCGGACCACGAGCCGCTGGCCTCGGAGACGATCGGCCCGATCGTGGGCCTGATCGGGGACCTGATCGAGTCGGGCCACGCCTACGCGGTGGAGGGCGACGTCTACTTCCGCGTGCGCTCCTACGACCGCTACGGGGAGCTCTCGCACCGCGACGTGGAGCAGATGGACCAGGGGGAGGGGGTGGAGGGCGCGCTGCGCAAGGAGGACCCCCTGGACTTCGCCCTGTGGAAGGCGCACAAGGAGGGTGAGGACACGGCCTGGGACGCGCCCTGGGGGCGCGGGCGGCCGGGATGGCACATCGAGTGCTCCGCGATGGCCGAGGGGCTGCTCGGCGTGGGGTTCGAGATCCACGGCGGCGGGTCGGACCTCGTGTTCCCCCACCACGAGAACGAGGCCGCCCAGACGCGGGCCGCCCGCGGGGAGCCGCTGGCTCGCCTGTGGATGCACAACGGGATGGTGCAGATGGGCACCGAGAAGATGGCCAAGTCGGTGGGCAACATCCGCCTGCTGCACGTGGCGCTGGAGCAGTTCGGCCGCGACGCGCTGCTCATGTACTTCCTGGGCGGCCACTACCGCCAGCCGCTCGCGTTCTCCGAGGAGCTCCTGCAAGACGCGGGGCGTCGGGTCGCTCGCATCGAGAACACCCTCGGAGACACCACGGATGGCCCGTCGCCGGCGGACATGGCGCCGCTGAAGGAGAGCTTCTTCGCCGCTCTTGCCAACGACTTCAACACACCCAAGGCCCTGGCGACCCTGTTCGACTGGATACGCGAGGCCAACCGCCGCGAGGAGGTCGGCAACGCCGATCTCAAGGAGATGCTTCAGGTGCTCGGCCTCGAGAACCTCACTCCGGCAGGCGCCGTCGGCGATGCAACGGCTGCCGACCCGGAGGCCACCGCTCTCCTCGAGCGTCGTGAGGATGCCCGTTCGAGGCGGGACTACGACGAAGCGGACCGGCTTCGCGACGAAATATTCCAACGGGGGTGGGACATTCGGGACACGCCAGATGGCGCGGAACTCGTGCCCCGCCCCGTCTGGGAGTGATCGTCTACGGCGTCAACCCGGTTCGCGAGGCCCTGCGTGGTCCGCGGGCCGTGGAGCGCGTGTGGGCGGTGGCGAAGCTGGCGCGCGAGGACTGGCTGCGGGGCGCGCCCGTGACGGTGGCGGAGGCGGGGGAGATCGCCGAGCGCTGCGGCTCGCCCGACCACCAGGG
>JAWVFR010000020.1:0-17604 GCA_033855845.1 Solirubrobacteraceae bacterium
CTGGGCAATCCGCCGATCGTCCTGCCGCTGGGGCGCGCCGTCGGCGGCACCACCATCGTCAACTCCGGGACCTGCTTCCGCACGCCGCCCCACCAACTGCGCCGCTGGCGCGAGGAGCTGGGCCTGCACGACATGCAGGAGTCCGAGCTGGAGCCCTTCTTCCGCCGCGTCGAGCGCATCCTCAACGTCTCGCAGGTCCCGCCCGCGCTGGCGGGCGGCAACGCCGAGGTCGTGGCCCGGGGGGCGCGGGCCCTCGGCTGGTCCGCCGACTACCTGTACCGCAACGTCCGCGGCTGCGTGGGCTCGGGCGTGTGCGCGTACGGCTGCCCCAGCGGGGCCAAGCAGCACGTGGGGATCACATACGTCCCCGCCGCCTGGGAGGCCGGCGCCACCACCTACACGGGCGCGCGAGCCGAGCGCATCGAAATCCGGGACGGGGCGGCGCGCGGCGTCCGTGCCGCCACCCAGGGCGGCGGCACGCTGCACGTGGAGTGCGAGACAGTGATCGTGGCCTGCGGGGCGATCCACACCCCGGTCCTCCTGCGCCGCCAGGCCATCCAGAACGCCTCCGGCCGCCTCGGCCGCGGCCTGGCCATCCACCCGTGCACCGGCGTGCAGGCGTTCATGGACGAGGACGTGGAGTCCTGGAGCGGCGTCCCGCAGAGCCTGTACGTGGACGAGTTCGCCTCCGAGGGATTCATGCTCGAGGGGACCGCCGGGCCGCCCGACTACGTCGCGATGGCCATGCCGGGCCGCGGCCCCGAGCATCGCGACCGCATGCTGCGCTACCGGCGCCTCTCGACCTTCGGCGTGATGGTCGCGGACTCCTCGCGCGGCGAGGTCCGCGCCGTGGCCGGCGCGCCGCGGATCCGCTACGACCTGGACGCGGCGGACACCGCCCGCTTCAAGCGCGCGCTGGAGCGCCTGGCCGAGCTGTACTGGGCGGCCGGCGCGCGCGAGGTGATGATCCCGATCCGCGGCCTCCCGCCGCTGCGCGACGGCGACTCCACGCCGCTGCGCGAGGCGCGGGTCCGCGCCCGCGACCTGCAGCTGATGGCCTTCCATCCGCTCGGCACGGCGGCGATGGGCCCGGACCCGCGGACCTCCGTACTGGACCCCGACGGGCGCGTGCACGGCACCCAGGGCCTGTACGTCGCCGACGCGAGCGCCATCCCGGGCGCCCTGGGAGTCAACCCCCAGATCACGATCATGATGCTGGCCACCCGCATGGCCTTCCACCTGCTGGGCCGGGCCGCGCCCGCGGACGAGCCGGCCCCGGAGCGCCTTCCGGCGCTCGCGTAGGCCCCTCTCGCCGCTCTCCGCCCTTGCGTAGGCTGCACGGGTGGACGTCGAGGAGGCCATTCGCACCCGCCGGACCCTGAAGGCGTTCGGGCAGGACCCCGTTCCCGCCGAGGCGCTGGAGGAGCTGCTGGAGCTGGCCCGCTGGGCCCCCAACCACCACGTGACGCAGCCGTGGCGCTTTCGCGTGGTCGGCCCGGAGACCCGCGAGCGCCTCAAGGCAGCGGCCGGCCCCGAGGCCGCCGCCAAGCTCGATCGCGCCCCCACGCTGGTCGTCTCCAGCGCCGTCCTGACCGGCGATCCCGACCAGGACGAGGAGGATCTGCACGCTGCGGGAGTGGCCACCTACATTGTCCTGCTGGCCGCGCACGCGCGCGGGCTGGCCGGCTACTGGCGCACGCCCGCGGTCCTGCGCACCCCGGAGGGCCGGGCCGCGGTGGGCCTCACCGGCGACGAGCGCTTCGTGGGCCTGATCCACCTGGGCGAGCCGCGCCAGGGCAAGGAGCCGCCGCCCCGCGATCCGCCCGCGGACTTCGTGAGCTGGCTGCCGTGATCGCGCGCGCGGACGCCATCGCCGCCCTGCGCGCGGACCCGTTCGACGTCGTGGTGGTGGGCGGCGGGATCACCGGCGCCGGCGTGGCCCTGGACGCGGCCAGCCGCGGGTACTCGGTCGCGCTGGTGGAGAAGGCGGACTTCGCCTCCGGGACCTCGAGCCGCTCGAGCAAGCTGGTGCACGGCGGGCTGCGCTACCTGCAGCAGTTCGACGTGGGCCTGGTGCGCGAGGCGCTGCTGGAGCGCCAGCTGATGGCGTCGCTGGCGCCGCACCTCGTGCGTCCGCTCCCGCTGGTGGTGGCCGCGTTCGAGGGCCAGCGCCCCGACCGCCTGCTCGGGGTGGGCCTGAACATGTACGACGTGATGTCGCGCGAGTCGCTGCGCCGGCGCAAGCGCGACGCCAACGCCGACGGCGAGACCGACTGGAGCCCCGACCGCCACCGCACCATCGACGGCGACGAGGTCGCCCGGCTGATCCCCGCCCTGGCCCCGCGCGAGCCGACCGCCGGCTACCTGTTCTACGACTGCCAGACCGACGACAGCCGCCTCGTCCTCACCGTGCTCGGCGAGGCCGAGCGCTTCGGCGCCGTGTGCGCCAACTGGCTGGAGGTGACCGGCCTGGTGGAGGAGGGCGGACGGGCGGCCGGGGTGAACGTCCGCGACGGAGCGACGGGGGAGGAGTTCGCGGTCCGCGCCGCCAACGTGGTCAACGCGACGGGCGTGTGGGCCGATCGGCTGCGCCCCGAGGAGCTGCACGACGAGGCCGAGGTCCCCACGATCCGCCCCAGCCGCGGGACCCACCTGACGCTGCCTCCCGAGGTGCTGCCGCTGGAAGGCGCGGGCGCGATCGTCCCCGCCGGCAAGGGGCGCACGATCTTCGTGCTGCCGTGGCTGGGCCGCGTGCTGGTCGGCACCACCGACAAGGACTACGAGGGCTCGATCGACCACGTGCGCCCGGCGGAGGAGGACGTCGACTACCTGCTGTCGGCCGTCAACGACTACTTCGGGACCTCCATCGCGCGCGGCGACATCAGCGGCGCCTACGCCGGCGTGCGCCCGCTGATCTCCACCGGCGACCCCAAGAAGTCCGTCGACATCTCCCGCAAGGCCGAGCTGTACGAGACCTCCAGCGGGATGATCACCATCACCGGCGGCAAGCTGACCACCTGGCGGCGCATGGCCAAGATGACGGTGGACCGCCTGGTGGAGCGCGAGTCGCGCGACGCGCCGTGCCGCACGCACGAGATCCCTCTGGGGGCCTCCGTGGGCGTGGACTCGCTGCCGCGCGTGGAGGGCGTGCCGGAGGACTCCTACCGCGCGCTGGCCGGACGCTACGGCCACGCGGCCCACGACGTCCTGGCCGTGGCCGCCGAGCGCGGCGAGCTGGCGCAGCCGATCGTGGAGGGGCTGCCCGACCTGCTGGCCGAGGCCGTGTTCGCCGCGCGGCGCGAGCAGGCGCGCGGGGTGGCCGACGTGCTGCTGCGCCGCACCCGGCTGGGGCTGTTGGCGGCGCGCGACGTGTGCGACCCCGGCGGCCAGATCCCCGAGCGCGTGGCCGCCGCGCTGGCCGCCGAGCTGGGACGCGACGACGCCTGGGCGGCCGAGGAGGCGCGGCGCTTCCGCGCCAACGCCGAGGCCGAGGGCATCCTGCCGGAGTGAGGCCCGCCGCCCCCGACGCCGGCCGGCCGCGGGCATGTCCGCAGCGGCCGTGAACGCCCCGCCGCGAGAGCTCCTCGCCAGGGGCCGTACTCTCCAGCTCGGCGGCCGGCCGTGGCTGATGGGCATCGTCAACGCCTCGCCGGACTCCTTCTCCGGCGACGGCGACGACCCGGCGGGCGCCGACGTCGTCGACGTGGGCGGGGAGTCGGCGCGCACCGACCGTCCGGCGGTCGATGCGTCCGAGGAGATCGAGCGCGTGGTGCCGGCGGTCGAGACGTGGGCCTCGCGCGGCATCGCCGTTTCGATCGACACCTACAAGCCGGCGGTGGCCGAGGCCGCCATCGCCGCGGGCGCCGCGATCGTCAACGACACCAGCGGCCTGCGCGACCCCGAGCTGGCGGACGTGTGCGCGCGGACGGGCGCCGCGCTCGTGCTCATGCACACCGTGGGCGCCCCCAAGCAGAAGGTGCTCGACCACCCATACGAGGACGTGGCGCGGGAGGTCCGAGCGTTCCTGGCCGGCCGCATCGAGCTGGCCGTCTCCCGTGGCGTGCCCTTCGAGTCGCTCCTGCTGGACCCGGGCCCGGACTTCGGCAAGAGCCCGGCGCAGACCGTGGCCGCCCTGCGGGGCCTGGACGCGCTGCACGCGCTGGAGCGCCCGGTCCTGGCGGCGATCTCGCGCAAGGACTTCGTCGGCGCGCTGACCGGCCGCGCGCCGCGGGCGCGCGGCGCGGGGACGCTGGCCGCCGCGGGCTTCGCCGCCGACGCCGGCGCCCACGTGCTGCGCGTGCACGACGTCGCGGCCACGCGCGACTTCCTGGCGGTAAGAGGCGCCCTGCGCGGGGACGCAAACGTGGACGACGGCCTGCGCCTGGACGAGCACCTGAGACGCGAGGAGTAGCGTCCGGTTGGGCGGGCAAACTCGAAGCAGAGCTAGGAAAGGACCGGCATGAGGCTGTTCATCGACACAGGATCCGTCGCCGAGGTGGAGGAGATCGCGGCCTGGGGAGTGCTCTCCGGCGCGACCACGAACCCGTCCCTACTGGCCAAGGCGGAAGGCGACCCGGGCGAGGCGATCCGGCGGATCTGCGAGCTGGTCGACGGCCCGGTGTCCGCCGAGGTGGTCTCCGACGACCCGCGCGAGATGGTGGCCGAGGGCCGCGCGCTGCGCACCCTGCACGAGCACGTCACGGTCAAGGTCCCCTTCGGCGCCGCCGGCCTCCAGGCCACCCGCGAGCTCTCCGACGACGGCATCCCGGTCAACATGACCCTCGTCTTCTCGCCCACGCAGGCGATCCTCTCCGCCGAGGCCGGCGCCACCTACATCTCCTGCTTCATGGGCCGCTTGGACGACATCTCGGTCGACTCGGCCGAGGTCGTGGCCGGCATCGTGGACGCGCTGCGCCCGGCGGGCGGGCGCGCACAGGTGCTGGCGGCGTCGATCCGCCATCCCGAGCACGTGGTCACCGCGGCCAAGCTCGGCTGCGAGGTCGCGACGCTGCCGGCCAAGGTGCTCAAGCAGATGCTGGCCCACCCGCTGACCACCGAGGGCATCGCCAAGTTCACGCAGGACTGGCAGTCGCGGCCCGAGTTCGCGGACTGGCTGCGCGCGCTGGTAGACGGCACGCGCGCACCCGCCTGACCGCCCCGCCAGGTACGCTTCCCCGTGACGGTCGCCGTTCGCTGACGACAACGCGAACGGTCGCCCACCGACCGAATCACGAACGAAGGGAACACGCATGTCCGTGCTCGACCGCTCCGCTCTGGAGTCCAGCCCGCTCGCCGATCTGCACGCGATCGCCTCCGAGCTGGGCCTCGACAGCTTCCGCCGCCTGCGCAAGGCCGACCTGATCGACGCCATCCTCGCCCGCCAGGGCGGGGAGGAGGCGCCCGCCGCCGGCGGTGACGACTCCGACGAGGAGCCCGCCCGTCCCCGGCGCAGCCGCTCGCGCCGCGGCGCCGCCTCGCGCGACGCTGACGACGAGGCCCCGCCGCGCCGCCGCCGCGCCCGCGCGGCCTCCGACGAGGAGGACGACGCGCCGGAGGAGTCCGGCGCCACCGATGAGGACGCCGGCGAGCGTCCGGCCCGCTCCCGGCGCAGCCGCGGCGGTCGCGGCCGCGGTGGCGGCGGGGGAGGGGGCCGCGGTCGCGGGCGCGACCGCGACGAGGACTCCGGCGACTCCGAGCCTCGCGAGCGCGAGGCCCCGGAGGACGAGGAGGAGCGCGTGGCCGAGGGGACGATCGAGCTCCTGGGCAACGGTTCGGGCTTCGTCCGCGTCTCGCCGCCCGAGCCCTCCGACGACGACGTCTACGTGTCCGCCGCCCAGGTGCGCCGCTGCGAGCTGGTGGGCGGCGACGTGGTGTCCGGCCCGGTCCGCCGTCCCCGGCGCTCCGAGCGCTTTCCCTCGCTGGTCCGCGTGGACACCATCAACGGCCGCCCGGCCGACGAGGTGGCCGAGGGCACTCGCTACGACGACCTGCCGTCCTCCTTCCCCACCGAGCGCATCGAGCTGCCCGGCGACGACCCGACGCTGCAGGCCATCGCGTGGCTCACGCCGTTCGGCAAGGGCTCGCGGGTCACGATCGCCGGCGGCGCTCGCGCCGGCAAGACCGAGGCCCTGCGGCGCCTGGCCGGCGCCCTGTCGACGGTGGGCGGGCTGACCGTCACAGTCGTCCTCGCGGGCGTGCGCCCCGAGGAGGTTCCGGAGTGGGAGAGCGGCCCCGTCGCTCCCACCGCGTCCGTGACCATGGCCGGCTCCGGCGACTCCCAGGCCCAGGCCGTGGAGCAGGCGGTCGAGCAGGCGCGGCGCCTCGCGGCGCGCGGCGGCGACGCCGTGGTGCTGATCGACGGTCTGGACGGCCTGTCGCCCGCCGCGGCCCGCCGCGCGCTGGCCGCCGCTCGCAACCTGGTCGACGGCGGCTCGCTGACCGTGATCGCCACCGCAACCCAGCCCGTGGGCGGGGAGACGACGACGATCGTGCTGCACCCGGCTCTGGCGGCCGCCCGGACCTTCCCGGCGCTGGACCTCGCGTCCTCCGGGACGATGAAGGCCGAGCTGCTGGTGGGCGAGCAGGGCGTCGAGGCGATCGCGCGCGCCCGGGCGGAGACGCTGGGCGGTTGACACCGGGGCTGGGCGGACGCCCCCGGGTTCCGTACAGTGTCGGCCAGGTGTCGGCCAGTCCCATCTCCGCCCCGTCTCGCAGCCTCCAGCGCAACGTCGGCCTGGACGGCGTACGCGGGCTCGCCGCGCTCGGCGTCTTTGGTTTCCACATCTGGCTCTACGGCGCGAAGTACACGTCGCCGCGGCTGGTGGCGGACGTCTTCAACGAGTTCCGCATCGGCCTGATCTGCTTCTTCGTCCTGTCGGGCTACCTGCTCTACGGCGCGTTCGTGCGGGCGGCGTCGCGCCAGGATGGAGAGGTCTCGACGACCAAGTACTTCGCCCGGCGCGCCGCGCGCATCCTGCCCGCCTACTACGTGTCCCTGCTAGGCGCGATCATCCTGCTGGAGGGCATCGCGAGCCGTCCCGGGGTGCGGCTGCCGCCCGAGAACGGCCTGCCGCTGTTCGTGTTCTTCGCGCAGAACTACTCGTCGCACACGATCATGAGCCTGAACCCGGTGACCTGGACCCTGTGCCTCGAGGTCGCCTTCTACGCGCTGCTCCCGGTGCTGGGCATGTTCGCCTACCACCTGGCCAAGGGCCGTTGGCGTCCCCAAGCATTCCTGCTGCTGGGGATGATCGGCGTGGGCGTGGTCTGGAACGTGCTCGGTCGCGTCCTGCACTGGCAGCAGCCGGCGAACAAGGCGCTGCCCGCCTACCTGCCCTACTTCGCGGCCGGGATGCTGCTGGCGCTGCTGCTGGAGGCGCGCCGCCAGTCCGGGCGTCCGCTGCGGCTGTCCACGCGCGCGACCTGGATGACCACCCTGGGCGGCGTGGCCCTGGTGGTCGGGAACTCCGTCTGGCACGTCCTGTCGCCCGGCCTGAAGTACGACAAGCTGCTGGTCGCGCTGCGCGACATCCCGGCGGGCGTGGGCTTCGCGCTGCTGATCGCCGCCGTGGTCGCGGGGCAGGGGATGTCCACCGGCTGGCTGCGGGCGCGCTGGCTCGCGGCGCTCGGGGTCATCTCCTACGGCTTCTACCTCTGGCACGTGCCGCTGATCGTGTTCGTCCGGGCCATGTCGCCCGACAAACCGGGCGCGTTCGTCCTGGCCGCCATCGTCACCCCGCTGGCGCTGGCGGCGGGAACCGCGAGCTGGTTCCTCGTCGAGCGCCCGCTGATGAAGGTCGTCTCCTCTCGCCTCGCCCGCCCCCGGGCGCAGGCGCAGGCGCAGGCGTGACGCGCCGCGCCGCCATCGGGCTGTCCCTGGCCGCCGTGGCCGCGGGCGCGGGCGGGGTCGCGCTGGCCGCGGGCGGGGGCTCCTCGCCCGACCGATCGCGCACGGCGGCGCCCGCGGGCGGCGGCAACGCGGTCGCCGGCTCGTCCGCCGAGAACCCGGTCCTCGCGCGCGCCCGCGTGAAGGGAGGCGGTCGCGCCTACCGCGAGGCCCGTGCGGCCGGAGCCAAGATCGACCTCACGCCGGACGGCCGCTCCTTCTACGTGATGGCGCCCGCCGCGGCGCGGGGCGGCCGCGCGATAGTGACCTTCCACGGCTACAAGAGCACCGCGTTCGACGGCTTCTCGCAGTTCCGGACCGAGGCCAAGCGCGCGGGCTACACGCTGATCTCGGTCAACTGGCGCCTGGGCCCGGCCAGCAAGGACTCCTACTCGCCCACGCAGATGTACTCCCAGGCGCGGATCCTGCTGCGGCGCGCCGGCGTGGCGCCCGGAAAGGCGCTGGTGCACGGGTACTCCAGCGCGGCCGGTCGCGTGTACGCGGTGACGGCGCTGGACCGCCGCGCGTCGAAGTTCTTCGCCCTGTCGATCGGGGACGCCGGCGGGGCGCGGACGGACCTGCCGCTGTACCGCGAGGTGTTCGGCGGCGGCTGGGGGCCGAAGCCGCTGGCCGGGTCGCACTGGGTCCTGTTCTGCGGCGGGCGCGATCCGATGCCGCAGGTCACCGGCTGCCCGGCGATGCGCCGTACGCAGGGCCTGATCCGCCAGCGCGGGGGCGTCATCGAGAGCCTCATCGTGGACCCGAGCCAGTCGCACGGCGGGTTCCACTACGTCCCCGCCCACCAGCGGGCGGCGCTCGCGATCTTCGCCCGGCTGACGCGCTAGGCGGCGCGCGGCACGTAGGCCACGCGGTCCCACGAGGGCTCGGGCGCGAGCTCGATGGCCTCGCCGTCGCGGTCCGGCTGGACGTAGGCGAAGGTGAGCGTCCGGGAGTCGTAGGCCACGTCCAGCTCGCCCTCCTTGACGCGCTGGTCCAGCCAGGCGCTGCGGAAGACCAGCCGGCGCAGCCAGTGCACCAGCGAGCGCTCGGCGGGGCCCACGAGGTCGGGCCAGCAGTCGTTGACGTGCTCGCCCAGTGCGGACGCGGGGTCGTGGACCTCGCCGTTGACCACGAGGTTGACCAGGTCCTCCATCTCGGGCTCGTTGAGCCGGCCGTCGACGAATCCCAGCTTCAGCGCCGACTGCTCGCAGCGCTCCCCGAAGTCGCGCTCGTTGAAGGTGAAGCGAAGCTCTCCGTACTCGAGTACGAAGTCTTGTCCGGAGTCGTAGTTGCCGCGACGCGCAGTGTCCATTGGTGTGTCCGCCGCCCTCCCAGGCGCGTCGTGATCATATGCGCGAGTCCTTCCGGTTCGCGCGGCCTGAACGCGAAGTTGCAGTAGGCTCGCCCCACGATGGACTTCGACCTCTCGGGCAAGGTCGCGGCGGTCACCGGGGCGACCTCGGGGATCGGCGAGGCGACGGCGGAGCGCCTTGCGCAGGCCGGCGCCAGCGTGTCCCTGGCGGGCCGCCGCGTGGACCGGCTGGACGACCTGGCCGGGCGCATCGAGAGCGCGGGCGGCAAGGCGCTGGCCGTGCCCACCGACGTGTCCCAGGAGGACGAGGCCCGCGCCTTCGTGGACCGCACGAAGTCCGAGCTGGGCGGGCTGGACATCCTGGTCAACAACGCCGGGGTGATGCTGCTGGGCCCGGTCCAGGACGCAAACCTCGACGAGTGGCGCCGGATGATCGACGTCAACCTGATCGGCCTGTTGTACTGCACCCACGCGGCCCTGCCGGTGATGCGCGAGGCCGGGGGCGGGGACATCGTCAACGTGTCCTCGGTGGCCGGGCGCCAGGCGTCGCTGGGCTCGGCGGTCTACAACCTCACCAAGTGGGGCGTCAACGGCTTCACCGAGGGCCTGCGCCAGGAGGCCATGCACATCGGGGTGCGCGTGTCGGTGGTGGAGCCGGGGATGGTCGCCACCGAGCTGCTGGACCACAACACGAACCCGATGGTGCTCGACGCGGCCGAGAAGATGAAGGAGCAGGTCGGAACGCCCCTGAGCGCCGACGACATCGCCCGTGCGATCCTCTACATCGTCGGCCAGCCGCCGCACGTCGCGATCAACGAGGTGCTCGTGCGGCCATCGCGGCAACAGCGCTAGAGGGCTCGGAACGACAAGAGCCCGCCGGGCAGGCGGGCTCTTGCGAAGAGGAGAGGTACTACTCCCCTTATCGGCAGGTCCCCGACGGACCTTTAGCCCTCCGGGAAAAGAATTTTCGCGACTCGCCATGATGTCGGGGTGTCCGGAGCTTCCCCCGAATCCGCGATCCGGCTGCGCGGGTTCGTCAAGCGGTTCGGGTCGCTCACCGCGGTGAACGGCCTGGACCTCGACGTCCCCTTCGGGACGTGCGTGGGCCTGCTGGGCCCCAACGGGGCCGGCAAGTCCACGACGATGAAGGCGCTCACCGCGCAGGTGATCCCCGACGCCGGCGAGCTGGAGGTGCTCGGCCACCGGCTGCCCGCGGACTCCAAGCAGGCGCGCGCGGCGATGGGTGTGGTCCCGCAGCTGGACAACCTCGACGTCTCGCTGACCGTGGAGCAGAACCTGCTGGTCTTCGCGCACCTGTACCGCGTGCCCAAGGGCGAGCGCCAGGAGGCGATCGAGCGCACCCTGGGCATGGCCAACCTGGGCGCGCGCCGGACGTCGAAGGTGGACGAGCTGAGCGGCGGCATGCGCCGCCGGCTGCTGATCGCGCGGGCGCTGCTGCACCAGCCGCGGCTCGTGCTGCTGGACGAGCCGACGGTCGGCCTGGACCCGCAGGTGCGCCAGGAGCTGTGGGCGCTGATCGACCGGCTACGCTCGGACGGCGTCTCGATCCTGATGAGCACGCACTACATCGAGGAGGCCGAGCGCCTCTGCGACAGCGTCACGATCATGTCCCACGGCCAGGCGGTCGCCGTCGGGGCGCCTGACGCGCTGATCCGCGAGCACGCCGGGGCCGAGGCGATCGAGGTCTATGGATCGCCGGCGCGGCTGACCGAGGTGGAGGTCGTGGCCCACGAGCGCGGCTGGCGCACCCGGCGCACCGGCACGTCGGTGGCGATCCTCCACGGCAACGGCGCGGCCGACCTGGACGGCGAGCGCCGGGTCACGAACCTGGAGGACGTGTTCGTGCTGCTCACAGGCGAGGAGATCTCCTAATGGAGGCGGCGACCGCAGCCCGCCGGCTCGGGCGCCTGGAGCGCGCGGCGCTGCGCGGGGTCCTCGTGCGCGAGGTGGTCAACTTCTCCTCGTTCTGGCGCTCGTCGACGTTCTCGTCCACGGTCGACCCCACGATCTACCTGCTGGCCTTCGGATTCGGGTTCGGCTCGCTGGTCAGCACGGTGGGCGGCTACGACTACATCCAGTTCGTGGGGACGGGCATTGTGGCCACGACGGTGCTGTTCTCCGGCGCCTTTCCGGCGATGTACTCGACCTTCGTCAAGTACCAGTTCCAGCACACCTACGACGCGATCCTGGCCGCCCCGGTGGACACCGAGGAGCTGGTGACCGCGGAGGCGCTGTGGATTGCGGCCCGGACCGGCGTCTACGGCTGCGTGCCGATGCTCGTGGCGGTGATCTTCGGGCTGGAGCCGAGCTGGGGGATGCTCCTGGTGCCGGGCATCGCCGGTCTCGCCGGGTTCGGCTGGGCGTCCTTCGGGATCTTCATCGCCGCCCGGGCCAAGGCGATCGAGAGCTTCTCCTACTGGCAGAGCGGCCTGCTCACCCCGATGTTCCTGGTCGCGGGGACGTTCTTCCCCCTCGACCGCCTGCCCACCTGGGCCCAGGTGCTGGGGAACGTGAACCCGCTGTTCCACTGCGTCGAGCTCGTCCGCCACGCCGTCTTCGGCTTCCGCGGCTGGGAGGACATCGGCCACCTGGCGTTCCTGGTGGCGTTCGCGCTGGTGTCGTGGCGGCTGGCCATCCGGTACATGGAGCGTCGGCTGATCCTCTAAGGCGCCGTCACTTTTAAGTAGCGTCAGGCGTTCTTGCGAGGTATGGCACCGGCGAAACGGCCGTTACAAAGCACCCGTCTACCGGATGGTTTTCCCAGAGCAGCCATGAGCAGCGAGCCTTCTCAGACCCCAGTTGCGGCCCAGAATTCGAGCCGGCCTGTCGTCCTGCTGATCGGATTCGACCCGCTCTTCGGGCGAGTCATCTACAACGCGCTGAATCAGTCGGCGCTGCTCAAAGCGGTCCAGGCGAACGCCCGCGCGCGCAACGCTGCGCGGGCGCTTGCGGAGCACCGACCCCGCGCCGCGATCGTCAGCTGGGAGGCCGTGGACGCCGTGGGGCTGCGGCGGCTGACGCTCGAGCATCCGAACACGGGAATCGTCGTGGTAGCCGAGTCGCTGACGGGTCCACAGGCCCGTGCCCTGGTCCGCTGCGGGGCGGTGGTCGCCCTGGAGCGCAACGTAACCCGCAACCTGTTGATCGCGGCGACGGTCCTGGCCGGGTACGGAATGCGCATGGAACCGCGTGACGACGCCTGCGAGCGTGCTCCGGGGGTGGGGGTCGCGCGCGCGCTGGCTGGGCTGACGCCGCGTGAGGCCGAGGTCCTCGGCTTGATCGAGTGCGGCGAAGCTCCGAGCTCGATTGCGGAGCTGCTGGACGTCAGCCCCTACACGATCAGAGCACAGATACGGGCCATCTATCGCAAGCTGGGCGTTCACAATCGCGCCGAGCTGAGAGAGCACCGCCAGCAGGCGAGGGAGGCTGCCCCCGCGGACGCGCCATCGAGTGACGGGGCGGATGTGATGCGGCTGGACGCCATACGTCATGAGCGTCGCCGTCCACGCCCAGAGTGGATGCGTCCGCCTTTCTCGAGATCCAGAACCCGCTGAACCCCGAGAGGCACTAGAGCCTCGTCCGCTCGGGACTATTCGGTAGTGCGGACTGGTTGACGTCCTCTGAGTAGTCGCCAGGATTGGCGCACTTCGGTGCCGTCGGCGGGACGGCAGGCGCCGAGGTTCAAAAGGGAGAGGCATGGGACGCAGCACGTTCGTAGGTGCCGGCCGGCTGGCCGGCAGGCGCGGGAGGACGGGTCCGCGGGTCGCGGGCACCGCGCTCGCCTGCGCGTCGGTTTGCGCCTTCCCCTCGGCGGTCGAGGCGCAGTCGGCGCCAGGAGCTCCGGTCCTGGTGGCGCCGTCGGCCGGGGCGAGCCTGAGCGCCAACGGGCCGCAACTGTTCATCGTCCGCACCTCGGATCCCGATGGAGATCCGTACGCCGGCTGGGTGACGGTGACCAGCCCGGCCAGTGGCCAGGCCGTCGCCACCTTCGCCACCTCGCCGGCCTCCTCGGGACAGGACTCCTCGGGGACTCCCTTCGCACCCCTACCCCCGGGCAACTACACCTGGACCGCAGCGGCCAGCGATCTTCCCAGCGGGCAGCGCGGCCCCCAGGCGTCGCCGCAGTCCTTCTCCGTGGCCGGATCCCCCGACATCGGGGGTGGCGCCTTCACCGGCAACGCTTCTTACGCGCCGCCGCTGCCGGCGGTCGGGCAGCCGTGTGCGCCCACCGGCTTCTCGGTCGCCGCGACGTCGGCCGCCGCGGTGGTCAGCTTCGCGCCCACCCAGTTCGTGGGCTTCATCAATTTCAGCGGCTCGGGCGGCTCCGGCTGTGAGACGAGCGCCTCGGGCAGCGGGACCCTCACGCTCTCCGCCTCTGGCCTGGGCGCCACCGCCACGACCATCAGCTGCGCAACGCTGACCGGGGGCTACACGCGCACCGGGATGCACTTGCGGGCGGTGGTCTCGGGCCCGTGCGCCATCAACGGCTGGGCGACGGACACAGTCACCTTCGCGATCGACGCGCAGCTGGTCCCGGACGGGACGGGCGGCTTGACCGCACCGGTTACCAACGCGGCGCTGGACGGCGCATTCGTCGTCTCGCCGGCAGCCTGAACATGAGCGGAAGGAGCACATCGATGAGGAAACCCCCAGGAAGGCGCTGGCCGACGGTCTTCACGTGCGTCGCCGTGATTGCGGCTCTGGCGCCCGCGGCGGCCCGGGCCGACCAGCCCGCCAACACTGCCGTGGCTACGGGAGCCGGGTTGATCGCGACCGCTGGGTTCGCATCCGCCGACGGTGACGTCTTCATCGCAACCTTCGTCGTCCCGGCACCCGGGACATCGGAGAGCCCGCACGGCGGCGCCGTCAGCTTCACCAAGCCGTGGGCGTCGTTGGAGAAGTGGAACGGAGCGCCACCCGCGGTGGGCAGCACCGACCCTTGCTCTGTGGTCACCAACCCGACTTCGTGGAGCGGCGGTCATCCCGTGGAGACGACTGAGCACAACGCTCACGGGCTGCGGCCGCTCAACGGGGTGTACTTCGACATCGCCTGTGAGGACGGCGCGGGCGTCCGGACCTACCGAGTCCGCTGGGACGACATGGTCACTCCTTGGAACGGCCAGCCCCAGCCCGTGGGGGACACCAGCCAGCGTCCACCCGAGTGGTACTACTGGGGCAGCGCCCTGCAGCAGCCATCCGGGCCCCACGGGGCGCTCGTCGTGCGCGCCGATGGCGCGCAGAACGCGAACGTCTCAATCTGCGAGACCGGCGACAAGGGCACTCGCTGCCTGACCCCCTCGGCCCTTTCCGGGTCGGGTGGCGTCGTCAGGCCCGCCGCATCCCTCATCTCAGTCCTACACGGCTAAGCAAGAAAGGAAGACACTATGAAACCCACGACGTCTGTCACCCGAAGGGCGGGCCGCCGCAGGAGATTCGCCGTGCCTTTCCTGCTCGCCCTGGCGATCTCGGCGCTCGCGGCGCAGTCGGCCGCGGCGACGTCCAACAACATCGGCGCCGGCGAGGCCGACGGGTCGGTGACGTTCAGCGGCACCGGGGTTCCACCGGTGTTCGCTCCGTGCAAGGCGGTCGACTTCACCCTGGTCAACGGCAACAGCACGGCGACCGTGGTGATCAATGCCTCGACAGGAGGCATCGGTGCCGCTCTCGACGGCTTCGCGGGCAAGGTACAGCTCAACGGCAACGGGCACGGGTACTGCGAGGGCACCAGCAGTGGCGGCGGTTCGCTCAACCTGAGCGTTCCCACGGCGAACGGGCCCAACGGAAGCACGTTCGGTTGTCCCAGTCTCACCGGGGGCTACACGCGCGTGGGGCCCGACGTGGAGGCAATCCTGGGCGGAAGCTGCTCGGTCAACTCCAACCCGGTTCCGGCGATGTTCATCTTCCGAGGCGAGTTCAACCCGACCGGCGGGTCCGGGCTCAGCCAGCCCGGGCTGGCCGGACCGATCACGACGGCCGACTTCAAGGGGGCCTTCGTAGTCGCCCCGGCCTAGCCGGGCCCGACACCGACAAATCGGAGCAGGCGCCGATTCGCCCCCACTGCGACGGCGCTTGCTCCGTCCGGCCTGTGCGACCGGGCCGCCAGACCTCACGACCGATCAAGGAGACGTTCACGTGCTTGCACATGCATTGCAGGGCCGCAAGAGCGGCCACAGGGTTTCGAAGTCAGCGGTAGCCGCCCTTGCGTGTTCTCTGATTGTGCTCGCGCTGCCTACCGCCGCGTCGGCGGGTAGCAACATCGGGGCCGGCACGGTCGATGGCACCGCCACATTCGACGCGGGCTACGGCATTCCACCCGGCCCCACGTGCGGGGCGACGCGTTTCAGCCTGAGCGGTGACTCCAAGGCCTCGGTTGTGGTGAACACCATCATCAAGGGATTCGTCGGCCAGATGACCCTGACCGGCAGCGGAAGCTCGCCCTGCGAGACCGCAGCAGGCGGCGCCGGGCAGCTCACGTTCTCCGCCACGTCGACCGGGAACAACTTCCTGAGCTGTCCAAGCCTCACCGGGGGCTATACGCGCTTCGTCGCGGACGTCAGCGCCCAGCTGGGCGGAACATGCACGATCAACAACCTCTCCGGCGTGCCCGTGAGCCTCACCTTCCACGGGGACTTCGTGCCGGACGGGTTGACGACCGGCGCAGGTTCCTCGCAGCCGATCACGAGCGCCACGTTCGCGGGCGCATACGTATTGCTGCCTGGCTAGACCGCTGGCTCGTGGCGGCCCGGCCCTCGGCCCCTGAGCGAGGGCCGGCCGCCATCTGAGCCGGCGACAACCACAGGAACGGGGAAAGGATCTCACTCGATGACCCAGCCCAAGATCGTGCTTACCTTCCGGCCGCACCGCGGCCGGCTGGCGGTCGCCGCCGTAGTGGTCGGCGTTCTCACCGCCGGGCTGGTCCAGCCGGCCGCGGCCAACGCACTCAGCAACGTAGGCGGCGGCGCCGTAAGCGGGACCGCGCACTTCAGCCAGCCGATTCCCCAGGCCGGTCAGGCCTGCGCACCCACCACCTTCACGCTGTCGGGCGGCTCCAGCATGTTCACCTTGACTACGGTGAACCTCAACGTCATCAGCGGCTACGCGGGGCCGTTGACCTTCAGCGGGTCCGGCGGGTCCGGCTGCGAAAGCGGCTCGAGCGGCTCGGGCAATCTGACTCTCACAGCCACCGGTGATGGCTCGGTGTACTGCCCGAGCCTCGGCGGCAGCTATGCGCGGGTAGCCACGGACGTGCAGGTCTCCGCCGGTGGGGGTTGCACGATCAACGGCGTGCCTGCGCAGATTCTCTTCAACTTCCATGGCGAATTCGTGCCGACCAACACCGGGGGAGGCCTGACGGCTCCGATCACCGACGCGAGCTTCGCGGGCGCGGTGGTCGTGCTGCCCGCGTGACAGCCGCCTTGCATGGCGACAACAAGGAGAGCATGATGGCTTGGCCACCGGTGAAGGCCGGCGGCATTTATGGCACAGCGCGCAATCGACGACGTCACCTGGCGGGCCCAGGTCGCAAGCCGGGTCCACGAGCTCGAAGACGACCTGGCCCGTGTGAGGTCCGGGGCACCTCCTGACCCGGAGGCCCAGACCGAGTACGACATCGCGAAGGAGAAGATCGCTGTCGCCCACCAGAAGGCGGCCGACGGGCCGAGCCTGCTGAGCCCGACGTGGCTGCGGCGCTGGGCGTCGGGGTCCGACGTGGAGACCGCCTGGAACGCACTCCATGCCGCCGAGGCCGCCCTGGTCACGATCCTGCCCTCCAAAATGCTCAAGGCGCGGCTCCCGGAGATGCGCGCCGCGCTCACCACCACGCTGGCCGGCGACGGCAGGCTCGTCGAGTACACAGGTCAGATCGACGCGGCGGCCAAGGCGGCCGAGATAACCGACGAGCAGCGCGAGCAGCTCCGGGTCATCAGGTCGGCGATCGACGCGGCCTCCGATGCGGCCCACACGAACGTCCGCAACTATCGCAACTGGCTGCTGATCGTCAGCGGCGCCGTCACCGTAGGGCTGATCGGGCTGGCCGTGGCTCACGCGGTCAACCCGGACGTCCTCTACATCTGCCAGGCGACGAAGGGCGTGTGCGCCGGAGGGCCAGGGGCGGACCTCGGCCAGATCGAGGCCGCCGGGGCGCTGGGCGGCCTGCTGATGGCCCTGTTCGCGCTGATCCGACTCACCGTTTACTCCGGTCCCGTCGCGCTCCCGCTCTGGCAGGCGCTGGTGCGAGTCCCCGCGGGCGCGGCCGCGGCACTCGTGGGCGCGTTCCTGCTGCAGGGCGAGGTCCTCAGCTCGATCACCCCGCAGAGCCGGAGCGGCCTGCTGGGCTACGCGGTGCTCTTCGGAGCCGCGCCCGAGGTGGTGCTGCGGTTCCTGGACG
>JAWVFR010000021.1:0-5938 GCA_033855845.1 Solirubrobacteraceae bacterium
CGCGCCTCTCGCAGCGGCTCGGCGGCATCGCCCAGCCCAGCCTGCTCCAGCGCCGCGGCCCGGGCTCGGTCGCCGTCGGCATCACCCATTCCGAGTACCGCAGCGAGAAGGGCAAGGCCACGGCGCAGGGCCGGCGCGACTTCCCGCTGCGCCTGGAGGCGACGGCCGCCGGCGCGCAGATCGCCGACCTCGCCGTCCCCGCCGGCGCGCGCGGCGACGAGGCCTACGCCGTCGGCACGGTCGACGGCACCGCCCGCGGCTGGGCCCGGAGCCAGAACGTCGTCCTCGCGCACCGCGACGGCCGCTGGCGCCTGGTCGGCCCGCCGCGCGACGCCCGCGGCCGCGTGGCCAACCCGACACTGCTCGCCGTGGCCGCCGTCCCCGGTGGCGAGGGCTACGCCGTCGGCGACAAGGGCGCGGTCGTCTCGCTGCACGGCTCCTCCGCGCCGCGCCTGGAGTCCCGCGTCACCAGCGCGAAGCTGCAGACCGTCGACGCCGCCCGCACGCGCAACCGCCTGGTCGGCTACGCCGGGGGCGCCCACGGCACGGTCGTCCGCCTGAGCGGTGGGAGCTCGAGCCTGGAGAGCGCCGGTTCCGCCGGCACGACCCTGAGCGATCTGGCCGCCTCCGGCGGGCGCGTGCTGGCCGTCGGTTCCGGCGGCAGCGCCGGGTCGCTGTTCGAGCGCGGCAGCGGCGACTGGCCCGCGGTCGGCCCCGAGGTGCCCGCCCCCGCCGACGCCACCGTCCGCCTGCACGCGGTCGCGGCCCAGGGCGGCGACGTGTGGGTGGCCGGCGGTCGCGTCGACTCGCACACCGCCGGCGCCGCGGCGGAGCAGCCCTTCGCCGCCCACC
Source organism: Solirubrobacteraceae bacterium (assembly GCA_033855845.1). GTDB lineage: Bacteria > Actinomycetota > Thermoleophilia > Solirubrobacterales > Solirubrobacteraceae > AC-38. Next base: position 853 of record JAWVFR010000021.1, read on the forward strand.
TGTCGGGCGGGCGCTGGACGACCTACTGCTCGGTCCCGGCCGCGCTGGTGGCGGTGGCCGAGCTTGGCCAGCCGACCACTCACAGCGGCTGCAACCAGAACCTCACGCCGGACCCCGCCGACAGCGGCGCGGCGACCGACGTCTCCATCACCGCCGCGGGCGTCATGATCGCCACCTCCCGCGGCCCGCAGCTGCTGGCTCCCGGCTCCAACGCCTTCCGGCCCGTGCCTGGGGTGGTCGGCCAGGCCTCCGGCTCGCCTGACTCGTCGGGCGCCGCGCTGGCGCTCTCGAGCCAGGGCCGGGGCTGGGCCTTCGACACCCAGGGCCGGATGGCCCGCGTGGTCCCCGCCGGCGCGGGCTCCGCCGCCGCCTCAGCGGGCGACTGGCAGAGCCTCCCGTGGACCGCGCGCGGCAAGCCTGCCGCGGTCGCCGTCGCACCGGGCGGCGACCGCGCGCTGGCCTTCGGCGGCGGTGGCGGCGCGGCCTTCGGCAGCGGGCGCTGGACGCCGGCCGGCGGCTTTGGCTTCGGGCTGCGCGACGTGGCCTGGGCCGGCCCCGACCGCATCATGGGACTCACCGAGGCGGGCGACCTCCTGCGCCGCGACGCCGGCGCCTGGGAGATCGACGGCACCCCCGAGGCCCGTGGCGTCGGCTCGCGGCTGGACGAGCTGGTCAAGCTCGGTCAGGCGCTCGGTCCGGACAAGCTCGTCCCCGGCGTCGCCGCCGGCCACACCGGCGCGGGCCTGCAGGCCCTGAGCTTCGCCTCGGCCGACGAGGGCTACGCCGTGGGCACGGGCGGCGCGATCGAGCGCTCCGACGGCAAGAGCTGGGCGCACGAGACCTCCAACACGACCGAGGACCTCGAGGCCGTGGCCGCCGGCCCGGCCGGCGCGGTCGCCGGCGGCGCGCACGGCACGCTGCTGCGCCGCGACGACCACGGCTGGCACGCGGTTCCCGAAGCCGCCCACCTGGTCGGCGAGCAGCCCTTCACCGCGGCGGCGGCCCTGCCGGACGGCACTTTCCTGGCCGCGGCCGGCGGAGCGATCCTGACCGCCAAGGGCGATGGCGCCTGGCAGGCCGCCGACGTGGCGCCGCTGGCCCTCCCGGTCGAGCGCATGAGCGGCTACCGCGACCTCGGCGACCGCCTGCACGTGCTGGTGCTGGTCAATACCGGCGCCGACAAGGTCCTGCTGGACGGCGATCGCAACGGCTGGAAGCCGGTCTCCGTTCCCGCCGACCTGCGCGTCGTCGACGCCCAGCTCACGGGCGAGGGCGGACGCCTATGGGTGATGGGCATGCGCGGCGCGCAGCCCGTCGTGGCCCGCATCCAGCCGCCCGCGCGCACCGTGCTGGGCAGCGGCAACTTCCTCTCCGACAAGTCCTCAGCGCCGATCGCGGCGAAGGGCAACCCGTGAGCCGGTCCGCGATCGCACTGACGGCCGCCGCCCTCGGCGCCGCGCTTCTCGCACCCGCCAGCGCGCAGGCCGGGCTGGGCTGGCACGACGCCGAGGCCGGCGTCCCCGCGACCGTGACCCTGAACGACGTCGCCCGCGACGGTGAGACCGTGATTGCGGTCGGCAAGGACACCGTCAGCGGCGAGGCCGTGATCTACCGCCTGACCGGCGGCGCCTGGCAGCGCGACCCGCTGACCGGGGGGACGCCGCAGACTCCGGTGGCCGGCGAGCTCTCCAAGGTCGCCGCGGCCGGCGGCGAGGCCTGGGCGGTCGGGACCGACGGCACCGGCAAGCCGCTGCTCGTGCACCTGGCCGCGGCCCCCACGAGTCCTCCGGTCGCGACGCCGCCCGAGTGGCAGCGCGTCGACGCGCCGCCCGGCGCGACCACCGCCGATCCGCCGGGGATGGGCAAGCCCACCTCGCTGATCCTGCCCGGAGCGACCGGCTACGTCGGCGACGACGCGGGGCGCATCTGGTCGCTGAGCGCCGGGACGGTCGGCGCCAAGCCGGCCTTCACGACGTCACGCAACCCGGCGAGGGTCAACGGCATCGCCTTCGCGGGCACCAAGGGAATCGCGGTCACCGACGCGACGGACCAGCCGACCGCCACGCGCATCTTCACTCTCGACCCGAACGCGTCCCTCCCGGCCCCGGCGACGCCCGATGCCCCGACCCAGGATCTGCTCGGCGTCGCGATCCACGACAACTACTCCCTGGCCATCGACTCGGGCGCCTACTGGGAGCCGACCCACGAGACGTGGAGCCGAGTCAACCCCGCCGCGCTGGGCGCGGACGGCCTCCAGCTCGCCGACGTGAAGATGGCGGACCTCGTGGACGTCCTCGGCGGACAGGTGGCCGGGGCGGGCTACGTCTGGCGCCGCGTCCACCCGGCCGACACCTGGACTCGGAACAAGGTGTCCGACTCGCCGATCAACGCCGTCGCCGCCGGCGGGCGCGAGGACATCTGGGCGGTCGGCGACAAGGGCGTCGTCATGCACTTCAACCGTGTGACGGACCCCGTCGTCGTGACGTGCGATCCCAGCCCCTGCGGAGGCGGCTCCGGCTCCGGCTCCGGCTCCGGCTCCGGCTCTGGCTCCGGCAGCGGCTCCGGCACGGGCGCCAACCCCCAGCCGGACCCGAACTCCACCCCGCGCTCCAATCCCACGACCACCACGGTCCCGCCCGCCGATCCCGGCGACCCCACGATCTACGTGGTCGAGCCCGACCGGCGGCCCGCGACGCGCCGCCCCGGCAACCGCCGCCCCCGCCCCCAGCGTCGCCTGCTCGACCGCGTGGCGGTCACCCGCGAGGCCCGGCGCCTGGTCGTCAGCTTCCGCCTGACCGCGCCCGCCCGCGTGGCGATCTCCGCCACCCGCGGCCGCGCCACCGTGGCCCGCGCCGTCGCCCGCGCCATGCGCGCCGGCCGCCGCCGCGTGTCGCTGCCCTTCACGGGCGCGCCGCCCACCGAGCTTCGAATCGTCGTCAGACCGCTTCCCGCCAAGAGGGCGGGGAGAGCGAGAGGAGGAAACGCAGGTGCTTAGACGGATCAACCCAAGACGGATCAAGTTCTTGCTGGAAGAGGTCTGGGCTCGCATCAGCGCGCTCCCTCGCATGTTCCTGGACTACCTCATAACCCAGCCGATCGCGGCGGGCATGGGCGTCCTGGCGGCGATCCTCTTCACCGCCTTCTTCATCCTGCTGGGCTCTTTGAGCCCATCCTCCCCCGGCCGCGAGGCCGGGCTGGGCCAGATCCTCAACGCCGCCCAGCAGCGCCAGATCGCGGCCGCGACGATCAAGGACGAGGACGCGCGCGTCGAGGTCAAGACGCGGGCGGGCCAGAGCTTCTGGGCGTCCTACCCGCGCTCGGAAGGCGCGACATCGCGCCTGATCGACTCCATGACCAAGAGCGGCGCCAACCTGGTCGTCGACCAGCAGACGGGCAAGCCCACGCTGCGGATCGTCGTCCAGTTCCTGCTGCCGATCCTGATCCTGGTCACGATGTTCTCGCTCTTCACGATCATCTCGAAGGGCAGTGGCGGGGCGGCGGCGTTCTCCGGCTTCTCCAAGTGGGGAGGCAAGGGACGCAAGAAGGGCGACAAGGACCCAAACGCGCTCGGCTTCAAAGACGTGGCCGGCGTGCCCGAGGCCCTCGAGGAGCTGACGGAGGTCGTCGACTACCTCGAGCGGCCCGAGAAGTACAGCCGCCTGGGTGCGCACGCGCCCAAGGGCGTGCTCCTGGTGGGGCCGCCGGGCACCGGCAAGACGCTGCTGGCCAAGGCCGTGGCCGGCGAGGCCGCCGCGTCCTTCTTCAGCGTGTCCGCGTCCGAATTCGTGGAGTCGCTGGTCGGCGTCGGCGCCGCCCGCGTGCGCGACCTGTTCAAGCAGGCGCGCGAGATGGCCCCGGCCATCATCTTCATCGACGAGCTGGACGCCTGCGGGCGCCAGCGCGGCGCCGGCATGGGGCAGGGCAACGACGAGCGCGAGCAGACGCTGAACCAGATCCTGGTGGAGATGGACGGCTTCGGCTCCGAGCTCGGCGTGTGCGTCATGGGCGCCACCAACCGCCCGGACGTGCTGGACCCGGCGCTCCTGCGCCCGGGCCGCTTCGACCGCCAGGTCGTGGTCGATACGCCCGACGTGCACGGCCGCAAGGCGATCCTCGAGCTGTACTCGGTCCACAAGCCGATGGCGCCGGACGCGTCCATCGAGCGGATCGCGCAGATGACGCCGGGCTTCTCGGGAGCCGAGCTGGCCGGCGTGATCAACGAGGCGTCGCTGCTGACGGTTCGGTCGGGCGACGAGGCGATCACCCAGGAGAACCTGGAGGAGGCGATCGAGCGCGTCGTGTCCGGGCCCCAGCGCCGCGGGCACATCCTGTCCGACCGCGAGAAGGAGCTGATCGCCACGCACGAGGTCTCGCACGCCGTGGTGGCCGAGTCGATCGGCCAGGGCGTGGCGCAGCAGAAGATCTCGATCGTGGCGCGCGGCCGGAACCTCGGTTCCGCGGCCGTGTACACGAGCGCCGACCGGCTGGTGCTCCAGCGTGACGACCTGCTCATGCAGATCATCACCATCATGGCCGGCGCCGCGGGCGAAGAGCTGTACTTCGGCCAGATGTCCACCGGCGTCGAGGGCGACCTCGACCGCGGGTCGAAGCTGGCGCGCGCGATGGTCGTCTCCTACGGGATGACCGAGGTCTTCGGCCCGGTGTCGCTGGGCGAGAAGCCCGGCGAGGTGTTCCTGGGTCGCGACATCCAGACCCAGAGCAACGTCTCGCCCCACCAGGCGGAGATGGTGGAGATCGAGGTCCGGCGCATCGTCACCGAGTCGATGGAGATCGCCAAGCGCGTGATCCACGAGAACCAGGCCTCGATGGAGGAGCTGGTCAACACGCTGATCGAGCGCGAAACGCTCTCCGGCGTGGCGCTGGAGGCGATGCTGGCCAGCGTGAAGCCTTACGAGGGGGAGCTGACCTCAACCGGCCCGCGGTAGGGCCACCCATGTCCGGCGGACGGGGCCGGACGGATGGACGGAGCGCAGGCGGCCCGAGCAACACGCGAATTTCGCGTCACGCTTCGGGCCGCTTCGCGCTTGTTCTGTTTGTACGCACGGATGCAAGCGACGCTGGAGGA
>JAWVFR010000022.1:0-45630 GCA_033855845.1 Solirubrobacteraceae bacterium
GCGCCGCCGAAGTAGATCGAAGCCAGCGTGGCGAAGATGAAGGCCTGAAGGGTGGCCACCAGCCCCACCTCGAAGATGTAGAAGGCGATGGCCATCGGCAGGGTGAGCACGCCGATCCAGGCCGCCCCCAGGATGACCACGAGGCCGCCGGCCATGAAGAGGATCAGCAGGTGGCCGGCCAGGATGTTGGCGAACAGACGCACGCTGAGCGAGATCACCCGGACGAACTGCGAGATGACCTCGATCACGAAGATGCCGATCTTCATGGGGCCGGCCGGGGTCCCGGCGGGGATCCACGACTTGAAGTAGGGGATGACCCCCTGGGCTCGGATCCCCTCGACGTGGTACGCGAACCACACGAACAGCGTCAACACCAGGGGGATCGCGATGTTCGCCGTGGCCGCGTAGAGCGCGAAAGCTGGTATCCCGAACCCGAACACGTTGACCTTCTCGTGCGTGTTCGTGGGCAGCGGCAGGTAGCCGATCATGTTCGAGAACCAGATGAACAAGAACAGCGTCCCGATGAAGGCGAACCACCGGCTCGCCATCCTGGAGTCCATGTTGCCCTTGGTGATGTTGTCGCGCATCAGGACGTAGGCGGCCTCCACCGCGGTCTGCACGCGGTTGGGCTTGGCCTGCATGCGCCTGGCGATCCAGGTCATGGTCAGGACGGTGGCAGCGGAGGCCAGGAAGAGGTACAGGACCGCCTTGTTGATCGACAGGTCCAGCGGGCCGAGCTTGATCGGGATCCAGTTGTCGAGCTTGAACTCGTCCTGGGGCTTGAAGGTGTTGTTCTTGGGCTCCTTGCCGAACGCGACGAAGGCCAGGATCGCCAGGGCCACCAGGCCGAGCACGGAGAGGATGGCCTTGTGGATCGTCTTCACGACGGCGCCTGGTCGAAGGGCCGCAGGATCATCGAGACGGTGAAGTAGATCGTGAACAGCGCGATCACCAGCACCGCGGCGGAGAGCCCGGTCTGGTTACCGGCGGAGAGGCCGGCGAAGAAGATGATCAGGGCCACCATCCAGCCGCGGGCGATCATGCTGCCCGCCGTCAGGCCCACGACGGTGCGCGGGTCGTCGGAGGCCTTGGCGCGGCGCTCCAGGACGACCTGCACGCCGCGCTGGAGGAGCCACGCCCCACCGCCGGCGAGCCAGCCCGTGAGCGGGAACCCGGCGGCCAGGAAGATCGGCAACGCCAGCCCCAGGACTATGAGGTCGAGCACGCGAAGCGCGGCCACCGGACTCGGCGCCCCTAGTGCGTGCGTGGACAAACGAAGAGGTACATCGAAGTGTGCGCCCCCGGCGGAAAAGCGGCCTCCGGCGCCTACCCCAGGGGGTCAGCGAGTCTATACGTTGCGCGCGTAGGCGGGCGCCGTCGGAGCGCCCCCACTCGTGTCGAACGTGTCGAGCGGGAGCTCCGCCCAGACGCGGGTCCGGGGGCTGCCCTCGATGCCCCAGCGCGAGGCCAGCCGGTCGACGACGATCAGGCCCCAGCCGCCGGGCTCCTCGGGCCGCGGCGCCCCGGGCGGAGGCTCGAACCCGGCGCCCCCGTCGATCACCTCGACGCGCGCGACCCCACCGCCGACCGTGACGAAGAGCTCGACCACGCCGTCGCTCTCCTCGCCGTGGCGCACGGCGTTGGTGACCAGCTCGGAGACGACGAGCCGCAGCTCGGACAGCGCCTCCACGGAGAGGCGGGCGTCCAGCAGCGAGTCGACGACCTCGCGAGCGACACTCGGAGCCTGAGCCCCGTGGGGAAGTTTCTGTCGGACGTACATCTTTGGGCCGGCCTCTCAACGGGGACGGACCGTCCTCGGCGTCGTCATCAACCGGTTCCCCGTATCCCCGGAAGAGAAAACATCGGAATCCTGGGTAGGATCGCGGCCATGCAGCATTGGGACCTCAAGCAGGCCGAAGTCGAGCCCCGCCAGCCGGAGGTACTGCACTCCGAAGGCGAGGGCCGCACGATCCTCATCCGCCTCCCCGCCGGCGAGGCGCTCCAGGACCACCAGGTCCACGAGCGCGCCTGGCTGGTCGTGGTCGACGGCGAGGTCGAGATCGAGACCGACGGCGACACCGTCTCCGGCCGCCCGGGCTTCCTGGCCGTGTTCGACCCCAACGAGCGCCACGAGGTCCGCGCCGTCTCCGAGGCGCGCGTGCTGTTGCTGCTCGCCCCCTGGCCCGGCCAGGGCCATCCCAGCCTGCGCGTCGCGTGAGCGCCATGAAGGTCCTGGTGCTGACGGCCGAGCCGGTCGACGCGGAGCTGGTGCGCGCGGCGCTCGGCGACGAGGCGGAGGGCGCCGAGGCGCTGGTCATCTCCCCCGCCCTGAACGACTCCCCCCTGGCCTTCTGGGTCTCCGACAGCGACGAGGCCATCGCCAGGGCGGACGCCGTGGCCCAGGAGACCGTCGAGCGCCTGGAGGAACAGGGGCTGGACGCCGCCGGCGACACCGGCGAGAGCGAGCCGCTCCAGGCCATCCAGGACGCGCTGGCCACCTTCCCCGCCGACCGCATCCTCGTCTTCAACCATCCGGACGGCCAGCAGGCCTACCGGGAGGAGCAGCTGGAGGGGATCGAGGAGCGCTTCGGGATCCCCGTCGTGCGCTCCACCGTCACCCGCCAGGGCTAGGCGGCGGCCTCGGCCTCCACGGCCGGCAGGCCGATCCCGATCACCTTCAGCCTCCGCGACAGCGCGGTGAAGGCGTAGGCGTTCACCTCGTCGGAGGAGTAGCCGAGGATCTCGTAGGAGTCGCCCAGCTGCATGCCCGGCGGCACGAACACCGAGGCCGCCACCGGCAGGAGCTCCACGAGCTTGTCCTGCACGCGCTTGGCCAGCGCGGGGTCCTTCGCCTTCTGCTGCAGGAACCAGGTCCCGTAGGCCACGTGGCGGTGCTCGTCCTGGGAGATCAGCTTGAAGCCCTCGACGAAGCCGGGGAACAGCTTGTTCTCCTCGCAGAAGTCGGTGATGTACTTCTGGCCCGTCAGGGCGAGCGTCCCCTCGATGACCATGTGGTAGGTGGTCACGAAGTCGACCTTGGCCTCGATGTCGCCGCGGTCGGCCATCAGCCGGTTGCACGCGTCTACCAGGTGGCCGTCGAAGAGCACGAGGAAGGCGTCGTTGAGGTCCTCGCGCGCCCGGGCCAGGCGGTCCTCGAACGTGCCCCCGTAGCCCGCGACCTGGTCGTAGAAGCGGTTGAAGTGCTGGGCGTGGCGGGCCTCGTCGACCTGCTGGGTGGTCAGGAACGCCTCCTCGCCCTGGCTCTCGTAGGCCGCCACGAGGCCGGTGAACTGCGTCGTCACGCGCTCCTCGCCGATGAAGAACGAGGACAGGTTCCACGCCACCTGCTTCTGCGTCTCCTCGTCCAGGGACTTCCAGTCCTCGATGTCCTGGTCCAGGTTGATGGCCTGGGACTGCCAGTTCTGGCGCTCCCACAGCTCGTAGAGCTGCTGGGGGTCCATGAGCTTGATCGAGGACAGCTTCGACTCGTCGCTGATCGTGCCGACGTCCCCCTGCTGCGTGAGATCGAGAAGTGTGGGCATGCGGCTCAGTCAACAGGATGTTTGACACAGTGTCAAGCCACCCCTTAGCCTCCCCCGCCATGGCCTCCCTGAGCGCGCGCAGCCTGGCCCAGACCGAGAAGCGCGCCGCCGTCGAGGCGGCCGTCCTCACGGCCACGGAGAGCCTCCTGGCCGAGGGCCGCAGCTTCGCCGAGCTGCCGGTGGAGGAGATCGCCACGCGGGCCGGGATCTCGCGCACCGCGTTCTACTTCTACTTCCGCGGCAAGCGCGAGCTGCTGATGCGACTCACCGAGGGCGTGGCCGAGCTGCTCTACCGCGACGCCGACCGCTGGTGGAGCGTCGAGGGCGACGGCGAGGCCGCGCTGCGCGACGCGCTGCGCTCGATCGTCGCGCTGTACGCCGAGCACGCCGTGCTGCTGCGGGCGGTGGTCGAGGCATCGGCCTACGACCGCGTGGTGGCCGAGTTCTGGCAGGCGGTGGTCGGCCGCTTCGTGGACGCCACCCGCAACCGCATCGAGGCCGAGCGGCTGGCCCTGCCCGCCCAGCCCACCGCCTTCGCCCTGTGCTGGATGACGGAGCGCGCCTGCTACGAGTGGATCGTGCAGGGCTACGACGTGGACGCGCCCGGCTTCCTGGAGGGTCTGGTCGGCGTCTGGGTGCGTTCGCTGTACGGCGGCTCCGCGGCCTAGGGCCGGGGCTCGTCGACCGCCGCGAACTCCCCGGTCTCCAGCTCGCGCTCGACCACCGACTCGATCTCGTGCTCCGTGGTGGCCGGGTCGCGAGCGCGCAGCTGCTGCGCGCGCGAGCGCTTGAACTTGAAGATCTCCAGGACGTAGACCAGGTAGACGCTGGCCGCGAGGGCCAGCAGTCCCAGGGCCACCATGACCAGCGTCCAGCCCGTGTGCAGGTTCCCGGCCCGGTCGGAGTAGGGCACGAAGCGCAGCGCCAGGGCCAGCCCGGCCAGCGCGAGCGTCCAGCCGTACAGGTACAGCACGGTCCGGCGCTGCGAGAACCCGATGCGCACGAAGCGGTGGTGGAAGTGGTTGGCGTCGGCCACCCAGGGCTTGCGGCGGTACTTCAGGCGCTTGGCCACCACGAAGCCCATGTCCAGGAAGGGGACGGCCAGGATCACCAGCGGCCCCACCAGCGCGATCAGGGCGTTGGTCTTGAGCGACCCCTGGACGGCGATGCAGCCGAGCATCAGGCCCAGCAGGTTGGAGCCCGAGTCCCCCATGAAGATCGAGGCGGGGTGGAAGTTGTGGATCAGGAAGCCGATGGCCGCGCCCGCGGTCAGCGCGGCCAGCACGCCCGCGGCGTCGCGCTGGAGGTCGAAGGCGATCACCGCGAAGGTGGCCGCGCTGATCGTGCACACCCCGGCGGCCAGCCCGTCCACGCCGTCGGACAGGTTGACCACGTTCATGACGGCCACGAGGCCGAGCAGCGTGAGGGCGCCGCCGGCGTCGCCGAAGTCGATCGCGCCCAGGAACGGCAGGGTGACGTTGTTGACCGTGACCCCGGCCAGGACGGGGATCAGCGCGGCCGCGGCCTGGCCCGCCAGCTTGACCACCGGGTGCAGCGGGCGCACGTCGTCGACGGCGCCCACCAGCGTGATGACGGCGGCCCCGCCGAGGATCCCGCGCATCCCGTCCGTGCCGGGCACGAACAGCGCGCCCGCCAGCAGGACGCCCGCCAGCATGGCCAGGCCGCCGAACAGCGGCGTGCCCCCCTCCCCCAGGCCGCGCTCGCTGGGCCGGTCGACCGCGCCCAGCCTGACGGCGAGGCGCGCTGCGAGCGGCGTCAGCAGGGCGGACGCCAGCGCGGCCACCGCGAACGCGTAGAGCGCGTCGAGCTCCACGCGCCAAGCCTAGCCGGGCGTCAGACGGGTGCCGTGGCCGCGGTGCCCAGGTGGGCGTACAGCGGGTAGCGCTGGGCGATGGCGGCCACGCGCTCGGACAGCTCGGCGCGGCGCTCCTCGAAGCCCGGCTGCAGGGCGGCGGCGAGGACCGAGCCGAGCTCGCGGAAGTCCTCCACCTGGAGGCCGCGGGTGGCCAGCGCCGAGGCGCCGACGCGCAGGCCGCTGGAGACCATCGGCGGGCGCGGGTCGAACGGCACGGCGTTGCGGTTCACGGTGATGTCGATGTCGTGCAGGCGGTCCTCGGCCTGCTTGCCGTCGAGCTCGGACTCGCGCAGGTCGACCAGGACGAGGTGGACGTCGGTGCCGCCGGTGAGGACGCTGACCCCGTGGCCCGTCTGCAGGAGCTCGTCGGCCAGCGCCTGCGCTCCGTCGATGGTTCGCTGCTGGCGCTCGCGGAAGGCGTCGGTCTGCGCGATCTTCAGCGCCACGGCCTTGCCGGCGATCACGTGCTCCAGCGGGCCGCCCTGCTGACCGGGGAAGGTGGCGGAGTTCAGCTTCTTGGCCAGCTCCTCGTCGTCGGTCAGGATCATCCCGCCGCGCGCGCCGCCCAGGGTCTTGTGGATCGTGGTGGTGGTCACGTGGGAGTGCTCGACCGGGTTGGGGTGCAGCCCCGCGGCCACGAGCCCGGCGAAGTGGGCCATGTCGGTGAGCAGGTAGGCGCCCACGTCGTCGGCGATCTCGCGGAAGCGCTCGAAGTCCAGGTGGCGGGGGTAGGCGGACCAGCCGGCGATGATGAGCTTGGGGCGATGCTCGCGGGCCAGCGCGGCGACCTCGTCCATGTCCACCAGCGAGTCCTCGCGGGTCACGTGGTAGGCGTGGACGTCGTACAGGCGCCCGGAGACGTTCTTGGCCATGCCGTGCGTGAGGTGGCCGCCGTGGGAGAGGTCGAGGCCGAGGATCTTGTCCCCGGGCTCCAGCAGCGCGAAGTAGACGATCGCGTTGGCCTGGGCCCCGGCGTGGGGCTGGACGTTGGCGAACCCGGCGCCGAACACTTCCTTGGCGCGCTCGATGGCCAGCGTCTCGGCCACGTCGACGTGCTCGCAACCGCCGTAGTAGCGCTTGCCCGGGAGCCCCTCCGCGTACTTGTTGGTGAGCACGGAGCCCTGGCAGTCGAGCACCGCCTGGGGGACGAAGTTCTCCGACGCAATCATCTCCAGCGTGCGCTGCTGGCGCTCGAGCTCGAGCTGCAGGACGTCGGCGATCTCGGGGTCCACCTCGGCGAGCGGGCGGTTGAAGAAGTCGGGCGGCAGGTCGGTCATCGCGCTCCCGACGATAGCGCCTGCGCCAGCGCATCGGCGCCCATGGCGCCCGCGCGCAGCACCCGCCACTCGCCGGTGTCCGCGTAGTCGCGCAGGTCGACCACGGTCGAGGGCGTGCCGGGCAGCGGGCCGGCGTCGAGCACCAGGTCCACCCCGTCGCGGATCGCGGCCGGGACGTCCGACACGGTGGTCGGGTCCGGCCCGCCGGCCAGGTTCGCGCTGGTCTGGAGCACCGGCCGGCCGACCGCGCGCAGGGGCGCCAGCGGCCCCTCCAGGCGCGGGACCCGCAGGCCGCCCCGCGCGAGCACGACGGTCACGGCCCCGGGCAGCAGCCGCTCGACGGCCGCGCGCGTGCGCGCCGGCAGGTCGGGCCGCGCGGCGAGCGCGGCGTCGAGGTCGAAGAACATCGTCGCGGCGGGCTTGTCCGGGCGCCGTCCCTTGAGCGCGTACATCCGCTCCACCGCCGCCGCGTCTTGCGGATCGCACGCCAGGCCGTACACCGTGTCGGCCGGGAACACCGCCACCCCGCCGGCGGCCACGCAGCGCTCGAAGGCCTGGGCGTCGCGCGCCGTCACGGAGCGGGCGGGCGCGGCTCCCGGCGCCCGACGACGACCCGTTCGATCCCCGCCAGGTCGCGGCGCGTCTCGATGTGCGCGTAGCCCGCGCCGCGCAGCATGTCCGCCACGCGCTCGTCCTGCGCGAGCCCGACCTCCAGCGCCACGAACGGCGTGCGGCGCAGCTGCCCGATCAGGCGCCGGATGAGCGCGAAGCCCGACTCCCCGGCGACCACCGCCAGGCGCGGCTCGTGCGTGGAGATCTCCGGGTCCAGCCCCACGTAGTCCGCGACGTCCACGTAGGGCAGGTTGGCGAGCACAGCGTCGAAGGGCCCGCCGGCGCCCGCCAGCAGGTCCGCGCGGCGCAGCGTGACGTCCAGCCCCAGCCGCCGGGCGTTGGCGCGCGCCACGTCCAGCGCGCCCGCGTCCAGGTCGGTGGCGGTGACCTGCAGGTCCGGGCGCTCGTGCTTGAGGGCCAGGGCGACCGCCCCGCTGCCGGTTCCCAGCTCCACCACGCGGGAGCCGGCCGGCAGGTCGAGCGCCGCCTCCACCAGGGGCTCGGTGTCGGGTCGCGGGATCAGGACCCGCGAGTCGACGTGCAGGTCGATGTGGCGAAAGCCCTTGCGCCCGAGGATGTAGGCCACCGGCTCCCGGGCCTCCCGGCGCGCCACCAGCGCCTCGAAGGCCTCTGCCTCGTCCGCCGACAGGGCGCGCGACGCGTCGGCCACCAGCGGCGCGCGCTCCACTCCCAGCACCTCGCACAGCAGCAGCTCGGCGTCCAGGCGCGGCGAGCGGCAGCCGGCGTACGCGAGCCGCTCGTCCGCGGAGGCGAGCACCTCGCGGACGGTGGCCGGGGGTGCGGAAGGGAGCGCGGTCATGACGTGCGCTGCGCCTGGTCCTCCAGCCGCAGCCGCCGCTCTTCGGCGTCCAGGGCCGCCGTGAGCTCGTCGATCTCCCCGCCCAGGATCTTCTCCATCCCGTGGACCGTGAGCCCGACCCGGTGGTCGGTGATCCGGTCCTGGGGGAAGTTGTAGGTGCGGATCTTCTCCGCGCGCTCGCCCGTGCCCACCTGGGAGCGGCGGTCGGCGGCCAGCTCGGCCTGCTGCTCGGCCAGCGCGCGCTCGTACAGGCGCGCGCGCAGCACGCGCATCGCCTTGTCGCGGTTCTGCAGCTGGGACTTCTCGTCCTGCATGGAGACCACGATGCCGGTCGGCTTGTGGGTGATCCGCACCGCCGAGTCCGTGGTGTTGACCGACTGGCCGCCCGGCCCGCTGGAGCGGTAGACGTCGACCTGCAGCTCGTTGGGATCCACCTTGACGTCGACCTCCTCGGCCTCGGGAAGCACCGCGACCGTGGCGGTGGAGGTGTGGATGCGTCCCTGGGACTCCGTCTGGGGCACGCGCTGCACGCGATGGGTGCCGCCCTCGTGCTTGAAGACCGAGTAGGCGCCCTGGCCCTTGATCGCGAACGTGAAGGCGCCGTCGGACACCTCCAGCGGCTCGGGGGTGAAGCCCCGGCGCTCGGCGTACTTGGTGAGCATGCGGTACAGGTCGCCGGCGAACAGCCCGGCCTCCTCCCCGCCGGCGCCGGCCCGGACCTCCACGATCACGTTCTTGTCGTCGTTGGGGTCGCGCTCGACCATGGCCAGGCGGATCTCCTCCTCCAGCTCCTCCAGCCGCGCCGCGGCGGTGTCGAGCATCTCGCGCAGCTCCGGGTCCTCGCCATCGGCCAGCAGCTCGCGGGCCCCGGCCGCGTCGTCGGTGGCGCGGCGCCACTCGGCGGCCAGCCGGGCCGCGGGCTCCAGCTCGCGGTAGGCGCGCCCGACCTCGGCGTAGCGGTCGCGGTCCGCGATGGTCGCGGGATCGGACATGTCGCGCTCCAGGTCGCCGAAGCGCGCCTCCACCGACTCCACCAGCTGCTCGATCATGGGGCGAGTGTACGGCCGAGGCCCCCGCGCGGCCGGTTACGATCGGCCGCGGTGACCGCTTCGCCGGGGCCGGCCGACCCGCTGCGCGACGTCGCGCTGTTCGCGGCGCTGCCCCCGGGCGCCCGGGCGCAGCTGGCGGCCGCCGGCGCGCGTCGTGCGCTCGCCGCGGGCGAGTGGCTGTTCCGCGCGGGCGAGCCGGGAGAGGCGCTGTACGCCGTCGCGAGCGGGAGGCTCGAGGTGGTCGGCGAGGACGGCGCGGTCCTGCGCGAGGTCGCCCGTGGAGGCGCCGTCGGGGAGCTCGCGCTGCTGACCGGCGAGCCCCGGTCCGCGTCGGTGCGCGCGCGGCGCGACAGCGAGCTGCTCGAGGTCTCGGCCGAGGCCATCGAGGGCCTGCTGCGCCGCGATCCCTCCCTCGCGCTGCACGTGGCGCGTCATCTGGCCGCCCAGCTGCGGGCCAGCCGCTCGCTCGCGCCGGTCGAGCCCCCGCCCGTCCCCACGACGATCGCCCTGGTCCCAGGCGGCGCCGGCTCGCCGATCGCGGGCTTCGCGGAGGCGCTCGCCGAGCGCCTGCGGAGTTTTGGCACAGTCGAGGTGTTCGACGTGACGAGCGCGGGGGATCCCCCGGGGTGGGCGGGCCGCGTCGACGCCGCCGAGGCCGCGGGCGCGCGCGTGCTGCTCGTGGCCGCTGAGGACGGCGACTCGGCGCAATCCGCCTCCGGCGAGGACGCCGACTGGCCGGAGTTCTGCCGCCGCCAGGCCGATCGCGTGGTCGAGATCGGTGCGCGGCCCGCCGATCCCGCCCGCCTGGCCCGCCGCCTGGCGGGCCGTGCCGTGGGTGTGGTCCTCTCGGGCGGCGGCGCGCGCGGGCTCGCGCACGTCGGCGTCCTGGAGGCGCTGACGGATGCGGGGCTCGTCGTCGACCGGGTCGGGGGATGCAGCATGGGCGCGCTGGTGGGCGCCCAGTTCGCGCTCGGGCGCGACCCGGTGGAGATCCGCGAGCGCTGCCGCGCCGAGCTGGTGGAGCGCAACCCGCTCGGCGACTACACGGTCCCCCGGATCGCCCTGACCCGCGGGCGCCGTGGCCGGGCGATGCTCGAACGGCTGCTCGGCGAGGCCCGCATCGAGGACCTGCCGCGCGACTTCTTCTGCGTCAGCAGCGACCTGGTCGCCGGGACGCTTGCCGTGCATCGCGAGGGCCGCCTGGCCGACGCCGTGGCCGCGAGCGTCGCCCTTCCCGGCATCGTCCCGCCCGTGCGCCTGGGCGGCCGGGTCCTGGTGGACGGCGGCGTGCTGGACAACCTGCCCGTCGGCGAGATGGCCGCCACCGGCGAGGGACCGGTCATCGCGGTCGACGTGACGGCCCGCTACGACCCGAGCGCCCGCGCCGGCATCCGCGAGACCCTGCTGCGCACGCTGGTCCTGGGCAGCAGCGACACGGCCGCGGCCGCGCAGGCCCACGCCGACGCCGTGATCGAGCCCGACGTCGCGGGCATCGGCATGCTCGACTTCGCGCGCCTCGACGACCTGGTGCGAGCCGGGCACGAGGCCGCCCGCCGCGCCCTGGCCGCCGCGCCCGCCGGCCTGCTTGGCGGCTAGGCCGCGACCTCCATGCCCGCGCGGTCGGCGTCGGAGGCCGCGAGCGGGTCCTCCTTCTCCAGCACGGCCTCCAGGGCGGCGATGGCGACGGCCAGCTGAGCCAGGTCGGGCTCGCGCGTGGTCAGCCGCTGCAGCTGGAGCCCGGGCCACATCAGCGCCCGCGCCCAGCGCCGGTTGCGGTTGCGCCCGAACCACTTGATGCCCTCGAAGGCGATGCCCGCCACAATCGGGATCCCGATCACGCGGGAGGGGAAGAGGATGTACCAGGGCGGGGTGCCCAGCGGCGCGAACACGACGATCGCCACCACCATCACGATCAGCAGGAAGCTGGTCCCGCAGCGCGGGTGCAGGCGCGAGTAGAGCTGCGCGTTCTCCGGGGTCAGCGGCTGGCCGGCCTCGAAGCAGAAGATCGTCTTGTGCTCGGCGCCGTGGTACTCGAACACCCGGCGCAGGTCGGGCAGCCGCGAGATCAGCACGAGGTATCCCAGGAAGATCGCGATCCGAATCAGCTTCTCCACCAACACGAACACGAGCGAGTTGGGTAGCGAGTCCTTGAACAGCGACGTCAGCCCCACCGGCAGCAGGAAGAACAGCCCGACGGCCAGGGAGATGGCGAAGACCACCGTGCCGATCCACGTGCCCTTGCCGATCTCCTCGGCCTCGCCCGCCTCGCCCGGGGGAAGCTGCGCGTTGGCGGAGATGTTCAGCGCCTTGAAGCCGATGGCGAGCGACTCCCACAGCGCGAAGACGCCCCGGATCACCGGGAAGCGCATCCACCGGTGCTTGCGCAGGATGGAGACCAGGGGGAAGGTCTGGACCTCGATCTCCCCGTGCGAGCCCGAGCGGGGGTCGACGCCCTTCTCCCCGGCGATCTCCTCGGGCAGCGGCTTGCGCACGGCCACGGCCCAGTTGGAGATGCCGCGCATCATCACGCCCTCCAGGACGGCCTGGCCGCCCACGGGCGCGTCGCGCTGCGCCATCAACGCGCCGTCGGACAGGCGCGTCTCCTCCGTTTCGGCCACGGCCGGCACGGACTACCGCTTGCGCTTGGCGGCCCGGCGCTGGAAGCGCTCGACCCGTCCGCCGGTGTCCACCAGCTTCTGACGCCCCGTGTAGAAGGGGTGGCAGTTCGAGCAGATCTCGACGTGGAGGTCGGACTTGGTGGAGCGCGTCGTGAATTCGTTGCCGCACGTGCAGCGCACGTTGGCCTCGACATACTCGGGATGGACGCCGGTCTTCATCGTGCTTCCAGTGTAGCGACCCGCCCGCCCCCGGCTACGGGCAGGTGAAGGAGCGCACGTTGTTGCGCTCGTCGGACTCGTCGACCCGGTTGTCGGGGTCCAGCTGCACCGACGCCGGCGTGCCGGCAGGACAGCGCGAGCCGGTCAGGTCCACGGAGCGTCGCGCGCCCGGCGCCAGGCCCGCCACGGTGCGAGCGGGCTCGGGCGTGTCCCCCACCGTGACCACGGCGTCGAAGTCGCGGCTCGTGCCCCGCCCCGAGTTGACCAGGACCACGGGATAGGCGAAGCGGCCGGGCCCCACCCGCCGGGGCTCGCCCACGGAGGCGATCCGCAGGTCGGGACGCGTGTCCGCCTGGACGCACACGGCGCTGGAGCGCGTCACCGCGGCCACGACGTGGCCGGCGTCGTCCTTCCAGCGGAACCGGACCTTCACGTAGTACGCGGCCGGCGCCGGCAGGTTCTGGATCGGCTTGCGGAAGCGGTAGCGCTGCACGCCGGGGGTGGCGGGGTTCCAGGTCCCCAGGCCGGGACCGGGGACCCGCCGGAAGCGCGCGGAGCCGGAAACGCGCTGGAGGAGCTCGAAGCGCATCTCCATGTGGTCGCCGGCGTGTAGCGAGTGCATCTCGCTGTCCACGGTCAGCGAGCGGCCGAGCGGGTCCAGGCCGCCGCGACAGGACACCAGGCGCACGCGCGCGTCGGGCGCCGGCGAGGACGTGCGGGCGGCCAGCGCCAGAGGCGCCGTGCAGGCTGCGGCCCCCAGGGCGCAGGCGAAGGTGGATGCCAGGCGCGAACGCGTCATGCAAGTCCTTAACAGGGCATCGTCGCCCAAGGTTGCGGCCTTGAGCCGCGAATGGCTCAGGTCGAGGGCGGCTGATCGACGCGCCAGGCGCCGTTCTGCTTGCGCATCCGCACGTCGACCTCCTGCGCGTTGGACGACAGCTTGACCGTCGCCGTGTCGCCGTCGACCTTGGCCGCGCCGATCCGCGCGGCCCGCGCCACGCGGCGCACGAGGTGCCCGCTGCTGCCCTTCAGCAGGGTCTGCAGCGCCTGCTCGCAGGTCGACGCGCTGGTGATGGCCGCGACGCCGGCCACGAACTGCTTGCGCACCTCGTCGGTCAGCATCCGGCAGGCCTGGGCGCCGTTGCCGGAGCCCAGGGCGGCGAAGTAGGAGCGGGCGGCGGCGCGCACGGCGTCGGACTCGCCCTGGTCCTGCCCGCACGCGCCCAGTCCCAGCGACAGGGCGAGGCACAGCGCCACGGCCGTCGCCCGGGCGCGGGCGACGCTCACGTGATCTGGTACAGCGGCCCGTCGCCACCCTCGGGCGGCGTGAGGCGCCCGCCCTTGGCCGTGATCGCGCCGCACTGCACGCAGTTGGTGTAGTTGACGATCACGTCCACGGGGCCCTCCTCCGGCGCGTCGTCGGGCACCTCGTACACGCCGGCCGGGCACATCCAGACCCAGGCCTCCGCCAGCTCGCGCGGGACCTTCGCCTGCACGCGGATGTGATTGGGCGCGTCATCGCGCGTGGCGTTGCCGGAGATGTAGACCGACGAGAGCTTGTCGAACGTGTACTTGCCGTCGGGCTTGGGGTAGCGCTTGGACTTGCCGCCCTTGAACACCGGGGCGTCGGCGTCGCGGTGGTTGTGCCAGCGCCCGCCGGGGAAGCGGCCCTTGGTGACGACCATCGCGTTGGTGATGGCGCCGCCGACGAAGAACCCCTTGCCGAACGGCTGCTTCATGTTGCGTGTCTCGTAGAGGTCGGTCCCGATGACCGAGTCCTCCACCATCTCCTCGTAGGCGGAGAAGTCGGTGGAGCCTCGCTTCAGCGCGCGGTAGATGGCGTCGGCGGCCATGATGCCCGCGTGGATGGCGTAGTGCAGGCCCTTGAGCCTGGGCACGTTGACCATGCCGCCGCCGTCCCCGGCCAGGACCATGCCCGGCGCGGAGAGCTTGGGCATCGCCCAGTAGCCGCCCTCCGGGATCGCCTTCGCGCCCCAGGCGACGCGCTTGCCGCCCTCGAGGATCTTGCGGACCACCTTGCTGGTCTTGAACAGCTGGAGCGTGTCGTGGACCGACATCTCGGCGTCCGCGTAGTCCAGGCCGGCCACGAAGCCGATCGACACGCGGTTGTCGGCCATCGGGTAGATCCACGAGCCGCCGAACTCGTGCCACTTGGCGCCGTAGCGCAGCGGCCAGCCCAGGGTGTGGATGACGCGGTCCAGCGGCTGCTCGACCTCCCAGACCTCCTTGACGCCCAGCGCCCAGACCTGCGGCTCGCGGTCGGCCCCCAGGTCGAACTCGCGGATGGCCGCGCCGGTCAGATGCCCCCACACGCCCTCGGCCAGCACGGTCGCCTTGGCCACGACGTCGGAGCCCGGCTCGAAGTTGCCCAGCGGCTCGCCGTCCTTGCCCCGGCCCTTGTCGCCGGAGCGCACGCCGCGCACGACGCCGTCGTCGACCAGCAGCTGCTGCGCCGAGGTCTCGGTGAGGATGTAGGCGCCGGCCTCCTCGGCCTTCTCGGCCAGCCAGCGCGACAGCTCGGCGACCGACACCACCAGGTTGCCGTGGTTGCGGAATGGCGGCGGGACGGGCCACAGCGGCAGCGCGCGATTCTTGGACAGCATCCAGTAGACGCTCTCCTTCGTGACCTCGAGCTGCGTGGGCCACTCGGACTCCTCCATGTCCGGGAACAGCTCGCGCAGCCCCGACGGGTTCATGACCGCGCCCGACAGGTTGTGCGCGCCGCACACCTTGCCCTTCTCCACCACCGCGACCGGGACCTCCCCCAGCTGCTCGGCCAGCTTCTCGTCCTCGGCCAGCAGCTGCAGCAGGCGGTTGGCGCAGGCCAGGCCGGCGGGGCCGCCGCCGACGATGGCCACACCCACCTCGATGCGGTCGTCCTCGGCGTCGAGCTCGCGCTTGACGAACTCGTCCGGCGACTTCACCGGCGGCGGGTACTGCGACGGGACGACGGTCATCTACCCGCCCTTCTTGGCCTTCACGGCCTCGGTGAGCTTGGGCAGGATCTTGTTGAGGTCGCCCACGATCCCCAGGTCGGAGAACTCGAAGATCGGCGCGTTGGAGTCCTTGTTGATCGCGACGATGTTCTCGGAGTTCTGCATGCCGACCTTGTGCTGGATGGCGCCGGAGATCCCGGCCGCCAGGTACAGCTTCGGGGCGACGGTCTTGCCGGTCTGGCCGATCTGGGTGGAGTACGGGTACCAGCCCGCGTCCACCACGGCCCGGGTGGCCGCGACGGCTCCGCCCATGGCCTGCGCGAGCTGCTCGCACAGCTCGAAGCCCTCGGCCTTGCCCAGCCCGCGGCCGCCGGCCACCAGGATGTCGGCGCCCTCGATGTCAATCTCCTCGCCGCGCTGCTCGCCGCGCTGGACCATCGTGGCCTTCGTCGCCTGCTCGGAGAGCTCGACCTCGACGTCCTCGACCGTCGCGGGACCGCCGCCGGACTCCTTGGTCTCGAAGGCGTTCAGCCGGCCGATGATCACGCCCTTGTCCTTGTAATGGGACTTGGAGATCTTGGAGTCCTGGAGGATCGGCCGGGCGGCGACCAGCTTGCCGTCCTCGACGGAGACCTCGGTGACCTCCATCGTGACGCCGGCGCCCAGGCGCGCGGCCAGGCCGGCGCCCACCTCGAATCCGAGCAGCCCGCCGCCGAACAGCGCGTAGGTGTGGCCGTTGTCCTGCATGACCTTGGCCATGGCGTCGATCACCGGCTGGGCCAGGCCCTCGGGGGCCTGGGCACGGAACACCTTGGTCGCGCCGTAGTTGCCCAGGGTGGCGGCCAGGTCCTCTGTCAGGTCGTCGCCGTCGCCGACGACGATCGCGTGGGCCTCGCCGCCGAGCTCGGCGGCCAGGCGCGCGCCCTCGGACACCGCGCCCAGGGAGTTCTTGTTCAGCTCGCCCTCGTAGTGGAGGACGTAAACCAGGATGTCCGACATCAGATGAGCTTCCTTTCTTCCAGCCAGGCGACGACCTTCTCGACGGTCTCGGCCGTGTCCTCGTCTTCGATGATCTGGCCCGCCTCCTTCTGGGGCGGGTCGGTGAAGTCGCCGCAGGCCACCATCGAGCCGTCGGCGCCGACGCGGGCGGCGTCGATGCCGGCGTCGGAGGCCCCCAGGGCGTCCAGCGGCTTCTTCTTCGCGCCCATGATCGCCTTCAGCGACGGGTAGCGCGGCTCGTTGATCGCGTCGCCCACGGAGATGACCGCGGGCAGCTCGACGGCCACCGTGTCGTAGCCGTACTCGGCCTGGCGCTCGCAGCGCAGCTTGCCGTCGTCGACGTCGATCTGGATGACCTGCGTGAGCGAGGGCATCTTCAGGTGCTCGGCCACGACGGCGCCGATCGTGTAGCACTCGCCGTCGTCGGACTGCTGGCCCAGCAGGACCAGGTCGGGCGACTCGCGCTCCAGGGTCTTGGCCAGCGCGTAGCCGGTCGCGGCCACGTCGGAGCCGGCCAGCGACTCGTCGGACAGGTGCACCGAGCGATCGGCGCCCAGGGACACCGCCTTGTGCAGCGCTCGCACGGCGCTGTCGGGGCCCATCGTCACCGCGACGACCTCCTCGACCGGAACCGCGCCGCCCTCCTTGATCTGCATCGCGGCCTCGATCGCGTGCGTGTCGAAGGGGTTGAGGTTCTTCTCGCCGCTTCGATCCATCCGTCCCGTCGACGGGTCGATTCGCTTCTCGACCGCGGCGTCCGGGACCTCCTTAACCAAGACGCAAATCTTCAAAGAAAGCCTCCTATGACCAAACGAACGTTGGCGATCCTACCCAATTGACTGACCAGTCAGTCGGGCTGCTTGCGGTGCTCTGAGACGGCGCCCCGGATGAAATCGATGATGTCCTGCGTGGTCGCGCCGGGCGTGAACACCTCGGCCACGCCGAGCTGCTTGAGCTCGGGAATGTCGTCCGCGGGGATCGTCCCGCCGACGGTGATCACCACGTCCTCCACTCCCTCCTCGCCCAGCAGCTCGAGGATCCGAGGCACCAGCGTCATGTGGGCCCCGGAGAGGATCGAGAGGCCGACGGCGTCGGCGTCCTCCTGCAGAACCGTGGCCACGATCTGCTCCGGGGTCTGGTGCAGCCCGGTGTAGATGACCTCCATCCCCGCGTCGCGCAGGGCGCGAGCGATGATCTTCGCGCCGCGGTCGTGGCCGTCCAATCCTGGCTTGGCCACGACGACGCGGATCTTCCTCTGGGTCGCCGCCTCCATGAGCGGCGCGGAATCCTATTCCCCGCGCACGCACGGTGCGCTGAGGGTTCGGGCTGGAAAACGGGCGGGCGTCCGGTGTACGGTGGCCCCGCCCATCGCGGCGGGGGAAAATTCCATGGTGCTGGCCTGCTCGCTCGCCGTGCTCGCCCTCGCGGGCAGCCCGGCCGGCGGGAGATATCTCGAGACGACCATCCAGGACGACGCCGTCCTGCTGTCCTCCTCGCCCGCGGTCGTGCGCGAGGCGGCCCGGCGCATGGCGTGGCTGGGCGCCGACCGCGTCCGGCTGACCGCGGGCTGGTCGGCGCTGGCCCCGGCCGCGTGGGCCCGCCGCCGGCCCGAACCGCCGTGGAACGCGACCGATCCCGCCACGTATCCGCGCGAGCCCTTCCTGCGGCTGGACCGGGCCGTGAAGGCGGCGGTCGCCTCCCGGATGGAGGTCATGATCGACCTGGCGTTCTGGGCGCCGCGGTGGGCCGTGCGCCGGGCGGTCGCGCCGGCCGACCGGCAGACCTGGGCCCCCGACCCGGCCGAGTTCGGGCGCTTCGCGACGGCGGTGGCGCGCCGCTACGACGGGACCTTCCCCGACCCCGAGCGCGCCGGCCACGTCCTCCCGGCGGTGCGCATGTGGACGACGTGGAACGAGCCCAACAACCCGACCTTCCTGCGCCCGCAGTGGATCCGGCGCGGCGGTGCCTGGCGGGCCGCCTCGCCCCACGTCTACCGGGCGCTGCACAACGCGGCCTACGACGCGCTGGAACGCTCGTCGCCGCGCAACGTCGTGCTGGTCGGCGGCACGGCCGCGACCGGCTCGCGGACACCCGGACGCGGCGGCGTGGCCCCGCTGCGCTTCCTGCGCGAGCTGGCGTGCGTGGACGAGCGCCTGCGCCCGCTCGCCATCCCCGAGTGCCGCGGCTACCGGCCGCTGCGCGCGGACGGCTACGCGCACCACCCCTACTCGCGCTTCACCACCCCGGGCACCTCGAACCCCGACCCAGACGCCGCTCCGCTGGCCGACACGGCGCGCCTCCAGGGGCTGCTGGCGGCCCTGGCCGCGCGCGGCCGCCTCGCGCGCCCGCTCGACGTGTTCCAGACGGAGTACGCGTACGAGTCCAACCCGCCCGACCCCAAGGCGCCCTTCGGGCTCCAGCAGCAGGCGCAGTACCTGAGCTGGGCGACCTACCTGGCCTGGCGCGACCCGCGCACCCGCATGTTCTCCCAGTTCCTGCTGCGCGACATCGACCCGGCGCAGGCGCGCCGGCAGCCCGGCCACCGGTACTACTGGAACGACTTCCAGACCGGGCTGTTCTTCGCCGACGGCACGCCGAAGCCGGCGGTGCAGGCGTTCCGGCTCCCGTTCTGGGCGGAGCGCCGCGAGGTGGGCGGCCACGAGGTGATGGTGGTGTTCGGTGGGGTCCGCGGCGCCCGCTCCCAGGTCGTGGTGCGGGTGGAGCGGCGGACCTCGGCGACCGGCGCGTGGGTGCCGGTCACCGTGAGCGGCGAGACGTGCGACGACCGCGGGCCGGCCTTTCTCACCGACTCCGAGGGCTGGTTCACCCGCGCGGCTCCGTACGAGGGGCCGGCCTCCTACCGCCTGGCGCGGCTACTGCCGGACGGGTCGTGGGAAGCCGGGATCGAGATACCCACCGGGATCGGCGTTTCCCCTCCCACCGCCCCCGCCCCGGCCCCCGGTCCGGGGGCGTAGCCGAGCGCGCGGGTCAGCCGGCCGGGATCGGCAGCGACCCGGCGCCGTACTGAACGCGCACGGGCGGCTGGACGCCGGGCTTCACCCGCCAGGCGAGGATGAGCGGCGAGCGCTTGCCGGGCTCGATCCGGGCCACCAGCCCGATCCGGCGCTGCTCCTCCGGGGGCAGCCCGCCGGCGGGGTGGCGCGTCGGGGGATAGAGCCCGTGCAGGTAGCCACCCAGGAAGGTCGCGATGCCCGGGACCCGTCGCCCCTGCGCGTCCACGAGCCGAACGTCGGCGGTCCTGATCTCGATCCGCCGCAGCGTCCCGTTCTCGATCGTCCCGCGCAGGACGCGATCGTGCGGCAGGTCCGGCGGGGTCAGCACGCGCGGGCTGCCCACCCAGTGCACGTCACCCGCGCCCTGGCCGTCCGAGCCGCCGCAGCCCGCGACTCCCGCGAACGCCGCCGCGGCGAGGGCGGCCGCCGCCGCGCGCGCCATCAGCGCGGCTTGGGCGGCTGGGTGAACCAGTCGCAGCCCGGCGGATCCGTGTTGTCCGTCGGGTTCCAGGTCGCGCACGGCACCTGGAAGGTCTGCTTGGCCGGGTTCCCCGTCGAGAACGCCGAGCCGCCCGCAGCGCAGGTGGGCAGGGTCGCCGGGTCACTGGTGGGCCTGGCGCCGTTGGGGCCCACGTTGCCCTGCCAGCAGTTGCCCGTGCCCTCCTCGTCCCACCAGAAGTCGACACCGTTGGGCGCGCGGGTGCCGTCGGGGCGCACGCCGACCTTGTTGTCGACGTAGCTGTTCCGGTTGGAGGTGTCGAACTGCTCGGTGTCACTGTTCATCGACTGCCCGGTGGAGTCCGACCCGCGCAGGTAGGACGGCACCCAGAACAATCGCGCCCCCGCCCGCCAGTTGTCGTAGATGTAGTTGCCGCGGGTGATGTCGCCGTTGCCGCCGGCGATCATCATCCCCGTGCCGACCGCGGTCTGGAACGTCGGACAGGTGATCTTGGGATCGCGCTGGGCCGGCGGCTTCTGGCAGTAGGCGTCGCGCTCGGCGTTGAACAGGTCCAGGTTGTTCGAGTAGACCTGGTTGTTCTCCCACTTGGCGCAGTCCTGGGGCATGCCCGGATGGCCGGCGGCGAAGGAGTCGGTGACGATCCCGGTCGAGTTGTCGTGGAACTTGTTGTCGTGCGCCCACACGCCGTTGCCGGCCGTGCCGGAGTACCCGAGGGTGTTGTGGTGGGAGTCCGAGTTGCGGATCTCGATGCCGTAGCGGGCGCAGTGGCCCTCGGGGCCCGAGCCGGGGTAGATGCCCGAGTCGCCGCTGCCGAAGGCCTCGAGGTTCTGGTAGAGGCCGTGGTCGGACGCGAAGGACAGGAAGCCGTACTCGCGGCTGTAGCGCGACACGATGTTGTTGAGGTGGAAGCCGTCGGTCTCCAGCACGTAGATGTTGTTGAAGTCCGAGAACTCGATCGTGAAGTTGCTCAGGTAGACCCCGTCGGCGCGGTCGGCGCGGATCACGTTGAGCTTGCTGCGCTCGCCGGAGATCAGGACGTCCTGGCGGCGCGCGGTGCCCGCGATCTGGAGGTTGCACTTGCGGTCGCACTTGCGGTCCGGGTCGCTGGGCGAGTCGCCCATGATCGCGATCAGGTTCTGCGAGTTGGGGCAGTTGAAGTGGTACGCGTAGCTGGGCGCGCGGCCGTGCTCCTCGGACGTGTCGTACATGTCCTTGCACTTGGGGTCCGGATCCGGCTCCTTGCGGCTGGGCTCCTCGCGGTAGACGCCCGGCAGCACCAGGATGCGCGTGCCGTTGCGGGCTCCGTTGACCGCCTGCTGGATGTGCTGGTAGCGGCAGTGGCGCAGGTAGCTCAGGTTGCGGTTGCGCATGAAGCGCTCGGCGCGAGTACGGCGCGGCAGCGCGAGGATGCGCTGCCGTGAGTCGGCCTTGCACACCACGAGCGCGATGCCGCTGTTGCGATAGCGCGGGACGCTGCCGGGCGGCCCGACCTGCGGCAGCGGGTCGTACTTCTTCGTCGTGGTGTTGAAGTTGGGGTAGTACGACGGGCGCTCGGCGTGCCCGAAGGCCGGCGCCGCGCTGAGCGCCAGGGCCAGGCAGCATGCGGCCGCGGCCGCGATCCCCCTCATGGGGAGCAAAGTACTAGAAGACGGGGGCTTCGGTGTAGGTCCCGAAGACCGCCTGCAACGCCTCGACGATCTCGCCCTCGCTGCCGTGGGCGCGAGCCGCGTCCAGCAGGGCGGGCATGAGATTGCGCCCTTCGGTTCCCGCGTCCTCGCGCAGCCGGGTGAGAGCGGCCTCCACGGCCGGTGCGTCGCGGCGGGCCCGGACGCCCTGCACGCGGTCGATCTGCTTGCGCTCCAGCGCCGGGTCGATGCGCAGGATCTCCAGCGGCTGGGCGTCGTCGTTCTGGAACGCGTTGACGCCCACCACCAGGCGCTCGCCGCGGTCGACCTCCTGCTGGTAGCGGAAGGAAGCGTCGGCGATCTCGCGCTGGGGGTAGTTGCGCTTGACCGCGGCCACCATTCCCCCCAGCTCGTCGATCTTGGCGAAGTACTCGTAGGCCTGGCGCTCCATCTCGTCGGTCAGGGACTCGACGAAGTAGGAGCCGCCCAGGGGGTCGATCGTGTTCGCCACGCCGGACTCGTGAGCGATGACTTGCTGCGTGCGCAGGGCGATGCGCACCGCCTCCTCGGTGGGCAGCGCGAGCGCCTCGTCGTAGGAGTTGGTGTGCAGCGACTGGGTCCCGCCCAGCACGCCGGCCAGGGCCTCGATCGTGGTGCGCACGATGTTGTTGAGCGGCTGCTGGGCGGTCAGGGAGACCCCGGCCGTCTGGGTGTGGAAGCGCATCAGCAGCGAGCGCTCGTCGCGCGCCCCGAAGGTGTCGCGCAGCTCGCGGGCCCAGATGCGCCGCGCCGCCCGGTACTTCGCGACCTCCTCGAAGAGGTCGATGTGCGCGTTGAAGAAGAAGGACAGCCGGGGCGCGAAGTCGTCGACGTCCAGGCCTCGGGCCACCGCCTCCTCCACGTAGGTCAGGCCGTCCTTGAGCGTGAAGGCGAGCTCCTGGGCGGCCGTCGAGCCGGCCTCGCGGATGTGGTAGCCGCTGATCGAGACCGGGTGCCAGCGGGGCATGTCGCTCGCGCACCACTCGATCAGGTCGCCGACCAGCCGCATGGCCGGGTCGATCGGGAAGCACCACTCCTTCTGGGCGATGTACTCCTTGAGGATGTCGGTCTGGATCGTCCCCGCCAGGCGCTGGGACGGGATGCCGCGCTCCTCCGCCGCCACCACGTAGAAGGCGAGCATGATCGCCGCGGGCGCGTTGATGGTCATGGACACGCTGACCTCGTCCAGCGGGATGCCCTGGAAGAGCGTGGCCATGTCGTCGACGGTGTCCACGGCGACGCCCTCGCGGCCCACCTCGCCCAGGCTGCGCGGGTGGTCGGAGTCGTGCCCCATCAGCGAGGGCATGTCGAAGGCGGTGCTCAGGCCCGTCTGCCCGTGGTCCAGCAGGTAGCGGAAGCGCTCGTTGGTCTCCTCCGCCGTCCCGAACCCGGCGAACTGGCGCATCGTCCACAGCCGCCCGCGGTACATGCTCGGGTACACGCCGCGGGTGAACGGGAACTCGCCGGGCAGGCCGATCGACGCCGCCGCGTCCGGCGGCAGGTCGCGGTCGGTGTACAGCGGGCGGATCGGCTGGCCGCTGAGCGTGGAGAACGGCGCGTCGCGCTCGGGCGTGGCCCGGAAGCGGTCGCGCTCCCAGCCGTCGACGTCGCCGGTCTGGCGGGGCTCGGTGGCCATGGGGGGAGTCTAAGGTGCCCGCCCGTGGAGTGGACCCGGGACGGCTACACGATCTCCGACGAGCGCGACCGCCTGGACCGCGATGTCGTGTTCCGCTTCCTGACCGAGGACTCCTACTGGGCGGCGGGGCTGGAGCGGGAGATCCTGGACCGCGCGCTGGACGGCTCCCTGTGCTTCGGCCTGTACGCGCCGGACGGCGCGCTGGCCGGCTTCGGTCGGATGGTCACCGACCGCGCCACCTACGGCTACATGGCCGACGTCTTCGTGCTGTCCGAGCACCGCGGGCGCGGGCTGGGGTCGTGGCTGGTGCAGACCATCGTCGACCACCCCGAGCTGTCCACGCTGCGCCGCCTGGTGCTGTTCACCGCCGACGCCCACGAGCTGTACGCCCGCTTCGGCTTCGGTTCGAGCGCCAACCCGGAGCATCTGATGGAGCGTCGGCGCGAGGACGGGCCGGCGGGTGGCTAGCCGCGGGCCGGTACCCTCGAGGCCATGCTCGCCCGGCTGACGCTGCGCGCCCGCGCGATCGCCCTCTTTCCCCTGGCCGCGCTGGCCGTCCACGACGGCTTCTACCGTTTTGGCCTGGGCCCCGCGCACGCCGGCGGCAAGGGTCACGGGTACCTCGCGCTGGCCGAGCCACTGGCCGGCACCCTCGGCGCTCTGGTCCTGGCCGGCCTGGTCACGCGGCTGGTGGCCGCCTGGCGCGTGGGCGAGGCCGGCGAGCCCGGCGCGTCGTGGCTGCGGCTGTGGGCGGTGGCCTCGGCCGGGCTGCTCGCCGTGTTCGGCGCGCAGGAGTTCCTGGAGGCCGCGTTCGGCGGTGGACATCCGGTCCTGCTCGAGCCCGGCGGCTGGCCGGCGCCGCTGCTGGCCGTGGCGGTGGGCGGGCTGCTCACGCTGTTCCTGCGCGGCGCCCGAGCCGCGGTGGTGGCGGTCGCCCGGCGCTCGTCGCGCCGTCTCGCTCCGCTGCGTCCCGCCCCTGTGTCGCGCCGGCGCCTGCCGCGCTCCGAGCGCCGGCGCACCGCCCCCCTGTCCCTCTCCGCCGCCGGGCGCGCACCGCCGTCGCCGGTCGCAGTCACGCACTAGCGACAGCGACCGGCCGGCGCCGATGGCGCACGGCCCCACGGAGGTGAAGACACATGACTCGCAACGCACGCATCGCGCTGATCCTCGCGGCCGTCCTGGTCGCGATCGGCGCCGGCGTCGTCATCGGCACCGGTGGCGACGACAAGAAGTCCGGCACGTCCGCGTCGGCGACGACGACCGCGGTCGCCTCGACCGCCGGGACGACGACCACCCCGGCCAAGCCGGCTCCCCCGCCCGTCCCCACGGTGCGGCTGGTGGGCGGCAAGCCCGTGGGGGGCGTGAAGACGCTGGAGTTCAAGAGCGGCCAGCGCGCGCGCTTCGTCGTGACCTCCGACCAGAAGGCGCAGATACACCTGCACGGCTACGACATCGAGAAGACGGTCCCGGCCGGGGGCCGGGCGACGTGGTCGTTCCAGGCCAGCGGGCAGGGCGTGTTCGAGCTGGAGTCGCACACCACCAGCCAGGTGGTGGCCAAGGTGAAGGTGATCCCGTGAGGCGCGGGGCGCTCGCCCTGGCGGCGGCGGGGGCGGGGCTGCTGGCCTCGCCCGCCGCCGCCTCGGCGCACGGCATCTCCCAGCGGGCGGACCTCCCGATCCCGCAGTGGCTGTTCGGATGGGCGGCGGCGGCCGTCCTGATCGTCTCCTTCGTGGGCCTGGCCGTCCTGTGGCCCACGCCGCGCCTGCAGGAGCCGCGCCTGCGCCGGGTGCTGCGCGTGCCCGGGTGGGTGGAGCCGGTGTGCGGGCTGATCGGCGTCGCCGTGTTCGGCTTCGTGGTCTACGCCGGGCTGGCGGGGACGCAGACCGCCACCGCCAACCTCGCGCCCACCTTCATCTACGTGCTGTTCTGGGTGGGCCTCGTCGTGCTGAGCGCCTTCCTGGGCGACGTGTTCCGGCTGTTCAACCCGTGGCGGGCCGTCGCGCGCGCCGTGGCGTGGGTGACCGGGCGCGGGTTCTTCGGCCCGATGCCCCAGCCGCTGCCCTACCCGGCGCGCCTGGGACGCTGGCCCGCCGTGGCCACGATCCTGGCCTTCGGATGGCTGGAGCTCGCCTACCAGTCGCGCGACGACCCCTCGACGCTGGCCGTGCTCGCCCTGGCCTACGCGCTGATCCAGCTCGCGGGGATGAGCTTCTACGGGATCGACGCCTGGACCGAGCGCGCCGACGGGTTCGCGGTCTACTTCAACCTGTTCGCGCGCCTGTCGCCGTGGGAGCGCCGCGACGGTGTGCTGCACCTGCGCCCGCCGCTGTCCGGCGTGACCTCCCTGCCGATCTACCCCGGGACGGTCGCGCTGCTGTGCACCGCGATCGGGATCACGACGTTCGACGGCTTCAGCCAGGGGAAGCTGTGGCAGGACGTCGCGCCCGACGTCGAGCAGTTCCTGATCGACCGGGGACTGGACCTGCGCACCGCGGTCGAGCTCACGTTCTCGCTGGGGCTGGTCGTCGCCGTCGGCTTCGTGACGCTCGTCTACCTCCTGGGGGTGGCGGGGATGCACACGGTCGGGCGGCGCAAGCCGACCCGGGAGCTGGCCCGCAGCTTCGCCCACAGCCTGGCGCCGATCGCCTTCGCCTACGCGGTGGCCCACTACTTCTCGCTGCTGGCCTTCCAGGGCCAGGCCACCGCGTTCCTGGTCTCCGACCCGCTGGGCAAGGGATCGGACCTGTTCGGGACCGCGAACTCGCAGATCGACTACGGCGTCGTGTCGGCCAACGGCATCTGGTACGTCCAGGTCGGGGCGCTGGTGATCGGCCACGTGGCCGGCCTGATCCTGGCCCACGACCGCGCCCTGGCCCTCTACGACGACGTCAAGGAGGCCACCCGGTCCCAGTACTGGATGCTGCTGGTGATGATCGGGTTCACCTCGCTCGGCCTGTGGCTGCTTTCCTCCACCCAGTGACGGTCTTCGCGCACGCCGGCCACGTCCTCGTGGACCTGGCCATCTACCTGGGCCCGGTCCTGGCCATCGGGATCGGCCTGTTCGTGGCCGACCGTCGCGAGAAGCGGCGCCGCGCCCGCGAGGGCGGCGACGACGCTAGCGCTGCATGAAGTAGGCCTGCGACCCGCGGTAGCAGTACATGCGGATGCTGGACCGCGAGGAGCCGTAGGTGCAGCTCCAGCCCGCCGGGCGGCCCCGGCGCTGGTAGGAGGTCGGGGCCCAGCGGCGGGCGAACAGGCAACCGACGTTGCGGGCCTTGAGCTTGTACCCGGCGAGGGTCCCGCAGCTCTTGCTGCTGTGCAGCGCGGTGGCGGGAGGCGGGGACGCGATGCCCGCGGCCAGCGCCGCGAGCAGGCCGGCGAGAATTGTCTTGCGGCGCGCCCCCATGGCGGGAAATGTAGTGGCTAGCGCACGACGAAGCCGCGCTTCGCCACCGCCGACGCGTTGTCCTGGCTGTCGTACGCGCGCAGGCGCAGCTCGTAGGTCCCGGCGACCAGCCCCGCCGGGTTGAACCGCACGTCGTTTCGCCCCTGACGGCCGGGGATCTGCAGGGTCCTCACCAGGCGCCGGGACCCGCGGCGCACCCGCCGCACGTCAGCCTCCAGGTCGGCGCGCTCGGACAGCGCGAAGCGCAGGCGCGCGCCGGGCCTCCGGCAGCGCCGGCACATCGTCGCCGGTACCAGCGCCACGCCGGTCAGCCTTGGCGCGACGCGGTCGACGGGTACCGGGCCGCCCCCGACGTCGGCCGCCACCACGACCACGCCGCGCATGGTGTCGTGCTTGCGGCAGTGGAAGGAGTAGGTGCCGGGCTGGGTGAACTGCTCGCCGTACGTCTCCCCCGTCTGGTGCGTCAGGTCCGCGGGGGCCTTGCCGGGATCGGACTCGAAGGTCTTGCCCGGCCCGCTGCCGGTCACCGAGTGGTCGGTGTCCGGGCCGTCCCAGCGCCAGAACACCACGTCGCCCGCGATGACGTCCACGCGCTCCGGGTGGAAGCCGTAGAGCGAGATGCCGATCGTCGTCGCGCCGTGGCCGGGATGGCCGCCGGTGGCGGCCGGCAGCGCGCCGGAGGCGACCGCGGTCGCCAGGGCGAGCGCAGCGAGGCGCCGCGCCGTCACTCGTCCCCCGGGGACGGGTCCTTCCCGGGCGCGGGCGGCGCGCCGGCGCCCTGGCGGCGGCGCGCGGCGATGCCGGCGACGGCCGCGCCGAGCAGCAGGACTCCGACCAGGATCGGGGCGATCGCGCCGCCGCCGGACCCGCCGGAGCCTCCAGCCCCGCCGATGGGCTTGCCGGCCGCGGCGGCCATGCGCTCGACGGTGGAGGTCGCCGCCTGCACGAGCGCGGTCGACGTCGCGCTCTGCGCGACCTGGATCGTGCGGGCCACCTTGCGCTCGTCGGGGCTGAAGCCGGGGCCCGCGATCCCCGCTCCGGACGGCATCACCACGAGGATCCGCTCCGCCGCCGTGTCCACGCCGTGGCGCGGGATCTCCTTGATCATGTAGTCCGCGTAGCGCTGGGGCTGGCGGAACAGGAGGGCCAGCGGCCCCAGGTCCACCTCCGACTGGATCACCGCGACCTTGATGAGGTAGCCGGCCGCCCGGGCGCGCTTGACCGCGTCGCGCAAGTCGGCGATCGCGGTGGGCGACGCCGGCTCGGACGGGACGTACACGTGCTCGAAGGGCAGGACGTCGCTGGGCGGGTCGCCGTTGGCCGCCGCCCCCGGCGCGCTCGCCAGGAGGGCCGCCAGCGCGATCGCGAGGATGAGTCGCCGCATGGGCGGCAGCCTAGAGCGGGTCGCCGCGGGCGGCGTCACCGAGCAGGGCGCGGGCGATCACCAGGCGCTGGATCTCGCTCGTCCCCTCGTAGATCTCGGTGACCTTGGCGTCGCGGTAGTAGCGCTCCGCGGGGAACTCCTTCGTGTAGCCGTACCCGCCCAGGACCTGGATCGCCTCGCCGGTCCAGTGGCGCGCCACGCGCGAGGCGAACAGCTTGGCCTGCGCCCCCTCCACGGTGTGCGGGCGCCCCGCGGCCTTCAGGCGCGCCGCGCGCCAGGTCAGCGCCCGCGCCGCCTCCACCTCGGTCTGCATGTCGGCCAGCTTCTGCTGGATCGCGCCCAGCCGCGCGATCGGGCCGCCGAATGCCCGGCGCTCCTGCGCGTAGCCGGTGGCGAGGTCGAGCGCCGCCTGCGCGATCCCGGTCGCCTGGGCGGCGATGCCGATGCGCCCGCCATCCAGGGTGGACAGGGCGATGCGCATCCCGGAGCCGGGCTCCCCCAGGCGCTCTCCGGGCGTGTTCTCCAGGGCCAGGTCGGCGGTGGAGGAGGAGTTCAGGCCCAGCTTGTCCTCCTCGCGGGTGGGGCGGAACCCGTCGGCGCCGCGGCGCACCAGGTAGGCGGAGATGCGCTCGTCCGGGTCCCGGGCGAACACGATGAACGTGTGCGCGTGCGAGCCGTTGGTGATCCACTGCTTGGCGCCGGTGATGCGGCCCTCGGCGTCGGCGCGGGTGCGCAGCGCGCCCGCGTCGGAGCCGGCCTCGGCCTCGGTGAGCGCGAAGGCGGCCAGCTCGTGGCCCTGGGCCAGCGGCGGAACCAGCCGCGCGGCCTGCTCGGCGCTGCCGTGGGCGAGGATCGGGAGCGTGCCGGCGCCGGTGTGCACCGCCACGGTGACTCCC
The DNA here is from genome assembly GCA_033855845.1 of Solirubrobacteraceae bacterium. GTDB lineage: Bacteria > Actinomycetota > Thermoleophilia > Solirubrobacterales > Solirubrobacteraceae > AC-38. The sequence continues at coordinate 28,430 of JAWVFR010000022.1, forward strand.
ACGCCGGCGTCCGCGCGCGACAACTCCTCGAGCACCAGCACGTAGGAGAGGAAGTCGGCGCCCGCGCCGGCGTGCTCGGAGGGCACGCACACGCCCATCAGGCCCAGCTCCCCCAGGCGCTCGAACACGTCGTGCGGGAAGCGGTGCTCGCGGTCCCACTCCGGAGCGCGCGGCGCTATCTCGGCCTCCGCGAAGCGGCGCGCCAGGTCGCGGATCTCGCGCTGCTCGTCGGTCAGCTCGTGCAGGCTCATCGCCGCGGCAGCCGGGGTCGAGCCGGGATGCGCCGGGCCGGGGCGCGGCGGCGCACCACCGCGCCGCCGATCCCGCCCGCCAGCGCGGCGGTCACGAGCGCGCCGCCGAGCTTCAGGCGCCGGCCCAGGGTCTCGAAACGCACGACCTCCCAGCCCTCCTCGTCCGCGATCCGCGCGAGCGCGGAGTCCGGGTTGACCGCCACGGGATGGCCGACGGCGCGCAGCATCGGCAGGTCGGACTCCGAGTCCGAGTACGCCCAGCTGCTCGCGAGGTCGATCCCCCGCTCGGCGGCCAGCTCGCGCACCGCCACCGCCTTGCCCTCACGGTAGGTGAAGGGGCCGTCCAGGCGGCCGGTGTAGGCCCCGTCGGCGATCTCCGAGCGGGTGCCGACGGCGCCGTCGAAGGTCAGGACGTGGCCCAGGAGGTCGGCCACCTCCTGGGACGCGGCGGTGCAGATAAAGATCGGGCGCCCGGCGTCCTGGTGGCCGTAGGCGATCTCCAGCATCTGGGGGTAGACGCGGGGCAGCAGCCCGCCCAGCACGTCGGCGCCCAGGCGCTCGATGTCGCGGACACGGACCCCGGACAGGGCGCCCATCACGCGCTCCTTGAGCACCTCGGTCCCCTGGTCGGTCGAGCCCTCCAGGCGAAAGCGCAGGTTGGCCAGCGCGTCGGAGGCGAGCTGGCGGCGCGTGGTCAGGCCGGCCTTGTAGGAGGCGCGTGCGAACTCGAAGGCCGAGGACCCGGCGATCAGGGTCCGGTCCAGGTCGAAGAACGCCGCGCCCGCGGCGCTCACACTTCCAGGATGACCGCGTCGCCCTGCCCGCCGCCCGAGCAGATCGCGGCGCAGCCCTTGCCGCCGCCGCGGCGGCGCAGCTCGTGCACCAGGGCGCCGAGGATGCGGGCGCCGGAGGCCCCGATCGGATGGCCCAGCGCGACGGCGCCGCCGTTGACGTTGACCTTCTCCTCGTCGATGTCGAGCATCCGGATCGAGTTCAGCGTCACGGAGGCGAAGGCCTCGTTGATCTCCCACAGGTCGATGTCTCCCGCCTCCAGGCCGGCCTTCTCCAGCGCGGCGCGCGCGGCCAGCGCGGGCGTCCGGGCCAGGTAAGGGAAGTCGTCGGCCACCTGGGCCTGGGCGACGATCGTGGCCAGGACCTCCTTGCCGTTCGCCGCGGCCCACTCGTCGGAGGCGACCACCAGGGCGCCGCCGCCGTCGTTGACGCCCGGGGAGTTCCCGGCGGTGTGCGACCCGTCCTTGCCGGTCAGCCCGGGCAGCGAGGCCAGCTTCTCCAGCGAGGTGTCGCGGCGCGGGCCCTCGTCGACCTCCACGGTCGTGTCGCCCTTGCGCGATGAGATGGTCACCGCGACGATCTCCTCCGCCAGGCGCCCCTCGTCGGTGGCGGCCAGGGCGCGCTCGTGCGAGCGCAGCGCCCAGCGGTCGAGGTCGGGGCGCGTGAGCTCGAGCTCGTCGCCCACCTCGGTGGCCTCGTCGAACATCTGGCGCCCGGAGAACGGGTTCGTGAGGCCGTCGTGGACCATCGAGTCCATCGCCTTGACGTCACCCATCTTCCAGCCGAAGCGGGCGCCGGGCAGCAGGTAGGGGGCGCTGGACATCGACTCCATGCCGCCACCCACGCCGACCTCGACGTCCCCGGCGCGGATCGCCTGGTCCAGGATGGCCACGCCGCGCACGCCCGAGGCGCACACCTTGTTGACCGTCTCCGAGGAGACCTCCTTGGGGATGCCGCCCTCGATCTGGGCCTGGCGCGAGGGGATCTGCCCCTGTCCGGCCTGCAGGACCGTCCCCATCACGACGTGCTGGACCTGCTCGGGCGCCACGTCGGCGCGCTCCAGGGCGGCGGCGATCGCGGTGCCGCCGAGCTTGGTCGCCGGCAGCGAGGACAGGCCGCCGCCGAGCTTGCCGATCGGCGTGCGGGCGGAGGACAGGATCACGGTCTTGGGCATCTAGTGGCGCTCTCCGGTTCGGGTGCTGAGGGGGAGGAAGCCTAGCGGGGCGGTTATCGTGCCCGGCTCCATGGAGGTCGTGGCCACAGCGGATCGAGACGCCGACGCCATTGCGGTGGGGCTCTTCGAGGGCGGCTCGGTGAGCGGGCCCGGCGCGGCTCTGGTGGAGTCCGGTGAGGCGCGCGGGAAAGCGCGTCACACCGCGCTTACGCACGCCGACGGACGGCGCTGGATCGTGGTCGGCCTGGGCGCGCGCGACGACTGGGGCCCGGAGGCGGCGCGCGTCGCGGGCGCGGTCGCCCTGGCCCGGGCGCGCGACGCCGGCGCGCGGTCGCTGGCCTGGGAGCTGCCCAACGGCACCGGCCCGGCCGAGGCGGCGGCACTGGTCGAGGGCTCGGCGCTCGCCTCCTACCGCTTCGACCGCTACAAGCGCGGCGAGGACGAGGACGACCGGCGCTCCGTCGAGCGCCTGGACGTCGACGCGCCCGCCGAGGTCGTGCACCGGGCGACGGTGGTCGCCGAGGCCCAGAACGCGGCCCGCGACCTGCAGAACACGCCGTCCAACGACATGACGCCGACGCGGCTGGCCGACCGCGCGCGCGAGCTGGCCGGCTCCCTGGACGGGCTGGCCGTGGAGGTCGAGGGCCGTGCGGGGATCGAGGGCCACGGCATGGGCGCGTTCGCGGCCGTGGCGCGGGGCGCCGACGAGGAGCCCGCGCTGATCACGCTGCGCTACGACGGCCCGAGCGCCGCCGGCCCGGTGCTCGGGTTCGTGGGCAAGGCCGTGACGTTCGACACCGGCGGCATCTCGATCAAGCCCGCGGCCAAGATGCACGAGATGAAGTTCGACATGTCGGGCGGCGCCGCGGTGCTGGAGGCCGTGGGCGCAATCGCCCGGCTTGCCCTGCCCGTGCGCCTGGTGGCGGTGATCGGCGCCACGGAGAACATGCCCTCCGGCCACGCGATGAAGCCCGGGGACATCGTGCGCGCGATGAACGGCACGACCATCGAGATCAACAACACCGACGCCGAGGGCCGGCTGGTGCTGGCCGACTGCCTGGCCTGGGCGATCGAGCAGGGCGCCGAGCGCGTGGTGGACCTGGCCACGCTCACCGGCGCCATCGTGGTCGCGCTGGGCTCCACGTACGCGGGGCTGTTCTCCGCCGACGACGAGTGGGCCGAGGCGGTGGAGGCCGCGGCGCGCGAGAGCGGCGAACTGGTCTGGCGCTTCCCCTTCCACCCCGAGTACGCCAAGCTCATCGAGGGCGCCTACGCCGACGTGTCCAACGCGCCCGAGGCCCGCAAGGCCATGTCGATCGCGGCCGCCGAGTTCCTGAAGCGCTTCACCGGCGACGTCCCGTGGGCGCACATCGACATCGCCGGGACGGCCTGGGACGTCGACCGCCCCTACACCCCCAAGGGCGGCTCGGGGTATGGCGTGCGGCTGCTGGTGGAGCTGGCCCGCGCTCAGGCCGGGATCACAGCGAAGTAGGTCCTGCGGGGGGTGTCCCCCAGCGGCAGGTCCGTGACGATCAGCAGGCGCCCGATGTGGTCCACGACCGGCATGCCGCCCGTGTCGGGATCCGGATGGATCCACCGAGTGCGCCGGCCCGTCCGGACGTCGATGGCGAATATCGCACCCTTGAAGTAGCCCCCCGTCCCGGTACCCGTCTCCCCCCACGTGACGATGCCGGCGGACAGCGTCGGCGCCGAGTTGCCGATCTTGGGCATGCGGTAGATCGTCGTCCGGCGAGCGCGGCCGCAGCGATCCAGCACCAGCGCCCCGCTCGAGGTCAGTGACAGCCCGAACGGCCGGGCGTAGCGGTAGCGGTAGAAGCTCTCGTCCCGGCGACGCAACGGCGGGCACATCCGCGCGTGGGCTCCGGGGACGTCGAGGTCCAAGACCGTGTCGGTCCGCCGCGACGGCCGCCGGACCGCCCCGGTGTGCCAGTTGAACAGGAACGGCTCGGAACGCCCGCCGTACTGGTAGGCGGTACCGAGGATCCAGTGGGCGCCCACCTCCCCCGGCTCGAGCGAGTCGGCGTTCGGGAAGCTCAGGTGGACGTCCTCCTGGCCCGGCGGCTTGCGGAGTGCTCCGGTCGCCAGGTCCTGCACGAAGAGATCCGGCATCCGGCTGTTGCTCACCGCGATCGGCCCGCACCGCCAGAGCAGCTGTCCGGACCCCAGGGGCCCGGGGCGGCAGTACATGCGCGGCGACCCCAGAGTGGACGTCGTGTTGGTGCGCGCGTCGAACACCCGGGCCGCGTACGTGCTCTCGCCCACCGTAACGCGCCAGGCGACGTAGCGCTTGCCGTCGTTCATGGCCGGGAGCTCGCTGGTGGCGACGAGTTGGAGCGGGCCCGCCTGGGCGGCCGTGGGAAGCACCGCGCAGGCGCACACGAAACCGATCAGCACGCCCCGAGCGATCATCGTCCTCTGATGATCTACGCAGCGCGCCGCGCTGTCAAAAAGTCAGCGCCTCGTCTCACGGCACGAATTGCGCGTCACGTAGGCCGTATTCATTTTGTTGTCCGGGTAGGGAACGGGATGGAGAGGCGCTCAAACCTGTGGCTTCGAAGGGGCCTGGCCTTGCTCGCGCTGGCCGCCGCGAGCGGCGTCGCGGCGCCGCCGGCCGGTGCCGCGGTGACGGCCACTCCGTCTCAATCCCTGGTGACCAACGGCCCGGTCAGCGCGATCGTCGCCACGGGCACCACGACCTACATCGGCGGAGACTTCTCACAGGTCGGGCCCTGGACCGGCGCGGCGGTCGGCCTGGACCAGGCGGGCCACAGCACGGGGCTCCCCGCGGTCAGCGGCGGGCGAGCGCAGGTGTCCGCGGTCATCGCCGACGGAGCCGGCGGGTGGTACATCGGCGGGTCCTTCGCCGCCGTGGGCGGCGCGGCGCGCGCCAACCTGGCCCACATCGGCGCCGATGGGCAGGTCGATCCGGCCTGGCACCCCGGCGCCGACGCGCCGGTCGCCGCCCTGGCGCTGTCCGGCACCACCGTCTACGCGGGGGGCGCCTTCCGCTCCGTCGGGGGCGCGGCGCGCGACCGCATCGCGGCCCTGGACGCGGCCACCGGCGTCGCGACCGCCTGGAACCCGGGCGCCGACGGGACGGTGGCCGCGCTGGCGGTCTCGGACACGACGGTGTACGCCGGGGGCAGCTTCAGCTCGATCGGCGGCCAGGACCGCCACCGCATCGCCGCCGTCGACCCCGCGACGGGAGCTGCGACGAGCTGGGACCCCAACGCGAACGGGCCCGTTCTGGCGCTCGCCGTGTCCGGCTCCACCGTCTACGTGGGCGGGTCCTTCCACGACGGCCTCTCCGCGCTGGGGACGCTGCCCCAGGTCGGCAGCACGCCCAACCCGCCCAGCCCTGACCTCCCGACGATCGGCGGCGCCGACCGCAACTACGTCGCCGCGCTCGACACGACCACGGGCCTGGCGACGCCCTGGAACCCGGACGCCGACGGAGTCGTCCATGCGCTCGCGCTCTCGGGGACCGACCTGTACGCGGGTGGAGCGTTCAACTCGATCGGCGGCCAGCGCCGCAACCACGTCGCCGCGCTCGACCCCACCACCGGGCTGGCCGCCGGCTGGGACCCCGACGCCAACGGAACCGTCCGCGCCCTGGCCGTCTCGGGCACCTCGGTCTACGCGGGCGGCGACTTCACCGCCGCCGGCGGCGCCTCGCGCCACCACCTGGTTGCCCTCGACGGCACCGGGCATGCCACGGAGTGGGACCCGAACGCCAACGATGCGGTATCGGCCCTCGCCGTTTCCGGCACCACCGTGTACGCCGGGGGCGCCTTCAGCTCCGTCGGCGGCGAGGCGCGCAGCAATGTCGCCGCGGTGGACGCCCTCACCGGTCAGGCCACGAACTGGAATCCCAACGCCGACGGAGAGGTCAACGCCCTCGCGCTCTCGGGCTCGACCGTCTACGTGGGTGGCAGCTTCAGCTCCATCGGGGGCGAGGATCGCAGCCAGATCGCGGCCCTGGACGCAGCCGGCCACGCCACCAGCTGGGACCCCGGCGCCGACGCGGCGGTCGACGCCCTGGCGGTGTCGGGCTCCACCGTGTACGCCGGGGGCGACTTCGCCACGCTCGGCGGCCAGCCACGCGCCCATGTCGGCGCCGTGGACGGCGCGGGCGCCGCCACGGCGTGGGACCCCAGCGCGAACGACGCCGTCGAGGCCCTCGCCGTGTCGGGCTCCACCGTCTACGCGGGCGGCTGGTTCGACACCATCGGCGGTCAGCCGCGCAACAACCTCGCCGCGCTGGACTCCGCAGGCAACGCCACCGCCTGGAACCCCGACTCCGACGGCGGGGTCGGCGCGCTCGCGGTCTCCGGCGCCACGGTCTATGCCGGTGGCTGGTTCGCCACGATCGGCGGAAAGGAACGCACCAACCTCGCCGCGCTGAACTCCGGCGGCGACGCCACCGCCTGGAGCCCGAATCCCGATGGAGGGGTCGAAGCCCTCGTGATCGCGGGCGACACCCTCTACGCAGGCGGCAGCTTCAACACGATCGCCGAGCAACCGCGAAAGCATCTCGCCGCCGTTAACCTCCCCACCGGCAGCGCCACGTCGTGGAGCCCCAACGCCGACGGGACCCGGGTCGGCGCCCTCGCCATCGGGCCGGACGGGAGCCTGGTGGCGGGCGGCGACTTCACGGGGTTCGATCTTGGCTCCCCCCACGGCTTCGCCCAGTTCCAGGCGCTCCCGGACAACACGGCGCCCCAGGCGTCGATCTCGTCCCCGGCACAGGGCGGCGCCTACGAGCAGGGCGCGACGTTGACCGCGGCCTACACCTGCGTCGATGACATCGACGGATTGGGGATCAAGAGCTGCACGGCTCGTCTCGAGGACGGGACGCCCGTCGCCGACGGCGACACCATCGACACCGGCCATGGCCACACGCTCACCGTGACGGCGACCGACTACTCGGACAACACCGCCACGGCGGCGGCGACCTACACGGTCGCCGACACCGGCAAGCCCGTGGCGTCGATCTCCAGCCCCGCGAACGGCTCCGCCTTCGAGCGCGGGGCGACCGTGACCGCCGCGTACAGCTGCTCTGACAACGCCGGTGGCTCCGGCCTCGCGAGCTGCACCGGCCGCCTGGAGGACGGAACGCCGGTGGCCAGCGGCGACACCCTGGACACCAGTCAGAGCCACACCCTGACGGTGACCGCGACCGACAACGCCGGCAACACCGCGGCCGCCCTGTCGACGTACACGGTCGCGGACACGACGAAGCCGTCGGCTTCGATCTCCAGCCCCGTGAACGGCGCGTACGAGCAGGGCTCCACGCTGGTCGCGGCCTACGACTGCGCGGACAACCCGGGCGGATCGGGCATCCAGTCCTGCACCGGTCACCTGGAGAACGGAACGCCGGTGGCCAGCGGCGACACCGTCGACACCGCGCAGGGACACACCCTGACCGTCATCGCGCTGGACAATGGCGGCAACACGGCCATCGCCACCGTGACGTACACCGTCAAGGACATCGCCCGGCCGGAGGCGACGATCGTCACTCCCCAGCCCGGCGCCGTCTACGCGCAGGGCTCCGCGGTCACGGCGTCCTTCAGCTGCGCGGACAACCAGGGCGGCTCCGGCATCGATACGTGCGCCGGGCGCCTGGAGGACGGCACGGCGGTCGCCGACGGCGACAGGTTGGACACCTCCCGCGGGCACACGCTCACCGTCACGGCCACCGACAGAGCCGGGAACACCGCCGCGCGCGACGCGACTTACACGGTCACGCCCCCGACCGGGAACCCCAACCCCGATAAGACCACGACCCAAGCCGGCCCCGGCCCCGGCCCCGGCCCCGGCCAGCCGGAGACGCGTTCCGAGGTGGGGAGCCCGCCCCCGGTACTGGTGTACTCCACCCCACCGCCGACGCCGCGGCCCGCCGGACCCTGCTCACACCTGCGCGCGACCGCCCTGCGCCTGTGCCTCGTCGCCGCGCGCCACACGGCGGCCCTGCGTGCCTGCAGACGATTCATCGCCCCGGGGAAGCGCACCGCCTGCATCCGGACCGAGAACCTTTCCTACCGCCGCATCCGCGCGGTGGCCCGGTGCGCGACAGTCGCCGCCGGCCGGCGGGCGCAATGCGTGCGCCGGGCCCGCCGCCTGCGGTAACGCCTAGGTGTCCGTCCGCTCGGGGTCGGCGTAGACCGGCTTGCGCCAGGGCGGGGCGATCGCGAAGGAGGTCGCGCGTTCGGAGCCGGACAGCGCCTCGATGGGGACGAGGGCGATGCCGTTGGACTCGGTCCGGCGCTCGTCGCCGGCTGGTCCGTCCGGGATGTGGCCGGCGTGGCTGCCGCGCGAGACGCGGGTCCACCCCGTCGCCGGCGTCCAGGCGCCGGTGCGGCGACGGGCCTCGACGCCCGAGCCGCCCGGGACAGGCGGCTGCACGGGCAGCTCGTTGAGGTTGGGCCAGCGCAGGCGCCCCGCGTAGCCGTGGTGGGCGGAGGCACGGGCCATCACCGACCCATCCCGCGCGATCCGCACCTGGAAGGACTCCCAGTCGTCCGCGTGGTGGCCGGAGACCTTCCCGGCCAGCCAGCCCAGCGGCGTGTCCCCCACCACCGGGACCTGACTCACCGCGCGGGCGGCGCCCAGGTAGGTGGAGTCCGGGTAGTAGAGCCAGTACTGGACGTACAGCGCCCCGCCCTGGGCGCGGCGGTCGACCGCGTGGGTGAACACCGTCGCCCGCGCCCCGCGCGGCGCCTGCCACACGTCTCGGCCCGGAGCCTCGGCCGCGTCGGCGCAGCGGTGCGCGCGGCAGCGGCGGAAGTCGACCGGCAACGCAAGGGTTCCCGGCTCGTACGCGATCCCCGGCACCCACGCGCGCACATGGGCGGCGACGTCGCCGCCGTACGCCGCCTCCAGCGCCCGGTCCTCCCCGCGGCATCCGGCCAGCAGGGCGCAGCGCAGCGTCCGCGCCATCCCCGCGGCGCCCAACGCGGAAGCCCCGGCGCCGGCCGCGCCTAACACCACCGAGACCAGCAGGACGAGCGCCGTCCACTCCACCGTCGCCGCCCCGCGTTCCCGGCTCGCCATGGGGGGAGAGTCTCCGGCGCGCAAGCGCGCGGGAGGCCCGCGCTCCGTGACGATTCAGTGGCTGCGTCAGACCAGCCGCACGGCCAGCACGGCGACGTCGTCGCGCAGCGGCCCGCTGGCCAGGCCGACGGCCACGTCCACGACGCGCCGGACCGCGGCCTCGGCGCCTTCCGCGGCGACGCCCGTCAGTTGCGCGGCCAGCTCGTCGGGAGACAGCACGCGCCGTGGCGCGCCCGCGTCTAGGACCCCGTCGGTGTAGAGCACCAGGCAGTCCCCGGTGTCCATCGTGACCTCGACGTCCGGGATGGTCGTCTCCTCGCCGACTCCCAGGAGGCTGCCGCGCCCGCCCACCGGCTCCGCGGTACCGTCGGCTCGCAACACGATCGGCGTCGGATGGCCGGCGGCCGCGAGCCACGCGGTCGTGGGCCGCGGCGCCGGGTCGAAGCGCGTCAGAGCGGCGGTGGCGAAGCGCTCCCCCAGGTCCTCGCGCAGCATCGCGCCGTTGACCAGCTCCAGCACCCGGCTGGGCCGGCGGTTCTCCAGCGCGAAGGCGCGCACGCTGTAGCGCATGAGCGAGGTCAGGGCCGCGGCCTCGGCCCCCTTCCCGCACACGTCGCCGACGGCGAACACCCACTCCCCGCCCGCCTCGAACACGTCGTAGAAGTCGCCACCGACCTCCAGCCCCTCGCGGGCCGGGCGGTACGCGGCCGCGATCTCCACGCCCGGCGGCTGGGGCAGCGCGGTGGGCAGCAGGCCGCGCTGCAGCGTGCCCGCCACGTGCGAGCGCTCCGCGTACAGGCGCGCGTTGTCCAGGGCCATCGCCGCCCGCGACGCCAGGTCGGTCAGCAGCGCGAGATCGGCGGCGTCGTAGCGGCGGTCGCCGCGCACGTGCAGGAAGGAGATCGCTCCGAGCGTCCGCCCGCGCGCCCACATCGGCACCACCGCCGCCGAGCGGTATCCGGCCTGGACCATGAAGTCGCGGTGCTCGTCGCTCTGGGCCACCTGCTCCACGACGCCGGGCTCGGCCAGGTCGCGCAGGACCATCGGCTCGCCGGTCCGCAGGACCTCGGCCACGGGATGCGACCCCTGCGGGTCCAGCGGCGAGCGCGCCCGGATCTCCTCCAGGCCGTCCGCCACGTCTGGGTCCGCGGAGGCCGCGACCGAGGCGCCGATCGACCCGTCGGGCTCCAGCAGGTCGATCACGCACAGATCGCCCAGCTCGGGGACGGCGGTGCGGACGATCGTCCGCAGCGTCTCGTCGGGGTCCAGCGACGCGTCCAGGGCGGCGCTGGCCGCGATCAGGAACTCCTTGGCCGCCTCGGTGCGCCGGCGCTCGGTGATGTCGCGGGCGATGACCGAGGTCCCCACCACCTTCCCGGCGGCGTCCGTGATCGGGTTCAGCGTCAGGGACACCGCGAAGCGCGCGCCGTCGGCGCGGAGGCGCTCGGTCTCGAAGTCCTCGATCGAGTGGCCGGACTGCAGCGTCTCCAGCAGATAGCCCGTCTCGTCCTGGCGGTCCTCCGGCACGAACATCCGCAGCGAGCGCCCCAGCACCTCCTCGGCGGTATAGCCGTACATCCGCTCGGCGCCCGGGTTCCAGCTGGTCAGGCGGCCGTCCAGGTCCAGGCTGCCCACCGCGTCGTCGGTGGACTGGACGACGGTGGCCAGCTGGCGCAGCGCGTCGTCGCCGCGGCGGCGCTCGGCGATGTCGCGCAGGAACCCGGTGAACAGGGGCGCGCCCACTCCGGGCAGCGCCACCACCGTGAGCTCGATCGGGATCTCGCGGCCGTCCGCGTGCAGGCCCGTGAGCTCGAGGCGCCGCCCCAGGATCGGGCCCTCCCCCGTCTCCAGGTAGCGGCGCAGCCCCTCGCGATGACGGTCGCGCAGCGACGGCGGGATGACCACCTCGGCCAGCTCCCGGCCCAGCACGTCGGCGCGGGAGTGACCGAACGTCGCCTCCGCCGCGGCGTTCCACTCCGTGATCCGCCCCTGCTGGTCCATCGTGACCACGCAGTCCAGCGCCGCGTCGAGGATGGCCGTCTTGACCTCCTCGCTGTCGCGGACCGCCTCCTCCGCGCGCCGGCGCACCTGGAACTGCGCGATCTGGTCGCCGAACCCCGCCAGCAGCTCGCGCATCGAGTCCTCCGGCGCCTCCCCGTGGCGCGCGAAGAACTCCATGACCGCGAGCACCCCCTCCGGGCGCCCGATCGGCACCGGCATGGACAGCCCGACGCGCAGCCCGGCGGCGGCCGCCGCCTCCAGCCGGGGAAAGTGCGGATCGCCGGCCAGGTCCAGGCGCCAGGTCGGCTTGCCGGTCTCCCACGCGCGCCCGGGCATGCCGTCACCGCGCCCGAAGCGCAGCTCGCGCGACAGCCGCCAGAACTCCTCGGCGCCGCCCGGCCGCGCCTCCCAACCGGCCACCCAGCGCAGCACGTCGCCACCGGCCGGGACCTCCCAGAGGCCGGCCACGTCCCAGTCCAGCGCCTCGCCGATGGCGGCCAGCACGCCCGGCCCCGCCTCGTCCAGCGTGGCGGCGCGCACCAGCTCGCGGGCCACCCGCTGCTGGGTCGCCAGGTAGAGGACCGCATCCTCGCCCACTGCGTCCACTGCCATCGACCTCAGCCTACTCGGGTCCGTAGTGTGAGAATCCCGCGCCATGGACTTCGACCTCTCCGACGACCACCGCCTGATCCAGCAGACCGTCCGCGACTTCGCCCGCCAGGAGGTGGGGCCCGTCGCGGAGGAGCTCGACCGCACCAAGTCCTTCCCCTACGAGATAGTCCGCCAGCTGGCCGAGCTCAACCTGATGGGCATCCCCTTCCCCGAGGAGTACGGCGGCGGCGGGGGCGACACGCTGGCCTACGCGCTCGCCGTGGAGGAGCTGACGCGGGTGGACTCCAGCGTCGCCATCACCCTGTGCGCGCACACCTCGCTGGGCACCCAGCCGATCTGGCTGTTCGGCTCCGAGGAGCAGAAGCGCGAGTGGATGCCCAGGCTGTGTGCGGGCGAGATCCTCGGCGCCTTCGGCCTGACCGAGCCCGAGGCCGGGTCGGACGCCGGGAACACGAAGACCCGCGCGCGCCTGGAGGACGGCCACTGGACGATCGACGGCGCCAAGCAGTTCATCACCAACGCCGGGACCGACATCTCCGGCGTGGTGGCGATCACCGCGGTCACCGGCGGCAACGGCGACGGCGCCAAGGAGATCTCCAACCTCCTGGTCCCCAACGGGACGCCCGGCTACGAGCAGGGCGAGCCCTACCGCAAGATGGGCTGGAACGCGTCCGACACGCGGCCCCTCTCGTTCACCGACTGCCGTGTCCCGGAGGAGAACCTCCTCGGGCCCCGCGGCGCGGGGTTCAAGCAGTTCCTGCACATCCTGGACATCGGGCGCATCGGCGTCGCCGCGATGGGCGTGGGCCTGGCGCAGGGCGCCCTGGACGAGGCGCTGTCCTACGCTCGCGAGCGCCGCGCCTTCGGCCAGCCGATCAGCAAGTTCCAGGCCATTCAGGGCAAGCTCGCCGACATGTCGACGGAGATCGAGGCGGCCCGGCTGCTGGTCTACAAGGCAGCGCTGCTCAAGGACGCCGGGCGCAACTTCTCCCTGACCGCGGCCCAGGCCAAGCTCAAGACCGGCCGCCTGGCCGTGCGCGCCGCCGAGGAGGCCGTCCAGATCCACGGCGGCTACGGCTACATCGAGGAGTACCCGGTGTGCCGCTTCTACCGCGACGCGAAGATCTTGACCATCGGCGAGGGGACCGACGAGGTCCAGCAGATGGTGATCGCCCGGGCGCTGGGCGCCTAGGTCGCCTCGCGGCGCTCCAGGATCGTCCCGGCCGCGCTGGACGGGTCCAGCCGGCGCTCCACGACCTGATCGAGCAGCTTCTGGACGTCTGGGTCCTCGCGCACCGAGGCCTCCAGGTCGCGGCGCAGACGGAACGTGGCCAGGGCCAGCACCTCGTTCATGAGGTTGCGCCGCCGGCGCTCCAGCAGCGTGCCCGCGGCCTCGATGTGCGTGCGGTGCTCGTCCAGCGCCTCCACCACGTCCTCCACGCCGGTGCCGCTCGCGGCCTCGGTGCGGACGATCGGGATCTGCCAGGCGCCGTCCTCGTGGGGAGCCAGGGCCAGCACCCCGCGGATCTCGCGGACCATGGTGTCGGTGAGCGGGTGTTCGGCCTTGTTGACGACGATCACGTCGGGGATCTCCATGACGCCCGCCTTCAGGGCCTGGATCGAGTCGCCCGAGCCGGGCTGGAGCACCAGCACCACCGTGTCTGCATGGTCGATGACGTCCACCTCGGCCTGCCCCACGCCGACCGTCTCCAGGAACACCACGTCCTTGCCGGCGGCGTCCATCAGCAGCGCGGCCTGCAGCGCCGCCTCCGACAGCCCGCCCAGCGCGCCCCGGTTGGCCATCGAGCGGATGAACACGCCGGGGTCCAGGAAGTGCTCGGTCAGGCGGATGCGGTCCCCTAGCAGCGCGCCGTGGGTGAAGGGCGAGGACGGGTCGATGGAGAGGACCGCGACGTCGCGGTCCTTCGCGCGCTCGGCGCGCGTCAGCGCCCCGATCAGCGTGGACTTCCCCACGCCCGGCGGGCCGGTGAACCCGACCACGGCGGCCTTCCCGGTCTCCGGATAGACCTCGCGCACGAGCTCCCAGCCGGCCGGGTCGTCGTCCTCCACCAGCGAGATGCCGCGCGCCAGGGCGCGCTTGTCGCCGCTCAGGAGGCGCTGGGCAAGGTCGGAGGCCACGGCCGCAAGATATTGGCCGCCGCCCGCGCGCGGATTACGCTTCCTCGTCGTGGACCCCGCCGTCGAGAGCCCGCCGCAGCTGGAAGCGATCCCCGCCGCCGTGCGCGGCGAGCCGCCGCCCCGGCACGGCGGCCCGCTGGTCCTGCTGCGGTGGATGGCCGCGCACCGGATGCTCAGCCTCCAGTACGCGCGGCTGATCGCCCGCCTGGGCTGGCTGAAGCTGCGCTGGGGGCGGCGCCTGCAGACCGACGGGCTGTGCTTCGTGGGGCCGGGGGTGACGCTGGAGATCGCGCGCGGCGCGCGCCTGAAGCTGGGCCGCTGGTCGTGGATCGGCCACGGGTCCAAGCTCCGCGTCCACGAGGGCGAGGTGTCGATCGGGGCCAAGACCGTGATGGGCCAGGAGTGCACGATCTCCGCCTTCCAGCACGTCGCGATCGGCCGCGAGTGCGTCATCGCCGACCGGGTGATGCTGATCGACTTCGACCACGGGATGGTGGAGGTGGAGCGCCCGATCCGCCTGCAGGGGATCTACAAGCGCGACGTCAACGTGGGGCACAACTGCTGGATCGGCTACGGGGCGTGCGTGCTGCGCGGCGTGACCGTCGGCAACAACGCCGTGGTGGGAACCAGCGCGGTGGTCACCAAGGACGTCCCGGACAACGCGGTGGTGGGCGGGATCCCGGCGCGGGCCATCCGCATGCGCGAGACGCCGCGGACGCTGCGCTGGGACTAACGGCCGGGGATCTCCAGCCTTGCCGAGGAGATCGTCGCGCTGGAGGCGAAGTTGTCCGCGCGCAGGTAGCTCGCGTCGTCCTGGACGACCTCGAGCCGGATGCGGTGGCCGGCGCGCCAGCGCCAGGCGTTGCCGAACAGCTCGTAGACGATCGTCCCGGCGGCGCTCGTCGCCCGGTACGCGCCCCGGTCGACCAGTGTGGCAGTGCCGCCGGGGGCCACGTCCCACAGCCGGCTGTTGAGCTCCAGGTCCGAGGCGGTGGCCTGGTAGGCCAGCGTCAGGCGCGGCAGGCCGAGCTGCGTGAAGTCGCGGACCACCGGCGCCTCCCAGGACGCGACGCCGGCCGGAGAGGCGCCCGTGGCGGTGATGCAGCCGCGGCCGCGCAGCTGGGAACGGACGACGGGGTCGAGCTCCGCCCCGCGCGGGTCGGGGGAGTGCGACGAGGTCGCGCGGCCCTCGTCGAAGTCGAACCTCAGGCGGCCGGTGGCCAGCCCGTCCCAGGTCGCCGCGCGGACGATCGACCCCATCCGCCGCGGGTCGCAGTCGGTCACGGCGGCGCGCACGTCGAAGGCGGGGCCGAGCACGCGCCCGCGCAGGCGCGTGTCCAGCAGGCGGTTGGCCAGGCCGTGCCCGTAGACCAGGTCCGGGACCTTGGCCTGCGCGATCAGGTGCTCGAAGTCCCCCAGGTAGATGCCGATCGGGTAGCCCGGGTCGGCGGCCCGCAGGCGCCGGTACATCCGCAGCGCCTCGATCGCGGGGAAGATCGGGTCCGTCCAGCCTTGGAGCACGATGACCGGGATGCGACGCTGGCGGCGGTCGCGCAGCGCCTGGAAGAAGTCGTCCTGGGTGAAGGCCGAGCGGTCGCGGGCGAACGTGCGCTTGGCGTCCTCGACGGCCGGGTCGCCGTCGTAGGGCTCGCCGGCGTTCACGCGGGCCAGCGACTGGGCGATCTCGGGCGTGATCCGGTTGCCCAGGGCGGCCAGGAAGCCGTCGAGGAGCGTGATCTTCGGGATGCCGAAGGGGCTGGACGCGGTGGCCGGGTCCACCCCGGTCGACAGGTGGCGCCCGCTGGGCGCCAGCGCGTAGAGCAGATGCGTCCACGTGTACTGCGGTACGACCGCGGCCAGGCGCACCAGCCGCCCGGCGGGGCTGCGCCACTCGCCGTACTGCAGGCGCGGATCCGCGCGGGTGGTCAGCAGCAGCCACGCCTGCCCGCCGCCGTAGGAGCCGCCGACGGCGGCCACGCGCCCCGGGTCGATTCCCAGGGCCGGGTCGTCGGCCAGCAGCCCGGTCAGGTGGCGGGTGTCGCGCACCTCCCACTCGCGCGAGGCGAGCATGATCGAGCCCTCCGATCCCTCGTGCCCGCGGGCCGTGTAGTTCAGGACGGCGTAGCCGCGGTCGGCCAGCCACACGTTGTTCCAGCGCACGGTCTTGTAGGCCTCGCCGCCCTTGTCCGGCCCGTTGCCGGCGCGGGTGAGGCTCATCTGCTCGCGCTTGTTGTTCAGGAAGCCGTGCAGAAAGACCACCAGAGGGGTCAGACCCCTTGAGTGCCCCCGACTTAGGGGGTCTGACCCCTTTGGGGCGGGGAGGGTGAGCGTGACGTCGAGCTTCGTGCCGTCGAAGGAGGCCACGGACGCCTCGCAGAGCCGGTAGCGGATCGCGCGGCGGGGGGGCCTGTCCGTACTGGTGCGGACAGTGCACGACGCCTTCAGGCCGGCGAGCGGATCGGGCGCGGCGGCGGCGGTCGCGGGCGCCACCGCGAGGAGCGCGAGCGCCGCGGCGACGCGTCTCACACGGCCGCGCGGCGCAGCTGCGCGTAGACCTCGGCGGTCTGGCGGGCCACGTCGCCCCAGTCGAAGCGCAGCACGTGCTCGGAGGCCTCGGCCACGAGGCGCTCGCGCAGCGCGTCGTCGGTGAGCAGGCGCTCGACCATCAGCTCGAGGTGCTCGGCGTCGCCGCCATTGAAGCGCAGGCCGACGCGGTCGTCGTCGGGGACGATCTCGCGCAGCCCGCCGGTGTCCGCCACGATGCAGGGGCAGCCCGAGGCCATCGCCTCCAGCGCCACCAGCCCGAACGGCTCGTACAGCGAGGGGACCACGCACAGGTCGGCGATCCGGTAGAGCGAGTGCAGCACGTCGTCGCCGATCCAGCCCAGGAACGTGCCGTGCTCCTCCAGCCCCAGCTCGGCGGCCTGGCGGCGCAGCTCCGCCTCGTGGGTGCCGGAACCGGCGACCAGGAAGCGCACGTTGCCCAGGCGCTCCACCAGGCCGGGCAGCGCCTCCAGGGCGAGCTGGAAGCCCTTCTCGTAAACCAGGCGGCCGACCAGCACGATCAGCCGCTCATCGGGCGCCGCGAACCGGGCGCGCAGGCGGTCGAGGTCGTCCACGGGCTGGAGGTCGAGCGGGTCGATCCCGTTGGGGATCAC
>JAWVFR010000023.1:0-9275 GCA_033855845.1 Solirubrobacteraceae bacterium
GAGCTAGCGGCGCGGGCTCAGTCGCCGTCGCCGCCGGCCAGCGCCGCGGCGCCCAGGGCGGTGGCGGCGATGGCGGGTGCGGCGAGCAGGATGGTCTGCGTGCGGCTCAGGTAGCCGGCGCGGCCGCCGGCGATGGCGGCGAGGGTGTCGGCGATGTCGCAGGCCAGCCCCGCGGTGAGCCAGGTGCGGCGGGCGTCGCCGGTCGAGCTCGTCGTCCCGTAGGCCAGGGCCACGTCGCGGATCCCGAACAGCCGCGCCAGGTAGGGCGACTGCGGGTTGCCCGCCGTGTCGAGCATGAACGCCTTCCCCGCCAGGCGCGGAGTGAGCCACGCGGCGGCGCCGACGCCCAGCCGGATGGCGGAGATGCCGCGGACCGAGGACTCGGTGTCCATGGGCGGGACGCTATCCGCTCGGGGCGGTCCGCGGTATCCCGGTCGCCCCCGCGCTCTGGTTGCGCCGGAACATCAGCCGGGCGAAGGACCCCGCGCTGAGGAACATGAAGGCGCTGTAGACCGCCGCCGGGATCGCCAGCACGTCGGAGATCGACGCGCCGACGGCGATCGCGAGCGTGGCGTTGTGGATTCCCAGCTCCATCGAGATCGCGGTGGCCTGGCGGTCGTCCAGCCGCGCGGCGCGTGCGATCGCGAACGACACGGTCATCGCCGCCACGTTGAGCGACAGCGCCGCCAGCGCGAGCGCGCCGAAGTTCGCGGTCACCGTGCTCCACTCGCTGGCCACGGCGCCGATCACGACGGCCACGAACACCGCGGACGCCACCCGCTTGAGCCGCGGCTCCAGGACGGCGGCGCGCCGCTCGTCGCGCGCGCGCACCCACATGCCGATCGACAGCGGCACGATCGTGATCAGGAACACCCGGAGCGCCACGCCCAGCATGCTCGGGTCGCCCGTCAGCCCCGCGCCGAAGTGGTCGATCGCGAGGTTGAGGTACAGCGGCACCGTCGCGACGGCCAGGATCGACGAGATCGCCGTCATCGAGATCGAGAGCGCGGTGTCCCCGCGCGCGAGGTGCGTCAGCAGGTTCGCCAGTGTCCCGCCGGGCGAGGCGCCCAGGAGGACCAGGCCGACGGCGAACTCCGGCCGCAGGCCGAACAGGTCCGCCACCAGGAACGCCAGCAGCGGCGAGATCGCCAGGAGGTTCGCGAGGCCGATCGCCACCCCGCGCGGCTGCTTGAACACCCGCGTAAAGTCGCTCGGTCGCAGCGACAGCCCGAGCGTGCCCATGATGAGCGCGAGGGCCACCGGCAGGGCGACCGTCGCGAAGGGCGTCGGCTCGTGCACGGCGCCAAACTAGCGGACGCTTCGTCCGCGTAAGCTCGCAGCCGCATGACTCCGGATTCCACCTCGATCCAGCCCGCCGAGCGCAATCCGCGCGCGCTGTCGGGCGAGGAGATCGCGCTTCTGGGCCGCCAGGCGGTCGGCGCGCTGTCGCTGGCCGGCCTCGCGCTGTGCTCGTGGGTGATCGTCACCGGCGCCGCCTACCGGCCGACACGGCTGGTCCCGGCGCGCCAGGGCGGCTTCCCGGACTGGCTGCGCGGGCCCCTGGGCGACCTGGGCGGCCTGCTGCCCTACCGCGACTTCGCGGGCTGGATGGTCGCGATGCTGGTGCTCTGGCTGGTGGCGCTGCTGACCGTCCCGGCGCTGCGGGCCAGATGGGCGTTCGGATTCGTCGCGGCGCTGCACCTGCTCTTCTTCCTCGGGCCGCCGCTGATCTCGGCCGACGTGTTCGGCTACATCGACTGGGCTCGGATGGGCGCGCTGCACGACCTCAACCCCTACGCCACCAACTCCGGGGCGGTCGTGACCGACGCGGTCTACCGGTACGTGGGCTGGGACAACTTCACGTCGCCCTACGGCCCGCTGTTCACGCTGTTCACCTATGCGCTGGTCCCGCTCGGGGTGCCCGGGACCCTGTGGGCCCTGAAGCTGGCGGTCCTGGCGTCCAGTCTCGGCTGCGTCGCGCTGGCATGGGCGTGCGCGCGCGAGCTGGGTCGCGACGGTCGCCTGGGACTGGTCCTGTACGGCCTGAACCCGGCCGTGCTCGTGTACGCCGTGGGCGGCGCGCACAACGACGTCCTCATGATGCTCGGGGTGCTCGCCGGCGTGTGGCTCGTCCTGCGCCGGCGCGAGCAGGCGGGCGCGGTGGCCGTTTCCCTGGCCGTGGCCATCAAGGCCTCCGCCGGCCTGATGGTGCCCTTCCTGATCCTCGGGGCGCGCCGGCGGCTGGCCACGCTGGTCGCCGCCCTGGCCACCGGGGCGGTGGTGCTGGCGGTGGCGCTGGCGGTGTTCGGCAGCCACGCGCTGGACTTCGTCAACGTGCTCGGGACCCAGCAGGGCCTGGACTCCGGCACCAGCGTCATCGCCCAGCTGGGGGCGGTGCTGGGGTGGACGGGCAACCCGACGGGCGCGCGCACGGTCGCCTCGGTGCTCTTCGTCACGGCGGTGCTCGGGCTGGTTTGGCGCACCTGGCGCGACCCCGAGACCTGGCTGGACTCGGCCGCGTGGGCCACCGTGGCGCTGCTGGTGTGCACCTCGTGGTTCCTGGCCTGGTACATCGTGTGGCTCGCGCCGCTGGCCGCACTGGGGCGCTCGCGGTGGCTGGTGGTCGCCGCCGCCGGCCTCACCGCCTTCGTCATCCTCGCGCGGATGGTGCCCTACCTGTGAGCCGGCGCTCGATCGCGGTCGCGGTGGTCCTCGTCCTGGCCCTGGGCGCCGCCGGGTGCGGTGACCGCCAGAACCTGCGCACGGGCCGCGTGACCCTGCAGCGGGCCATGACCAAGGCGTTCAAGCGCGCCTTCGCCGCCGAGCACCGGCTGCGGACCGGAAAGGCGGATCGCGGGATCGCTCTCGGCGTGCGGTCGCGCTGCAAGCGTCAGGGCCGTCAGCCCAAGTCCGAGGCCACGCCCTGGCGCTGGACCTGCCAGGTGCTCTGGCGCACCCGCGGCCGCGGCCCGCGCTTCGACGTCGTCACCTACGGCGTGCGGGTCGACCGGCTCGGGTGCTTCACGGCGCGCAGCGGCGACTTCCCGCCGCGCGTGCGCGACCGCCTTCTCGGCGGCACCGCGCGCAACCCGCTCGTCTCCGTCCGGTCCTGCCCGTGAGCGAGGTGCCGTCGGCCGCCGAGCTGAAGCGCTTCGCCGAGTTGATCGTCGGCTTCGGCGCCAACGTCCAGCCCGGCCAGATCGTCGCCATCGGGACCGAGCCGGGCAAGGAGGGCCTGACCCGCGCTCTCGCGGCGGCGGCCTACCGTCACGGGGCGAAGTTCGTGGACGTCGCGTCGTGGGACATCCACGTCAAGCGCGCGCGAGTTCAGCACGCCGCGGAGGACACGCTGGACTTCGTGCCCCCCTGGTACGGGGAGCGGATCCTGGCGCTGGGCGAGCAGCGCGCCGCCCGGATCGGCCTGTCCGGGCCCGTGGCGCCGGGGCTGCTGGACGATCTCGATCCCACGCGCGTGGGCCGCGACCATCTGCCGTTCGTGCCCGAGACCGGGCAGGTGGTCAACGAGCGCACGACCAACTGGACGATCGCGCCCTGCCCCACCCGGTCCTGGGCCGAGCTGGTCTACCCCGAGCTGGAGTCCGCGGAGGCGATGGACCGCCTGTGGGAGGCGCTGCGCCACGTGTGCCGCCTGGACGAGGAGGACCCGGTGGCCGCATGGCAGGAGCGGATCGACACGCTGGTGGCCGCGGCCGACCGGCTCACCGCCCGGCGCCTGGACGCCGTCCACTTCGAGGGCCCGGGCACCGATCTGACCGTGGGGCTGCTGCCCAGCTCGCGCTGGCTGGCCGCCTCCTTCACCACCGTGGAGGGGATCGTGCACTTCCCCAACCTGCCCTCGGAGGAGACGTTCACCACCCCCGACCCCGCCCGGGTGGACGGCGTGGTGCGAGCGACCAAGCCGCTGGCGCTGCCCGGGACGATCATCCGCGGCCTGGAGGTCGAGTTCCGCGCGGGCCGCGCGGTGCGGATCGACGCCGAGGCGGGCGCCGACGCGATGCGCGCCCTGGTCGAGCGCGACGAGGGCGCCGCGCGGCTGGGCGAGGTCGCGCTGGTGGACCGCGAGGGTCGGATCGGCCCCCTGGACACGGTCTTCTACGACACGCTGCTGGACGAGAACGCGGCCAGCCACATCGCGCTGGGCCGGGCCTACGACATGGCGGTGGACGACGAGGCCGACAAGCGCCGCGCCAACCTCAGCGCGGTCCACGTCGACTTCATGATCGGCGGCCCCGGCGTCGACGTCACGGGCGTGACCGGGGACGGCGAGCGGGTGGCCGTCCTCCGCGACGGCGCCTGGGCGCTCTAACCTTCCGCTCCCGAACGCCCGGAGAGGTGCCGGAGTGGTTGAACGGGCGCGACTGGAAATCGCGTAACGGGGGTCAACCTCGTTCGAGGGTTCGAATCCCTCCCTCTCCGCCAATTGCTCGAAGTACGAAACGACAGAGGTAGGAGGCGGCCCTTCGGGGCCGTCTTCTGCTTCCTTCGCGTTTAGGTACGCCAGCTCGGCCTCTACGCCATCGGAGAAGCCTTCTGAGAGCAGGAGTGCGTAGGGCTCGACCAGCTCAGTTGAGACACGGGAGCCGCCAACCGCCTAGCACCCTGACCAGAAGGCCGACATAGCTCCTGAGGTCGGCGGGCAGCTCGACCCACCACAGTTCCTCGCTGCCGTCTCCCTCATCGTGGTAGGGCGTGTTCCACAGGGCGCTGTAGAAGATCGCCTCGGCCCGGTCGGGAACGTCGATGCGCCCGTAATCGACGTCGATTACCCAGTGGCCGTTGACGTAGAAGCCGCTCGGGCGGACGGTGATGTCAGCCGTCGTCGCCATCGTCCTGAGGTAGTTCGTAGGCGCGCTGAAAGAGGGCTAGCAGCGAGATGTCCATGCTCTCGGCCAACCCGAATAGCTGTCGGAAGCTCGGGTTGGCCTGGCCGCGCTCTAGCCTCGATATCAGGCTGCGGCTGACGCTCCACTGGCCGGCGGCAGCTTCTTGGGACAGCCCTAACTCAAGGCGTCGTGCGCGGATGGCGCGGCCTATAGCATCGAGTTCCCGGTCCCGGTCCATAACCAAAGCAACCGCCGGGCGGGTCAGATCGTAACGGCCAAATAGGTCTGATAGTCCGTCGACTTATCGTCCGTGGACTCATAGACCCCGACGGTACAAGGTCCAGGCTGTGCGGCCTCAATCGGCGGCTCACCAAGCATTCGGGCGAGCAATCCGCGAACTCCGCGAGGAACGCGGCATGGCCCAGGAGGAGCTGGCCCATCGCTGCGGGCTCGACCGTAGCTACATGGGAGGCACAGAGCGCGGTGAGCGCAACGTGAGCCTCAAGATCATCTTGCGAGTCGCGGAGGGTCTGGGTGTCTCGACGCCCGAGTTATTCGAGCGCTTCGAGAAGCAGAACCGGAAGCGCTAGCCGCCGGAGGCATCAGCCGAAGCGCTATTGGGACAGCGACGACCTCGGAACAGCCCGAGCTCGTCTACGACGAGGAGGTCGTCTCGGCCAGCAGACGGGTCGCGAGGGCGAGCTCCGCGTCGCTAGTGTGCGACCGCTATGCCCGAGAGCCAGAAGGAACGCATCGACCGGGAGCTGATCGAGCTGCTCAACGAGCTGCGGGTGGCGCTGCCCGGCGTGCAGGTGCTGTTCGCGTTTTTGCTCGTGGTGCCGTTCCAGCAGCGGTTCACGACCGTCACGCAGTTCCAGAAGACCGTCTACTTCGCGGCGCTGCTGTGCTCGGCCGCGGCGATGATCCTGCTGATCGCGCCGTCGGCCAACCATCGCATTCTCTTCCGCGCGCGCGAGAAGCTTCAGATGCTGCGGACCGCCAACGCGATGGCCATCGCGGGGCTCGGCTTCCTCGCCGCCGCGGTGATCTGCGTGGTCATGCTGATCACCGACTACCTGTACGGCGTGGAGACCACCGTCGTGGTCACGTCGCTGACCGGGCTTGCGTTCGCCGGCCTCTGGTACGGCCTGCCGCTGCGGCGGCGCGTGCGCGGGGGCGTGGCTCCGGAGGACGAGCTCTAGAGAGCGACGTCGCCGAGGCCGTGGCCGTCGACGGTCGTGGCCAGGACGATGTGCCCGCGCGAGACGGTGATGAACTCGTGCTCGACCGCGCGGCCGGCGCGGCCCTCGGCGTCCAGCGCCTCCATGGTCACGTCCGTCAGGGAGATGAAGTCGCGGTCGGAGGAGTTCAGGAAGTCCGACAGGCGGCTGCGGTAGCCGTCGCGCGGCAGCACCAGGGTCCCGACGATGCGGTAGCGCGGAGTCTCCACGAGGATCCGCAGCGGGCGGCTGTTCATTGCCGCGAGGGTCTCGGAGGAGGCCATCCCCCTTCGTCTCGGCCATCCAGCCGGAGAACTTGAGCCTTTGGTTCGAATAGGCTCGCGCAATGGAAGGGAGTCCTGCCGAGCACTCGGCCAAGCTGGAGATCTCGAACGGAATCGTGCAGCTGATGCGGTCCCACTACGGCCGCGGGCCCACGCGGGCCAAGACGTTCGTGATGGAGCGCTACGTCCTCACCGTCCTGGAGGACCTGCTGACGCGCGCGGAGACCACGATGGTCGCGAACGGACGCGAGGCGATCGTCCGCGAGATGCGCCTGGGCTTCCAGGCCGACCTGGCCGAGGAGTTCAAGAGCGTGGTCGAGCAGGCGCTCGGCCGGACGGTCCTGACCTACCAGAGCCAGATCGTCTTCGACCCGCCGATGGGCTTCGAGATCTTCGTGCTCGAGGAGACCGCCGAGCCGGACTGACCTTCGTCCGCGCCGGCGGGCTCGGGCTCAAGCCGGCGCGCGAAGCGTCGATGGCAGGGTGGTGTCCCGTTCGACTCTTCGCCTACCCGTGCTCGCGGCCGTGCTGGCCCTGGCCTGCTCCGCCGCGCCGGCCCAGGCCGCCCTTCCCGACCGCGTCGTGAGCATCGCCCGGGGGGAGCTCGCCCTCGGCGTGCGCGAGATGCCCCGCGGGTCCAACGACTCGCCGCGCATCGCGCGCTACCGGACCGCCGTGCGCTGGTCGGGCGGGCCCGCCGCCTGGTGCGGGTACTTCGCCTCCTGGGTGGCCCAGCAGGCCGGCGCGCCGGTGGGAGACCGGGGGGAGGGGATCGGCCTGGTGACGGAGTTCCGCCGCTGGGCGCAGCGCACCGGCCGCTGGCGCACGGCTCCGCGCCGCGGCGACGTCGTGGTCTTCCGTCACCTCCACGTCGGGATCGTCGAGGCCGTCCAGGGCGCCACGGTCGTCACGATCGAGGGCAACCACGACCAGCGCGTCGCGCGCGTGCAGCGCAGCCGCAGCGAGATCCGTGGCTACGTGCGCCTCGGTCCCTGAGCACAGAACGAGCGGGCGTACGGCCCGCTCGAGTCTGTGATCGCGCTCCCCCTAACTGCTTTGGAGCCCCAGGACTTAGCGTCGCGCCTGGGGGCTTGACACTCCCGGCCCAACCGCGGACCGAGTAGGGAGCGGTCACCAGGAAGCCTACCCCCTTGTCCGCAGGGGTGGGCGATCTATCTCCACGGTGCGCGATGGCCGAACCGCCGATCGTCAAGTGCCCCAACTGCGGCAAGCGCAACCGCGTGCGCTCGTCGGCCTCCGGCACGCCCCGCTGCGGGAACTGCCACCACGCGCTGCCCTGGATCGTCGAGGCCGACGCCGGGAGCTTCGACGACGAGCTCGCGGCCTCGGTCCCGGTGCTGGTCGACTTCTGGGCGCCGTGGTGCGGCCCGTGCCGGATGGTCAGCCCGGTGGTCGAGCGCGTCGCGCACGACCTGGCTGGACGCCTGAAGGCGGTCAAGCTGAACATCGACGGGGCGCCGGAGATCGCCTCGCGCTTCGGTGTCCACGGGATCCCCCTGCTGGTGCTGATGCGCGACGGGCAGGAGGTCGACCGGCTGGTGGGAGCGGCGCCGGAGGCGCAGATGCGCCAGTGGCTGGACCCCCACCTCGAGCCGGTCGCCGGCCCCGCCTAGGTGCGGGTCACCGGCTTTCGGCGGGTGGGCCGTAGCCGCCGCCCGGTGTGCGCACGGCTCCGCCCTCGCGCACGGCCTCGCGCACGGCGCGGTGGTAGCGGCCGGGGCCCCAGCCGCGGGCGCCCAGCCGCGTGGCCAGCTCCGCGCGGGACAGCGGCCCCGCCTCGGCCAGGACGAGGACGACCGCCGCGATCTCGCGGTCGAAGTCGCGCGCGACCGCCTCCGCGAAGCGCGGATCGGCGGTGCCCGAGCCCACCATCGCGGGCGAGTAGAACGACGTGCCCGGACCGGGGCGCAGCCGCCGCAGTCCGGCCCGCTCGCGATCCCGGATTCGCTGCGTGCGCGCGCGGACCCGCGACTCGTGCCCGCCGGCGGCGGTCAGCGGGGTGGCGATGTCCTCCAGGGAGCGCTGCTCCGCCTTCACGCCCCACAGCAGCTCGGCGATCCCGCCCAGCGCCATCGCGGCGGCGCCGATGAAGAAGCCCAGCGCCACCAGGTCCGCGTCGCCGCTGTGGATGAACTGCCCGAACAGGGCCGGGCCGGCGATGCCGCCGACCGCGGTCCCCACGGCGAAGAACAGCGCGATGGCCAGCGCGCGCGTCTCCATCGGGAACACCTCGCTGACCGTCAGGTAGGCCGAGCTGGCGCCCGCCGAGGCGAGGAAGAAGGTGGCCAGGACCAGCGCCATGAACGCCCACTTCCCCAGCGAGCCGTTGAGCAGCAGGATGCCCAGCACCGTGACCAGGGCGGCCGAGCCCAGGTACGTCCCCGCGATCATGGGGACGCGCCCGACGGTGTCGAAGTAGCGCCCGAGCAGCAGCGGCCCCAGGAAGTTGCTGACCGCGAACACCACCATGAAGTAGGGGACCGACTGGGACCCGACGTCGTAGAACCCGTTCAGCAGCGTGCCCAGGTCGAAGGTGACGGCGTTGTAGAGGAAGGCCTGCCCGATGAACAGGGCCAGGCCCAGGAGCGCGCGGCGGGGGTAGCGCTCGCGCGCCACGCGCGCGATCTCGCGGAAGGGGATGGCCTCGCGCTGGCGGATGACGATGTCCTGGTCGGGCTCGGGGAGGTCGCGCCCGATCTCCTGGCGGACCTCCTCCTCGATCCGGGCCACGATCTGCTCCGCCTCCTCCTCGCGGCCGTGGATGAACAGCCAGCGCGGGCTCTCGGGTACGTGGCGGCGCACGAGCAGGATGCCGAATCCGAGGATTGCCCCCATCCCGAACGCGAGCCGCCAACCGACGTCGCGATCGAGGATCGAGGTGTCGAGAAGTACGAGCGCCACCACCG
>JAWVFR010000024.1:0-22687 GCA_033855845.1 Solirubrobacteraceae bacterium
GATCCGCCTGACCTCCAGGCGGTAGCCCGAGTCCAGCGGGGCGCCCTCGAGCACGTATGAGTTGGCGAAGACGGTGCGGGCGCTGCGGCTGCGGTTGACGATCGTCACCGTGTCCGGGAGGCGGCCGTTGCGCACGGAGCGCCCCAGCAGGCCGGTGTCGCGATTGATGGTCCGGATCCCGCCGCTGTAGACGTCGAGGTCGGGATCGCCCCACTGGACGGTCATCCGGAAGCGCACCGTGCTGCGGGGCGGCAGGATGACGCGGTAGACGTCCGCCGGGTCCTCGAAGCGATCCAGCGTGGCCGTCACCGACTTCACCCGGTCGTTGCGGCCGAAGATGGGCGCATGTGGGCCGCCGAAGCGCTTGCCGTTGACCCACTCGACGTCGTCATTGGGCTCCAGGGGGTCGGCGGGCGGAACGCGGTTGGCCAGCGCGTCGCGCAGGTTCACCTTGCCGTAGCCGAAGCGCTGGTCCCAGCCGCGCGCGCCGAGGTCGTCGGCCGACTCCTGCAGGACCGTGCCGACCTGGCCGGCCGAGAGCTCGGGCCGTGCCGCCCGCAGCCACGTGGCGGCTCCGGCGACGATCGGCGAGGCGAAGCTGGTGCCGTCGATGCTCGAGTACCCGTCGCGCGCGCCGTCGGAGGTGTCGAACTGCGGCGGCACGGGGAGCAGCACGCCGGCGCCCGGAGCCGAGACGTCGATTGCGCCGTTCTCGTTGGAGAAGTCGGCGGACGTGAAGTCGGATTTCAGGGCGGCCACGGTGACGACGTGCGGGTCGGCGGCCGGGCGCGACAGCGGGTTGCCCTCGTTGAACTCGTTGCCGCCGGCGGCCACGAGCACGATGCCCCGCGCGAAGGCGCGCTGCGTGGCGACGAGGTGGATGAAGCACTCCCCCACGTCGAAGCCGTAGCTCATGTTGATGACCGAAACGCGCCGGACGATGGCCCGGTAGACAGCGGCGGTGATGTTGCTGCACGAGACCCCGCGGTAGACCGGCAGCAGGATCCGCATGCCCGGCCAGATGCCGACGATGCCGGCGCCGTTGGCGGGCGCCCCGGCCGCCCCGGCGACCGCCGTGCCGTGCTCGTCGGGCGGCGCCCCGGTACTGGTGGAGACGATGCCCTGCATGTCGGGGTGACTCAGATCGATCTGCTCCTCGATGACGCCCAGCACCGGGCTGGACGGCGTGACCGGCGGCGGCGTCAGCTGAGGGTCGACCACGGCCGGCAGCCACCACTGCTGCGGCGTCAGCGGGTCCGAGGGCATCGCCGTCTTGCGGGCCAGCGCATCGGGCTCGGCCATGGTCAGGCGCCCGGCGCGCTGCAGCGCGCCCGCGAAGGCGCGCGCGTCGCGCTTGGCCACCACGTAGATCCCCGCACCCGCGATCACCGGGCGCGCGCCGAAGCGGGCGGCGAGGCGGCGCGTGGCGGTCCCCGGCTCGCCGCCGACGATCCAGGTGCGGCCGGTCTGGCTCACGCTCGCGGCGGACGCCGATCCCGGCAGGACGAGCGGCGCGACGGCGGACGTCCGGGTCGGCGTCGTGCCCTTCGCGGACCCCTTGGCGTGGACGGCCGGCGCGGCGCACGCAAGCGCGACGAGGCAGAGCGGCAGGGCGCGGGCGACCATCTCCCGCGTTTCTATCACCTCTGCCACATGAATCGCGAGGCGCGATACGGTTGCCCGATGAGCGGCAGGACGGGCACCGTGGTGGTCACCGGAGCGTCCAGCGGCATCGGCGAGGCGTGCGCCCGGGCCCTCGCGCAGCGCGGCTTCCGGGTCCTGGCCGGCGTGCGCAAGGACGTCGACGCCGAGCGGGTCGCCGCGCTGCACGACCTGGTGGAGCCGGTGAAGGTGGATGTCGCCGACCAGTCCACCGTGTCGGAGCTGGGACGGCGCGTGGGCGAGGAGCCGCTGGCCGGCCTGGTCAACAACGCCGGGATCTCGGTCAGCGGGCCGCTGGAGTTCGTCCCCCTGGACGAGTGGCGCCGTCAGCTGGACGTGAACGTCATCGGCCAGGTCGCGGTCACCCAGGCCCTCCTCCCCGCCCTGCGCCGGGCGCGCGGGCGCATCGTGAACATCGGCTCGGTGGGCGGCAGGGTCGCGCCTCCCCTCCTCTCCCCCTACGCCGCCTCGAAGTTCGCGCTGGAGGGGATCACCGACAGCCTGCGCCGCGAGCTGCGGCCGCTGGGCGTCCACGTCGCGATCGTCGAGCCCGGCGCGATCGCCACCCGGATCTGGGAGAAGGGCGTCGCGGCCGCCGACGACCTGCTGGCCGCCGCCCCGCCCGACGCCGAGCGGATCTACGGCCCCACCATCGCCGCAATCCGCAAGCAGGCGGTCAAGGCCACCGAGGAGGCGATCCCGCCGGAGGAGGTGGCCAAGGCGGTGCAGCATGCGCTGACCGCCGACCGCCCGCGCACGCGCTATCCGGTGGGCCGCGACGCCAAGCAGCGCATCCGCCTGGCCGGACTGCTTCCCGACCGGGCGTTCGACGCGCTGATGGCGCGGCTGCTGGGGATCTAGGCGCGCACCGCCGCGCGCTCACGCGGCGGCGAGACGGGCGCCGCGGCGGTCCGCGTACTCGCGGGCGGCGACCTGGAGCACCTCGAGCATCGCCTCCACGGCCGGGGAGCGGTAGGCCCCCACCAGCGTCGCCGCTGACACACGGCGCACCGGGGCCTGCCGGCCCAGCGAGCGGACCACGATGTCTTCGCGCTGGTTGGCCAGCGCCAGCTCGGCGATCAGCGAGACCGCCACCCCGGCGGCCACCAGGCCCTGGACGACGTTGTAGTCGTTGCTCTGGAATCCCACCCGCGGGGTGAACCCGGCGGCCTGGCAGGCCGCGATGTGCATCAGGCCGCAGTAGCCGTTGCAGTCCCCCTGCACCCAGGGCTCGTCGGCCAGGTCCCCGAGCTTCACGTTGCGCCGCCGCGCCAGCGGGTGGTCGGGCGGCAGGGCCAGGTACATCGGGTCGTCGAGGAGGTGGAGCAGCTCCACGTCGGGGTGCGCGAGACCCGTGACGCCCTCGTACTCGAACACCAGCGCCAGGTCCAGCTCGCCCGCCTTGAGCAGGGGGATCGCCTCCTCGGGCTCGGCCTCCACCAGCGACAGCTCGACGTCGGGGTGGTGGCGGGAGAACTCGGCGATGGCCAGCGGCACCAGCGTCGCGCCCGCCGTGGGGAAGGACGCGAGGCGCAGGCGCCCGCCGCGCAGGCCGGCGATGGCCTCCAGCTCGTCCTCGGCGGCGGTCAGCCGGGCGAGGATCCCGTCCGCGTGCTCCACCAGCGTGCGCCCCGCGTCGGTGAGGCGCACGCCGCGCGCGTTGCGCTCCACCAGGATCGCCCCCACCTCCCGCTCGAGCGCCGCGATCTGCTGGGACACGGCCGACTGGGTATACCCCAGGGACTCGCCGGCGGCGGAGAAGGAGCCCTGCTGCGCGACCTCGCGCAGAACCTTCAGGCGACGCACGTCGATCATTAGCCGAGCTTATCGGAGACCCATGGAAATGTCATTTGCTCTTATCTCACGTCGGTGGCATCGTGAGCGTCGTTCCCTCAGAGAGACGATCGAGGAGCCCGACATGCAGACCACCGCCATCACCGTCCGACGCGCCGACCACCGGGATGCGGTCACCCTGCACTCCCTGGCCCAGCTCGACAGCGCCGCGCCGCTGGCCGCGCCCGTCCTGATCGTCGAGGCCGCGGGGCAGCCGCGCGCCGCGCTCTCCCTCCGTGACGGCGCGGTCGTCGCCGACCCGTTCCACCCCACCGCCCACATGGTCGAGCTGCTGCGCGTGCACGCGACCCAGCTCGCCCAGCCCCACCGCGAAGGCCGCCTGGCGCACCTGATGGCCCTATCCCCCCGGGCTCTGATGCGTGCCTAGCCGGGCGCGCGCGCCCACGCCGGCGCCCCCGCCGCTCACGCGAGTGGCGGGGGCGCTGGCCGTCATCTACGTCGTCTGGGGCTCGACCTACCTGGCCATCCGCGTGATGGTCGAGACGGTCCCTCCCCTGCTGGGCGCCGGCGTGCGCTTCCTGCTCGCCGGCGCGCTGATGTACGCCTGGGTGCGGTGGCGCCGCGCGCCCGTGAAGGTGACCCGCGCCGAGCTGGCGGGGTGCGCGCTGGTCGGCGTGCTGCTGATGTTCGGAGGCAACGGCCTGGTCACGGTGGCCGAGCGCGACGTGCCCTCCGGACTGGCGGCGCTGCTCATCGCCTCCGAGCCGCTGTGGGTGATCGTGCTGCGCGCGCTGTGGCGGGAGCGTCCGGGGCGCCTGAGCGCGGTCGGCGTCCTGGCCGGCTTCGTCGGCGTGGCGCTGCTGCTGTCGCCGGGACAGCGCCCCGCGGGGACCAGTCTCGCCTCCTGCCTGCTCGTCGTGTTCGCGGCGATGTGCTGGGCGTCGGGGTCCTTCGCCGGCAGCCGCCTGCGTCTTCCCCCCGACCCGGTGTACGGAACGGCGCTGCAGATGCTGATCGGGGGCGCGGCGATGACCGTGGTCGCCGCGATCGCCGGCGAGCCCTGGTCCCTGGACCTCGGCCATGTCTCGGGCGACTCCTGGCTGGCCTTCGGCTACCTCGTGGTCGTCGGCTCGATCGTCGCCTTCACCGCCTACGCCTGGCTGCTGCGCAACGTCCCGATCTCCACCGTCTCCACCTACGCGTACGTCAACCCGGTGATCGCGGTCACACTGGGCTGGGCGATCCTGTCGGAGCCGGTGAGCCTGCTGACTGTGGTGGCCGCGGCGATCATCGTGGCCTCCGTGGCGATCACCATGCGCCAGGAGGGCACGGCGCGCCGGGCCGATCCCGCGCCGGCGGCGGACGCCGGGGCTTCGTAGAGTCCGGGGCATGGCCCAGGACTTCCGCTGGCAGGACGGCGAGCGCGTCATCCGCTTCGGGCGCGGCGCGGTGGCCGAGGTCCCCGAGCTGCTCGGGGACGGCTACACGCTCCTGACCACGCCCCGGGCGCTGGCGCTCGCGCCCCACGTGCGCGACGGCGCGGCGGCGGTCCACGAGGTCCCGTCCGGCCGCGTGGACGAGATCGCCGAGGACCTGCGCGGCCAGGTGCAGGGCGAGCTGCTGGTGGCGCTGGGCGGAGGCCGCGTGGTCGACGTGGCCAAGGCCCTGGCCGCCGCGGCGGGACCGCCGGTGCGCGCCGCCGCGATCCCCACCACCCTCAGCGCGGCCGAGATGACGACGCTGCACCGCCACGCCGCCGGGGTCGACCCCTCCACCCCGCGCGTGCGCGCGTCCGTGGTGATCAACGACCCGGCGCTCTCGGCCTCGCAGCCGCCGGCGGAGCTGATCGCGTCGGCGGCCAACGCGCTGGCCCACGCCGTCGAGGCGCCGGCCACGGTCCTGGCCAACCCGGTGGCGACGCTCGCGGCGCTGGACGGCGCGCGGCGCCTGGTCGCGGGCGTCGAGGCGCCGGACGGCCCGGATCGCGACGAGCTGGCGCTGGGCGCGCTGCTGGCGGGCTACGCCAGCGACTCGGCGCTCTACGGCCTCAGCCACGTCATGTCCCAGACGCTGGTGCGGTTCGGCGGGGCCGCGCACGGGCCCGCCAACGCCGCCGTGCTGCCCGTGGCGATGGCCGCCCTCGAGCGGCGCCTGCCGGACCGGATGGCCCCGGTCCGGGCTGCGATCGGCGATGCGCCCGAGCGGCTGCGCAATCTCGCCGGCCTCGCCGGCATCCGCGACCTCGGGGTGGACCGTGCCGTGCTGGAGGCCTGCGCGGACGCGGCCGCCGAGCGCCCGGAGCTCCACCTGACCCCGCCCGCGGCCACGCGCGACGAGCTGCTGGAGCTCTACGAAGCCGCCTGGTGAGCGGGACGGTCGGCGGCGCCCGCCGCCCGGCCGTTCCCGTTTCGCTCGCCCAGGGCGTCGAGCAGCGCCCGGACCACCGCCGGGTCGAACTGCGTCCCGGCTCCCTCGCGCAGTTCCGCGGCCGCGGCCTCGTGCGACATCTTCTCGCGGTAGGGCCGGTCGGAGGTCATGGCGTGGTAGGCGTCGCAGACCAGCGTGATGCGACTGGCCAGCGGGATCGCCTCGCGGGTCAGGCCGTCCGGGTAGCCGGCGCCGTCCCAGCGCTCGTGCTCGTGGCGCACCCCGCGCGCGACCCGGTCCAGGCCGGGGACCTGGCGCAGGATGCGCTCGCCGATCAGCGGGTGCTCGCGCACCACGGCCCATTCCCGCTCGTCGAGCTTGCCCGGCTTGCGCAGGATGGAGTCCGGCATCCCGATCTTGCCCACGTCGTGCAGCAGCGCGACGGCCTCGACCTCGGCCACCGCGGCGTCGGTCAGGCCCAGCCGCTCCGCCACCCCGCGCGCCAGCGCCACGGTGGCCTCGCCGTGGCCGCCCGTGTATCCGTCCCGAGCCTCGAGGGCCGTCCCCAGCGCGACCAGGCTCGCCCGGTACTGGTCGGCGAGGTCGCGCTCGCTGCGCCGGGCCACCTCCTGCAGCCCGACGTTCTCGCGCTCCATCGTGCGCGCGCGCACGTGACGCACGACCAGCAGAACCAGCAGCAGGCCCCCGATCACGCCCGGGATCTCGCCGCGCACGATCACCAGGGACAGCAGCAGGCCCGCCAGCAGGACGTTGCTCACCACGATCGCCGGCAGGTCGTGCGCGGGCTTCACGTGGGGCAGGACCCGGGTGCGGTTGCGCGCGCGCAGCACGGCTCCCCCGGCCATCAGCGCCGCGGCCAGCGGGAACAGCACGTGCCAGCCGGTGTCGGGCAGGCTGCTGGTGGCGCCGTTCACGCTGATCGCGTAGGGCACCGCCGCCCCGGCCGAGAATCCCAGGCCGCCCGCCACCAGCCACAGGTCCGGGCGGCTGCCGGGCCGCGTCCGGGTGGCGACCGTCAGCAGGCACGCCAGTCCCACGGCGGCGACCGCCGCAGCCCCGTACGGGCGCGGCGGCGTGAGGTGGTGCAGGGAGGCGTAGTCGGCGAGCGGCGGCAGCAGGTAGGCGACGGCGAGCCCGGAGATCGTGACCAGGATGTCGGCCAAATCGAGCAGGTCGCGCCGCGACGGCGGCCAGGCCACGGCGCCCAGGAGCACGATGGCCAGACCGACGAAGACGGCCGCGCTGATGCCGGCGTAGGGCAGCCAGGCCCCCACGGCGGCCACGGCCAGCAGGATCCAGCCGGCGCGCTCGCGGCCGCGCGCGCGGCTCGCCGCGGCGGCCAGGGCGACGACAAGCGTGGCGATCGTCGCCACGGTCACGGCGGCGCGGACCAATCGGGGGTCGGGCGTCAGCGGAGCCAGCAGCCAACTCGCCACCACGAGCGAGGCCAGCGCCGCGATCACGCCCAGCGCGCCGCCGACGCGCCAGGAGAACTCGGCCGCACGCGGCGCGGCCCGCAGGCCGGCGAAGACGTCGCGCTGGGAGACGGTCGGCGCCGCGGGGATCGCGTAGTCGCGCGAGGCGCGGCGCGCGTCGAACTCGCGCTCGGACTTCACGCGCAGCAGCTCGGCGTCGGCCGCCTCCAGCAGGGAGCTGACGGTCTCGCCGTCGGCCGGGTAGGTCGCGCCGCCCACGCTGGCGCTGAGGCCGCTCAGCCGGGTGTCGTCGGCCGCCGTGCGCTCCACCGCGGCCACGATGCGCGCGGCCACGCGCCGGGCCTCGGCCTCGTCGGTGAACGGCAGCAGGACGGCGAACTCGTCGCCCCCATGGCGAGCCACGAAGTCCTCGCCGCGCACCGCCACCCCGATGGCCATGGCGACCCGGCGCAGCAGCTCGTCCCCCGCCGAGTGGCCGGCCACGTCGTTGACGCGCTTGAAGCCGTCCAGGTCCAGATACAGGACGCTGAAGACCAGGTCGTGGCGCCGCGCCCGCGCCAGCTCGGCGGCCGCACGCTGCTCGAACCCGCGCCGGTTCGCCACGCCCGTGAGTGGGTCCTGCAGGGCCAGCGTGTGCGCGTGGTCGGCCGCGCGCCGCACCCGCTCGCGCTGGTGCTGGAGGACCAGGGCCAGCGCCGTGGCCATGGTGCTGACCAGGACCCATTCGAAGATGCGGTCCGTGAGGGAGGCGCCACGGTCGTAGAACACCGGCAGCCCGGCGCACACGATCACGACTCCGGCGGCGAAGAAGGTTTGCCGTCGCGAGGCGAAGTAGGCGGCCAGCGTGGCCACGTAGAGGTAGAAGAGCGCGAACGGGCTCCCCTGTCCCCCGGTGTTCCAGCAGGCCAGCGCGGTCAGGGCGGCTCCGCTGACCACCGGGAAGGCGACCCAGGCGCGCGAGAGGCGCCGCCAGGGCAGCGTCAGCGAGGCGATGGCCACGCCGGCGGCCAGCACCATGCCCACCACGACCATGAGGCCGGACTGGATCTGGTGGGGCTCGAAGACCCACAGGACCCCGCATCCCACGATGCCGCCGAGCGCCGCGACGGCGGTGATCCGCCCCAGGAGGGACAGGTCGTCGGGGACGACCTCGCTGGAAGGGCTGTGGGTGTCGTAGGCGGGCACGAAGAGACGCAGGAGCCCCTACGTGGCCTAATCGGCAGCAAGCCCGTCCTCCTTTAGGTGAATCGCGTCGCGCGCTGGGTAGCCTGCTCCGGCATGCTCGACGCCCTCGTGGAGACGGTCGCCCTGGCCGACGGCCGCTGCGACTACGCGGAGGCCCGCCGGGTCGTGCGCGCGGGCGAGCACATCGACACCCGCAACGGCGAGGCCGAGGCCGTGGCGGTGACGGAGTCCGACGGCATCGGGGTCCGCGTCCTGGCCGGCGGGGCCTGGGGGTTCGCCTCGGCCCGCGAGCCCACTCCGGCGGGGGCCGAGGCCGCGCTGCGCCGCGCCCTGGCGGTGGCCGAGGCCCTGCCGGCCGCGCCCGCGCTGCGCCTGGCGCCGGTCGCGCCCGCGCGCGGGCACTGGGAGGGACCGTGCGAGCAGGACCCGTTCGCGGTGCCGCTGGAGCGCAAGGTCGACCTGCTCCTGCGGGCCGACGCGGCGATGCGGGGCGACCCGAGGATCGTCCACGTGCACGGCACCTGCCTCGCGCTGCGCACCACGCGCGCCTTCGCCTCCACCGACGGCGCGGCGTGCACCCAGACGATCACCGAGTGCGGGGCGACCATCGCCGCGACCGCGGTGGGCGGCGGCGAGGCCCAGACGCGCTCCTACCCCGGCAGCCACGAGGGGGGCGTGGCCGCGGCGGGCTGGGAACAGGTGGAGGCGCTCGACCTGCCGGGCCAGGCGCCACGCGTGGCGCAGGAGGCGATCGAGCTGCTGGTAGCGCCGGACTGCCCGGCCATGACGGCGACGGTCGTCCTGCACGGCGAGCAGCTCGCCCTCCAGCTGCACGAGTCCATCGGGCACGCGCTGGAGCTGGACCGGATGCTGGGCGGCGAGGCCTCCTACGCGGGAACCAGCTGGGTCCAGCCCGCGGATCTCGGGAGCCTGCGCTACGGCTCCCCCGCCCTGAACGTCACCGCCGACTCGACGGTCCCCGGCGGCCTGGGCACCTTCGCCTGGGACGACGAGGGCGTCGCCGCGCAGTCCCTGCCCCTGGTGCGCGACGGCCAACTGGTGGGCGCGATGTCCTCGCGCGAGTCGGCCGCCGCGATCGGCCTGGACGCGTCCTCGGGCTGCGCCCGCGCCGACGGCCACACCCGCCAGCCGATCGTCCGGATGACCAACGTGTCGGTGGAGCCCGGGGCCGCCGGGTCGCTGGCCGATCTGCTCGCGGACACGGACAGCGGCATCTACCTGGAGACCAACCGCTCGTGGTCGATCGACGACCGCCGGCTGAACTTCCAGTTCGGGGTCGAGCTGGCGCGCGAGATCCGCGGGGGCGAGCTGGGCCGTGTCCTGCGCAACGCGTCCTACGCGGGCGTCACCCCGACCTTCTGGAGCTCGCTGGACGCGGTGTGCGGGCCGCAGGAGTGGCGGCTGTGGGGAGTCCTGAACTGCGGCAAGGGCGAGCCGGGGCAGGTCGCCCACGTCTCCCACGGCACCGCGCCGGCGCGGTTTCGCGACGTCGAGGTCGGCCTGGCGTGAGCGAGCCGGACATGGCGACCATCGCGCAGCGGGCGCTGGCCCACGCGCGCGGCGGCGAGACCCTGGTGACGGTCAGCCACGAGCGCTCGCTGACCTCGCGCTTCGCCGCGTCGCGCCCCACCCAGGCGACCGCGGTCGACGACGTCTCCGTGGAGTTCGCGTGCGTGCGCGAGGGGCGCGTGGCCACCGCCGACGCCAGCGGGACTGACGACGACGCGCTGCGCGCCGCCGCCACGCGGGCGGCCGAGGCGGCCGCGGCCGCGGCCCGGGCCGGCCCGGGCGACTACCCCGGGCTCCCGGCCCCCGGGCCACCGCCCCACTCGCACGACGGCTGGGACCAGGAGACCGCCCGCCTGGACCCGGCCGTCCCCGGCGCGGCACTGCGGACCGCCTTCGACGTGGCCGCCGAGCACGACCTGCAGGCGTACGGGATCTGGACCGCGGGCGCGGTGCGCACCGCGATCGCGTCCACCACCGGCGTGCTGGCCTCCGACGCGGTCACCGACGCCCACCTGAAGGTGATCTGCCGCGACGAGAGCGGCGCCCGCAGCGGGTTCTCCTCGCGCACCGCCCGCGCGGCCGGCGACCTGGACGCCGCCGGCGTGGCGGGCGAGGCGGCGCGCCGGGCCGCCCCGGGCGAGCGCGCCGTGCTGGACCCCGGCGAGTACCCGGTGGTCCTGGACGCGGACGCCGTCGGCGTGCTGCTGGAGTTCACGGGCATGCTGGCCTTCAACGGGCTCGCCCACGCCGAGGGGCGCGGCGCGCTGTCCGGGCGCCTGGGCATGCGGGTGGCCGCCGCCCGGATCAGCCTGGCCGACTCCCCCTTCTTCCCCGGGGCTCTCCCCCGCGCCTTCGACGCGGAGGGGGTGTCCAAGCGCCCGCTCCCCCTGATCCAGGACGGCGTGGCCCACCGGGTCGTGCACGACACCCGCTCGGCCGCCGTCGCGGGCCGCGGCGCCCACACCACCGGTCACGCCCTGGCCCCGGGCGGGACGCCCGAGGGGCCGGTCCCCACTCATCTGGTGCTGGTCGGCGGCGGCGCCCGGGACGTGCACGAGCTCGCGCTGCCGATCGAGCGCGGGATCTACGTGACCCGCCTGTGGTACGTGAACCCGCTGAACCCCAAGCACACCCTGCTGACCGGGATGACCCGCGACGGGACGTTCCTGATCGAGGACGGCCTGATCACCCGACCCCTGCGCGACGTCCGGTTCACCGACTCCGCGCTGCGCATCCTGGACGCCACCGAGAGCCTCACCTCCACGCCCCGCCTGGTGAGCGAGGCCGAGCACTACGGCCGCCGCCAGGCGACGGGCGTCGTCTGCCCCGCCCTGCGGGCCCGCGACTTCCGCGTGACCGCCTAGATCTTGAGCAGGACGACCGTGTTGATGGTGAACGCGATCGCCACCACGACGGTCCAGATGTTCAGGTTGCGCTCGACGAGCGAGCCGCCGCCCAGAGGGCCGGCCCCGGTGCCCACGCCGAAGGCGCCGGACAGACCGGCGTCCTTCCCGGAGTGCATGAGCACGAGGAAGATCAGGACCACCGAGAGCGCTACCTGGAGGACGGCGAGGATCGTGTACACGCCCGGCAGGGTACCGAAGGATCAGTCCCTACACTGCCCGCGGTGCGGCCCGGCAAGACATCCATCTGCGCGCTGGCGGCGGTGGGCGCGCTGGCGGCCGGCGCCCCCGCGGCGGGCGCGGCGCGCCCGTCCTGCGAGGTCCCCGGGTCGCGCACCGTCCTGAGCACCGCCACGGCGCGCGTCTACTACACGGCCGCGGGCCAGCCCTGGGCCTGCCACCGCCCCACCGGCCGGCGCACGGCGCTGGACACGGCCGTGGACCGCTTCTACGCGCCCGGCGACGCGACCCTGGGGCTGCTGCGCCCCGCCGGCGCGACGTTCGCCTTCACCTGGGTCGACCCCGGGATCCCCGCGGTCTGGGTCCAGTCGATGGACCTGCGCACCGGGCGCTTCCTGCACCGGCTGCGCATCCGCCCCGCGCTCTCGGCCGAGCCGGCCGACGTGCGCGTGGCCGCCCTCGTGACCCGTCCGGGCGGCGCCGTGGCCTGGACGCAGGTGCTAGAGGGCGAGCGCTCGGTGTGGCGCTTGGACGCCCGCGGCCTGCGCCGCCTGGACGCCGGCCCCGGGATCGAGCCGTTCTCGCTACGGCTGTCGCGCGCCGGGCGCCTGACGTGGCGCCGCGACGGCGCGCCGCGCGACGCGACGCTGCGCTAGGCGCCGGCCTCGTCGAGGCGGCGCAGGATCTCCATCGCCTCGGCGCGCAGCTGCGCATCCAGCGCCTCCCAGTCGGCCCGCGAGAGCTTGCCGGTGCGATGGTCGAGCTCGGCGTCGCGGATCTCGCGGTACTTGGTCTGCTTCTCCGCCTCCAGGGCGGCGACCTCCGTGGCGGGCGCCTCGGGCGCCTCCGGGTCGCGGCGCAGCGGCGCGGACACGACGAGCACGACCACGGCCAGCACGACCAGCACCAGGAGGAACTGCACGAGGTCCAAGGGGCTACGCGAGCTCGCGCGCGAGGCGCCGGGCGTAGGCGGACGCCTCGCCCCGGCGCACGGCGGCGGGCGCCGGCCACATGGCGACGAGCGCCCCGAACACCACGATCAGGGCGCCGATCCAGATCCATGTCACCAGCGGCGAGACGATGATCCGGAAGGTCGCGGGCAGCGGCTGTCGGCGGTAGCGCTCGGCGATCGCCGCGATCAGGACGGCCTGCAGCTGCGGCCGGGCGCCGGCGAAGCGCCGGTCGGCCTCGCGCACGAACGGCTCCAGCGCCTGGATGTCGGGCTCGACCGCCATCCACAGGTCGCG
Source organism: Solirubrobacteraceae bacterium (assembly GCA_033855845.1). Classification (GTDB taxonomy): domain Bacteria; phylum Actinomycetota; class Thermoleophilia; order Solirubrobacterales; family Solirubrobacteraceae; genus AC-38. The sequence continues at coordinate 12,826 of JAWVFR010000024.1, forward strand.
GCGCAGGCCGGCGCGCAGGCCGACCTCGCTGGTCGCCGTGCCGTCGAAGTAGCGGGCCACCGGCCCCAGCGTGGGGTCGGTCGAGGGGTAGTAGCCGCGGGTGGGCCTGATGATGGCCTCGCGCTTGCCGTCCTTGCGCACGTCCAGCACTGCGCCCAGCGAGATCTTCTCGCCCTCCAGCGCCGTGGTCGGGCGCACGTACTTCACGTCGTAGCCGGCGACGCGCACGCTCTGGCCGGGCTTCAGTCGCGCGTCGCGGTTGGCCTGGAAGGCCGAGGAGGCCGCCACTCCGACGAACAGCACGGCCATCCCGGCGTGGACGAGGTAGCCGCCGTAGCGCCGGCGGTTGCGGCGCACCAGCGCGACCAGGGCGACCGGCGGGCTCTCGCTGGTCATCGCGCTGCGCGCGCGCGTCCCGCGCCAGAACTCCTGGGCCACCGCCGCCAGGACGAACGCGGCCAGGCCGAACATCGCCAGCGCCGACGGCTGGTCGCCCGCCCCCAGCGCGATCCCGGCGCCCACCACTAGCGCCAACACGACCAGCGGGAAGCGGAAGCCGCGCCACAGGTTCCCCAGGGTCGCTCGCCGCCAGGCGATCACCGGACCGATGCCGGACAGCAGGACCAGCACCAGGGCCAGCGGCACCGTGTAGCGGTCGAACCACGGCGGGCCGACCGAGGCCTTGGTCCCGGTCACGGCCTCGGAGATCAGCGGGAAGAACGTCCCCCAGAAGACCACGAAGGCCAGCCCCACGAGGACCAGGTTGTTGAGCAGGAAGATCGCCTCGCGCGACCACAGGGTGTCCAGCCGGTGCTCGGAACGCAGCTCGCGCCGGCGCGAGATGACCAGCGCGACCGACCCCGCGATCAGCACGGCGATCAGCACCAGGAAGGGCCGGCCGAGCGTCGAGGCCCCGAAGGCGTGGATCGAGTCCAGGATCCCCGAGCGCACGAGGAACGTGCCGAGGATGGCGAGGATCCCGGTGGCCAGGACCAGCGATACGTTCCACACCTTCAGCATCCCGCGCTTCTCCTGGATCATCACCGAGTGCAGGAAGGCCGTGCCCGTCAGCCAGGGCAGCAGCGAGGCGTTCTCCACCGGGTCCCACCCCCAGTAGCCGCCCCAGCCCAGCTCGACGTAGGACCAGCGCGCGCCCAGCAGGATCCCGACCCCCAGGCAGAACCAGGCGGCCAGCGAGAAGCGCCGGGTCACCGCGCTCCACTCGGCGTCTAGCTTGCGGGCGATCAGCGCGCCCACGGCGAAGGCGAACGGGACCGTGAACAGCGTGTATCCCGAGTAGAGCATCGGGGGGTGGATCATCATGCTCGGGTGGCGCAGCAGCGGGTTCAGGCCGGCTCCCTCCAGCGGCGCCGGGCTGGACACCGCGAACGGGTCGGCCATGAAGAACGTCAGCCCGGCGAAGAAGGCGGCGAACCCGAGCAGCACCGCGGTCGCCCACGGCTGGACCTCCCTCGCGCGCCGGCGCACCACGAACAGGATCAGGCTGGACCACAGCGACAGCAGCCACACCCACAGCAGCAGCGACCCCTCCTGGGAAGACCACGCCGCGGTGGCCCGGTAGAAGGCCGGCGTGGTGGTGCTCGAGTGGCTGGCCACCACGTTGAAGGAGAAGTCCGAGCGCAGGAAGGCCGTCTCCAGGATCACGAAGGCGACGGTGAGCACCCCGGCCAGCGCGTACACGGCGCGGCGGCCCGAGTCCACCCACCGGCGCTCGCGCGCGCGGGCGCCGTAGACGGAGGCGGCGATCCCGTAGACCGAGATCGCCAGGGCCAGGAGCAGGCAGGCGCGACCCAGCGTCGCCATCGGGGGCTAGCTCCGCTGCTCGGACTTCGAGAACTTCGACGGGCACTTCGTGACCAGCGAGTCCTTCTCGCCCACGAAGACGCCGCCCTGCTTGCGCACGTCCACGATCACCTCGCGCCCCGCGCGGAACGGGTCCGGCACCGCGCCGTTGTAGCTGACCGGCACCGAAGCGGTGCCGTTGCGGTCGCGCACCCGGAACAGCAGCGTGGAGCCGACGCGCCGGTAGCCCGGGACCACCTTGCCAGTCAGCTGGTAGGACTGCCCGGCCTGCGCGCTGCGCGCGAGCTTGCTGGGCTCGGTGGCCTGGCTGGAGGCGGTGAAGCTCGTGTAGACGAGCGCGCCCGCGAGGAGCACGGCGGCGCTCAGGGCGGTCACGAGCCGGATCGTGCGCTTGCGGCGGGGGTCCATCGAGCGTCCAAGTATCCCAGAGCGCGCTTGCATGTCTGCGCCCACCAACCGACAGGAAGGGAAACTTCTGAGGCGAACCTGCGTTCTATCTGGGTAGACCCCTATGAGATCGACTTTGCGCAAGACAGCACGACCGCATCGAAGCCTCCGGCCTCGACGCCCCCGGCGCCACGACGGCGCCGAGCCCGTGCGCGAGCGCCCGGCCGCTTCCCCAGCGGCCACCGGGTCCCAGCGGGCGCAGGAGCGCGAGCGCCGCGCGGGCGGCCCGCAGGACCAGGCGCTGTTCGTCTGCCGCTGCGGATCGGCCTTCCAGGCCGACGTCACCGCCTCGGTGCGCTGCCCGCACTGCGGCGAGCCGCAGGCCTGGTAGCCCGCCCGCTCCCCGCCGGTATCCTCGCCGCGTGCTGGCAGGACTGAGCAGAAAGGCGGCGGCCACGCTGCTCGTCGTCGCCATGGCGGTGGCGGCGATGACGCTGTGGGTGGGGATCCCGCTGGGCTGGCTGTGGATCGGCTCCCAGCTGGTGGACTCCTCGCAGCCCTCGCTGGGCCCCTACATGGTCGTGGTGGTCGGGATCATCGCCTCGGTGATCGCCGACGCGCTGCTGATCTCCCGGCTGAACCGCAAGTACCAGAGCGTCACCGGCGGCAGCGGCCACGTCCGCGTGCAGCTGCCGTGGATGAAGTCGATGCGTGGCGAGCGCGAGCGGCCCCGAGAGATGTCGGTGCTGGACGCGATCCTCATCGGCACGGTCATCCTGGCCGGGCTCACCGCGTTTCTGTGGTTCGTCCTGCTGGCCGGCTCGCCGCTGCCCGGCGGCTAGTCGTTCGCGAAGTCCTCGGCCCGCACGCGGGAGCGGCTCTCGCCGTAGCTGCGGGTCTCGAGCACGATCAGCACCCACGCCGCGACGGTGACGACGCCCAGCGTGGCGATGGCCGGAATCTCCTCGGCGACCGGCAGGAACGCCACGAGGGCGACGGCCAGCACCGTGCGGCGCCGGTTGACGGTCCGGATGTGGCGGTAGCGGAAGGCGACGTGCCCGAGGAGGTAGAGGCCTGTGCCTCCGAGCAGGGCGAAGGCGGTGACCAGCTCCAGCGGGTCCTCCACGTGGCCGAGCGTCTTCTTCACCCCCAGCGCGACCAGGATGATGCCCGCGACCATCGGGAAGTGCAGGTAGGAGTAGGAGTCCCGGGCCATCTCGTTCTGCACGCGGCCGGGCTCGGCGCGGTCGAGGCGGCGGCCGGCCACCTGGAAGACCACGTCGAAGTACAGCCACCACATGGCGGCGGCCAGGCCGACCCCGACGACGGCGGCCGCGCCCTGGCCGAACGTCAGGTTGCCGCCCACCCCCACCCCGATGGCCACGATGGACTCGCCCAGCGCGATGATGAGGATCAGGCCGTGGCGCTCGGCGAAGTGCGCGGCGACGAGCTTCCACCCGGTGGACCCGAAGAGGTAGGGCCCGCCCATGTCCAGCGCCAGGGCCAGCCCCCACAGGGCGACCCGCGGGAAGCCGTCCAGGAAGGAGGCGCCGACCAGGATCGCGATCGAGATCCCGGTGCTGGCCGCGAGGCCGTCGACCGACCTGCGCAGATCCGGATCGCCGCGGCTGGCCAGCGTGAACAGGCCGATCTGCGCGACGCGCACCACGCCGTAGGCGACGGCGAAGGCGAGGCCGAGGCTGCCGAAGGCTCGGGGGACGCACAGCGCGGCCAGCAGGAGGCCGGCCATCGCGACGAAGACGACGATGCGCACCGCGTCGTCCCACGGGTCCACGACGCTGGTCAGCCACGCATAGCCGACCCACGACCACCACAGGAGGCCGAGCACCAGCATCCCCTTGCCCATTCCACCCCAGGTCGGGTCGTCGGACATCAGCTGCGTGCACTGCGTGAGCGCGAGGACGAAGACCAGGTCGAAGAACAGCTCCAGCGGCGTGACCTGCTCGGTCTCGCGCAGCGCGGTGCTCAGGCGGTGGCGCTCGGCCGCGGGCTGGGACGCCATGGCGGGACTATCCCGCGTCCGCCCCCCGGGCGAGGTCAGACCCGCAGCCTGATCGTGAACCCATCCGGCGAGACGATGAAGTCCACGTCGCGAGTGCGCTGACGCGCTATCCACAGCCCCGTACCGGCGGCGTCGTCGCCCTGCGGGGGGAGATGGCCGGCGAGCGGGTCGTCGAAGCCGGCCCCGTTGTCGGACAGCTCCCACACCACCCGGTCGCCGATGCGCCCCAGCCGCTGGGATCTCGCGCCCCGGCCATGGGACCGGGCGTTCTCGAAGACCTGGGCCGCCGCGGCGAGCAGGTCGTCCGCCTGGGCCGTGGGGACCTGCATGGCGACCAACTCCTGCCGCAGCCGGTCGCGGAATGCCGCCGGGTCGTCGCCGACGGGCAGCGTGCGAAGCCCGGACAGGGCTGCGGGATGGGGCGTCACGGTCCCGGCCACCTCCCCCGCATCGCGGTAGTCGGGGTTGTCCCGCCAGTCGTCGGCGAGGATCGTGGGATGGGTGTGCAGCGCCACTTCCAGGAGCGCCGAGGGCTGCTCGCGCCGGTCGTAGCCGCAGACGATCGAGACGGGCAGACGCGTGAACGCGCGATTGAGTATGGCCTCGTAGAGCACCCACGCGTCCTCGTTCTCGCGCGCCGCGGCGGCCGGCAGCTCCCCGATCACGCGGATGGCGGGGGCACCCTCGCTTACGACCCGCCGCAGGAGAACGTCGTAGCTCGCGATCGCCGCCTCCGGCCGGGTGTAGACCGCCTCGTTGTCGAGGTGACGGATCCGCGAGGCCGTATCGCCCAGCGCCTCGCGGAGAAGCGCCCACTTCCGTTGGCTGACGGCGGCGAAGCCCGCCTCTCCGTCGTCGGTGCCCGCCGCCAGGAAAGTCCCTACGCGATCGACGAAGTCAGCGTCGTCCTCATAGACGAACAGGGTGTGCGGCTCGGGAAACGTGCTCGGGGCGGCCTCGGCCCGCATCTACATCACCAGCCCCAGGCGCACGCCCTGGGCCACCGCGGCCGCTCGGGTCTTCACGCCCAGCCTCTCGTAGATGTTCTCGAAATGGGTCTTGACGGTACCGGGGGCCACCACCAGCGTCTCCGCGATCTCGGGCGCCGAGAGCCCTTCCGCCGCGAGTTGCAGGATCTCCACCTGGCGCGGGGTGATGACTTGCTCGTCGAGGACCCCACGACGGCGTGCCAGGAACGCTCCGAGCACGTGGCCGATCGCCGTCAGCGACCGCCTCAGCCGCTCAGTCAGCTCCGGCTTCTCTCGCGACGCGAGCTCCACGACCGCGACGACCTCGCCGTCGCTGGTGGCGGGAAGGGCGATGCCTCCCGACAGGCCCGCGGCCGCGGCCGCCCGCCAGCGCGGCCACCCCGAACCCGCGGCGTCGCCCAGGACGTGCGGCTCCGCCCGGTGCCAAGCCTGCCCGGGCAGCTCGCTGCCAGGCCTGAGACGCGACGTCAGCGTCATCATCCTGAACTCCCGCGTCTCCGCCGTCTCGTGCCAGAACACGCGCGGCTTGAGCACCTCGCCGCCCGCCACCCAGAAGACGCCGGCCTCGCAGTCGAGCGCGTGGCCGAGGTCGGCGAGCAGACGCGCCGCCCACCGCTCAATCCCGTCCCACGCGACAAGCGCGTCAGCCACCGCAACATGCGCATCAACCTCACGCTCGGCCGGGGACTGCTTGGAGCCCGCCAGCATAAGCGCAGATTGAAACGCCGCCGACATAAGCCTGGATTAAGGTAGGTCGCGCGAGGCCGCGACAATCAGCCCCTGAGCCTCAGCGGCGGTTCAGGCGCAGCGGCGGGTCGTAGACGGAGGCGAGCCGGCCGAGGGTGAGGGCGCCGAGCATCAGGCCGAAGTCGCGCAGCGCGATGTCGTAGAAGCCCGAGTGGGTCAGGAGGTTGATCACGATCCCGCCGAGCCAGCCCGCGACGACGTAGGCGCCGTACCGTGGCTTGAGCGCGACGAGGACCCCGGCGACGATCTCGGTCACACCTACGAAGTACATGAAGTCCTGAGCGCTGCCGGGAGCGATGTCGTCGATCCACGGCGCGAGGTAGATGGGCCAGTCGACCATGACGTTGAAGAACTTGTCCAGGCCGAACGCGATCGGCGCGACGGTGAAGGCAAGCCGCAGGAGGGCGAAGGCCTGGTAGCGGGGGTCGCGCCAGTCGGCGCCCCCGGCGACCGCGGCGCCGTTGCTGGAGGGCGTGGCTTGGAGTGCCGGCGCCCGGTTTTGGGTTGTCGTGGCCATGAGAGCTCCTTTTTCGGTTTGGGGCGTTGGTGTCCGGGCGCCGAGGGTCCTTACGTCGGGGCGGGTAAGAGGGCCGGCACCGCGCGCGCAAATGGGTCGATGGCATCCCTCCACCTCAACGCCACCCGGCCGCCGTCGCACTCCATGGCCACGGTTACCCGTCCTGTTAGCGTGGCCGGCCGCGCCATGCCCGAGGCCTCACTCTCCGTCGCCGGACGTGGCCCCGACGCCGAGTCGGCGGCCTGGGTCGAATCGCTGTCCGGTGCGGGACGCGATCAGGAGCAGGCGGTGGAGCGCCTGCACGCCCTGCTGCTGCGGGCCTCGTACTTCGAGATCGGCCGCCGGCGCCACGCCCTGGATGGCCGCGCCGACGAGATCGACGACCTCGCGGTTCAGGCGGCCGGCGACGCTCTGCTGGCGATCATGCGCAAGCTGCACACCTACCGCGGGGACAGCCGATTCACGACGTGGGCCTACAAGTTCGCGCTGCTGGAGGCGGGCGTGAAGGTCCGCCGGCGCGCCTGGCACGGGCGCGAGGTCCCGCTCGAGGAGGAGGGCTGGGCCCCGCTCCCCGACCGTGGCTCCGCGCCCGACGCGGACGCCGAGACGTCGGAGCTGCTGGGCGCCGTCCGCGACGCCATCGCCGAGGCCCTGACCGACCACCAGCGCCGGGTACTGATCGCGATCACGCTGAACGACGTGCCGATCGACGTGCTCGCCGAACGGCTCGCCACCACTCGGGGCGCGCTGTACAAGACGCTGCACGACGCCCGACGCAAGCTGCGCGCGCGGCTCGCCGACGGGGGATTCTCAGTGGACGGAGGGAGCAGATGAGCGGCTCAGAGCCCCAGCGCCCAGTGGACCTCCTGGGCCCCCTGCTCGGCCCCGCCGGGCCCGAGGTGACCTGCGAGGAGTGCTTCGAGCACCTCGACCTCTACGTCGAGCTGGAGCTGGCCGGTCGCGACGCCGAGGCCGCCGTCCCGGGCATGGCCGCGCATCTGACGGGATGTCCGGCATGCCGGGAGGACCGGGAGAGCCTGGCGGCGCTGTTGTCGGCCGAGCCGTAGCCGCACCCGTCAGTCAAAGATTTTGCTTTTCCCATGCAACCGGCGTTACTGTTGGCACCCGCCCGCGAACAAGGATGTCTCGCCGTGTTCCTCGTGGACGCCGCAGCGGACGGGCCTGCCAGGCGCCCTCCCGGCGCAACCGAAACGGCCGCAGGTACACCCGGCTGGTCACGAAGGGCACGTTCGTCCACGCGGGCCTGGCCGGGCTGAACCGGTTCAAGTTCTCGGGGCGCCTGCGCGGTCGCAAGCTGCCCGTCGGCAGCTACCGCCTCACAGCCCGGGCGAAGGACGCGGCGCGCAACAATGCGCTGCGCACCCTGAGCGTCTCGTTCCGGATCGTGCGCTGAGGCGAGCGGGGCGCGGTCCGCGCGGCCGGCCGCGCTACTCGTCGTCGGGCGCGAGGTGCTCCTGCGCCCAGAGTGAGATCTGCTGGAGGGCCGGGATCAGCGCCTGGCCGCGGTCGGTCAGGGCGTAGGACACGGTGACCGGCGGGCCGTCGTCGACGGTCCGGGCGATGAGGCCCGCCTCGGCGAGGTCGGAAAGCCGGTCGGAGAGGACCGAGTCGGAGATCCCGCCGATCGCGCGCGAGAGCTCGCGGAAACCGGCGGGGCCTTCGTGCAGGTTGCCGAGGACCACGCCGTTCCAGCGCTTGCCCAGGAACTCGAACGCGCGGCCGAGGGCGGCGTCCCCGCGGGTGCAGGCCTCCGAGGCGGCCTGCCGGCTGGGCTTGGGTCTAGTGACCATGGGCACAAATGCTAGCGTGTCGCTTGTCGCTAGTATATTCGAAGTGACTATGATAAACCTAGTCTCTACTCGAAAAGCTGCCGCAAGGAGGTTCCTCATGACCAGCACTTCCCCCCACCGCCCCTCCGTCGTCGTCCTCGGAGGCGGCTACGGCGGCATCAACACGGCCAAGGCGCTGGACGACGTCGCGGACGTCACGCTCGTGGACCCGACCGAGGCGTTCGTCCACAACGTCGCCTCCTGGCGCGCGCTCGTCGAGCCCGAGTGGCTGGACCGCATCTTCCTCCCCTACGAGCACTTGCTGGCCCACGGGCGCTTCGTCCGCGATCGGGCGGTTGCGGTCGACGGGCGCCGCGTCACGCTGGAGTCGGGTGACGTGCTCGAGCCCGACTACCTCGTGCTCGCCACGGGCTCGTCGTATCCGTTCCCGGCCAAGACCGAGGAGATCGACATCGAGTCCGCCCGGTCCCGCCACCGCGCCGCGCACGAGGCGCTGCTCAGCGCCGACCGGGCGCTGATCGTAGGCGCTGGTCCCGCTGGGCTGGAGCTCGCCGGCGAGATCAAGGCCTTCTTCCCGGACAAGCAGGTGACGATCGCCGACATCGCGCCGGACATCCTCACGGGTCCCTACGACCAGGAACTGCGTGACGAGCTGCGCCGCCAGCTCGACGCCCTGGGTGTCGAGCTGCATCTCGGTGGTGAGCTGGGCCCGCTGCCCAGCGTCCCGCCGGCGACGCTGGCCCCGATCAGGATCGCCACCGCGGACGGCGGCGAGCTCGTCGCCGATATCTGGTTCCGCGCCTTCGGCGTGCGGCCCCACTCCGGGTACCTGAACGACGGATCGCTGGAGGACGGCCGCGACGACCGCGGCTACGTGCGCGTCGATCCGCAGCTGCGGGTGAACGGCGAGAGCCAGGTCTTCGCGGTCGGCGACGTGTCCGACGCGGACCGCGACATGGCCGGCATCGCCACCGCCCAGTCCAAGGTAGTCGCCGCGAACATCCGCGCGCTGATCACGGGTGACGGCGAGCTCGCGAGCTACGACACGTTCCCGCCCATGATCGCGATCCCCCTCGGGCCCGAGGGCGGGTCCGGCTTCATCGGCGACGGCGTGGCGGATGCGGCGACGATCTCCGAACTGAAGGGCCGCGACATGCTGGTGGGCTCGTACTCGGCGCTGTTCGATGCGGGGCCGGCGGTGGTGCGCTGAGGGGCCGACGCTCTCCCCTGGGTCTCCGCGCGGCGGTGCGCCGACGGGCTGAGTAGCCCGATCAGCTCGCGACGAGTTCGCGATCCGGCGCCGCGTGGAACTCGGTGACCCATTCGCGGGGAACGAATGTCGGGCGGTCTCGGTTGCGGCTTACGCGATCTATCAGGAACACCCCGGCGAGCAGCACAAACAGCGCCAATCCTCGGGCTTCGGGAGGGCGTGCCACCACATCGGACCCGTCGGGAAACACAACGGCCATCGGACGGCGATCGGCGATGGCGCGAGCAATCAAGCTCGATGTGTCTTGCGAGTCCGAGGGGATCAGAACCGTCCCGTCGGGATAGCGGTCGTGGC
>JAWVFR010000025.1:0-60102 GCA_033855845.1 Solirubrobacteraceae bacterium
GCGCCGCGGTGGGGCCGGACGTGGCGCTGCGCATCGACGCCAACGGGGCCTGGTCGGTGGACGAGGCGATCGCGGCGCTGCGGTCGCTGGCGCCGGTGGGGATCGAGCTGTGCGAGGAGCCGGTGCACGGCGTCGAGGCGCTGCGCGCGGTGCGCGCGGCGGTCGACGTGCCGGTGGCGATGGACGAGACCGCCCGCGAGCCGGGCGCGCTCGCCTCGGGCGCCGCGGACGCGGTTTGCCTGAAGGTGTCGGCCCAGGGCGGCATCCGGCCCTTGCTGGAGGCCGCGCGCAGCGCCCGCGCGGCCGGGAGCGACGTCTATCTCGCCTCCACGTTCGACGGACCGGTGGGGATCGCGGCCGCGCTGCACGCCGGCGCCGCGCTGCGGGTGACCCGGTCCTGCGGCCTGGCGACGCTCGGGCTGTTCGCGGACGTGGAGGACCCGTTCCCCCCGCGCGACGGCGCGATCGCGGTGCCGGGCGGTCCCGGGCTCGGACTGCCAGCCTCGCGACGTTGACTACCTATAAGGGCGTCAACGTCGCGCGGCTTCAGCGCAAGCCGGCTCGCAGCGCCAGGATGCGCCGGACGGAGACCCGCAGGCGCCCGATGGAGACCCCGCTTCAACCCGCGCCGGCGGGCAGGGTTGCGGCGCGGTCGAGCGCCTGGGCCGCGATGGCCGGCGCCTCCAGGTGGACCGCGTGCCGGGTGGCGGGGACGGTCAGCAGGTCGGCGCGCGGCAGGGCGGCGGCCATGCGCTCCGCCACCTTGCGGTAGCGCGCGTCGCGCTCGCCCACGATCAGCGTCACCGGCATCCGCAGCTCGCCCAGGCGCCCCCACAACGGCTCGCACGCGCCCTGGCCCATCCCGCGCAGCGCCGCGGCGAGGCCGGCGGGCTCGTTGCGCAGGCGGTCGGCACGGGCCGCCTCCGCGACCTCGGGGGCCTGCCCCTTGAACAGGGGATTGCGGGCCCAGCGGTCGGCGAAGGCCTCGATGGTGGAGCCCTCGATCTTCTCGGCCTGCTCGCGGTCCTCGCCCATCCGGGCCTCGCGCTCCACCGGATCGGCGATCCCGGGGGTGGTCCCGATCAGGACCAGGGCCTGCACCCGGCGCGGGGCGGCGAGAGCCACCCGCAGCGCGATCCGCCCGCCCATCGAGTACCCGGCGAGCACGAAGGGCGCGGGCGCCAGCGCGAGCACGTCCTGAGCGCAGGAGTCGGGCGTGACGGGCCGGACGCCAGACGCGGAGCCGTGCCCGCGCAGGTCCGGCGCGATCAGCTCGCGCCCGAGGGCGGCGGCGACCGCGTCCCAGCTGCGGCCGGTGTTGGTGAAGCCGTGCAGCGCGACGACGGACGAGGTCACGGACGGGATGATGCCGGGCCCCGAAGAGGATGCGCGCGCCCCGAAGCGAACCGGATCGGTATGCGAAACCTGATACGAACCTCGGTACTTCTCCCCGCCCTGGCGCTCGCCGCCTGCGGCGCCGGCGAGAAGATCCTCCCCAAGGCCGATGTCGAGCAGGCCGCCAAGGAGCAGCTGACCGCGACGGTCGGCCAGACGCCCAAGTCGATCAGCTGCCCCGGCGACATGAAGGCCAAGGCCGGCGAGACGATGCGCTGCACGCTCACCGCGGACGACGGCACGAAGCTCGGCGTCACGATCACCGTCAAGAAGGTGGACGGCGACAAGGCGACCTACGAGGTCGCGGTCGACGGGCAGTAGCCGGTATAGCGTTCCGGGCGGTGCCCGGCGACGACAGCCACATCCTGCTGCGGGCCTTCTGCGAGGAGCTGGTCCGCTGCGGGATGACGGACGCATGCACGTCGCCGGGCTCTCGCTCCTCTCCGCTCGTCCTCGCCCTCGCCCGGGAGCCGGGCCTGCGCGCCTGGTCGCACGTGGACGAGCGCTGCGCCGGGTTCTTCGCCCTGGGCGCGGCGAAGGCGTCGGGGCGCCCGGTGGCCGTGGCCTGCACGTCGGGGACCGCGGCCGCGGAGCTGACCCCGGCCGTGCACGAGGCGCGCGAGGCGCGGGTGCCGCTGCTCGTCCTCACGGCGGACCGTCCTGCGGAGCTGCGCGAGGTCGGCGCCGGGCAGGTGATCGACCAGGTCAAGCTGTACGGATCGGCCGCCAAGTGGTTCTTCGAGGTGGGGACCCACGAGGCGACGCCCGAGCGGCTGCGCTGGATGCGGGCGCTGGCCTGCCGGGCCTACTGGGCCGCGTTGGACGGACGCCCCGGCGTCGTGCACCTCAACTTGCCCCTGCGCGAGCCGCTGATCCCCGCCGCCGAGCTCCCATCCGACGACTCCGGGCGCCCGGATGGCGTCCCGATGCTGGGCCGCGCGCAGGCGGATCCCCTGCCGGTTCCGCACGCGCTGGAGGACGTGGTCGCGGCCGTGGAGGCGCGCCCGCGCGGCGTGATCGTGGCGGGGCGCTGGGAGCACGGGCGCGCGCTGGGCCATGCCGCCGCGGGCCTGGCGGAGACGACCGGCTACCCGGTGCTGGCCGACCCGCTGTCCGGCGCGCGGCTCCCCGGAGTCGCCTGCGCCCACTACGACGCGATCCTGCGCGACGAAGGCTGGGCCTCGTCGCACGCCCCCGAGCTGGTGATCCGCGTGGGCGACCTGCCGACCAGCAAGCCCCTGCGCGCCTGGCTCGCGGCCGCGCCCGGGGCGGTGCAGCTGGCCATCGCGGCCGATGGGGTGGTCCAGGACCCGGACGGCGTCGCCTCCCTGCTGCTCCCCGCCGACCCGGCGGTCACCCTGGCGGAGATCAACGAGCACGTGGAGCGGGCGCCGGACGCGGCGTGGGTGGAGGCGTGGCGGCGGGCGGATGAGGCCGCGGGCGGGGCGATTGAAGAGGTTTTGGGCGGAGGAGGCGGTGCGGGCATCGAGGGGGGCGGGTCTGGCCTCTCTGAGCCCCTTGTCGCCGCCGAGCTTGGCCGGCTGCTGCCCTCCTCAGCCACTCTCGTCGTGGCCTCCTCGATGCCCATCCGCGACGTGGAGACGTTCTTCCCGGCGCGGGCGGACCCGCCGCGGGTCCTCTCCAACCGGGGAGCCAACGGGATCGACGGCACCGTCTCCACCGCTTTCGGCGTGGCCGCCGCCGGGGAGGGGCCTGTCGTCCTGCTGATCGGCGACGTCGCGCTGGCCCACGACATGGGCGGGCTGCTGGCCGCCTCGCGCCTGAAGCTCGACATCACGATCGTCCTGCTCAACAACGACGGCGGCGGGATCTTCCACTTCCTCCCCCTGGCCCGCGAGCGCGACGCGTTCGAGGAGCACGTCGCCACCCCGACGGGCCTGGACTTCTCCCACGCGGCCGCGCTCTACGGCTGCGCGCACCGGCTGGTGGACGGCGACTTCGAGGGGGCGCTGCGCGAAGCGATCGACGCGCCGGGAACCGCCATCCTCGAGGTCCGCACCGACCGCGAGGCCAACGTCGCCCTGCACCGCAGCGTGTGGGACCGGGTCAGCGCGGCGCTGCGATGACCTCGGCGCCGCGGCCCGGGGTCAGGGTGATGTTGCGCAGCTTCATCCGCTCGTCGCCCGGCCGCGCCTGACGCAGGGCCAGGCGCCGCAGCACCGTCCGGATCACGACCTTCATCTCGAACATCGCGAAGCCGGCACCGAGGCAGCTGCGCCGCCCCGCCCCGAACGGGACCCAGGAGCGCGGCGGCGGCGAGCCGTCCAGCCAGCGCTCGGGCCGGAACGCCTCGGCGTCCGGGTGGACGTCGGGGTCCAGGTTCACCAGGCACAGCGCCGGCGCCACCATGATCCCGGCCGGGACCTGCCAGCCGTCCACCTCGGCGGGCTCGGACAGGATCCGCCCCGTGTCCCCCAGCACCGGCCGCACGCGCAGGGTCTCGCGCACGACCGCGTCCAGGTAGGGGCCGCCGGCCGGGTCGTCGTCGAGCTCGTCCAGCAGGCGGGCCATGGCCTCGGGGTGACGCACCAGGCGCTCGAACGCCCAGGCCAGCGCGTTGGCGGTCGTCTCGTGCCCGGCGGTGAGGACGGTGACCAGCTCGTCGCGCAGGGCCTCGTCGTCCAGCGCCCGGCCGTCCTCGTCGCGCGCGCTCATCAGCAGCGCGAGGACGTCGTCGTGTGCGGGCGCACCGTCGCCGTCGCCGTCGCCATCTGCTCGCCTCTGCTCCTCGCGGCGCGCCGCGATGTGCGCGTAGAGCTGCTCGTCCACCGCCCGGCGGCGACCGTCCAGCCACGTCCGTCGCGCCCACTCCTCCAGGCGGTCGGGCAGCACCGGCAGCACGGAGACCCAGGTCCCCGCATCGAGCAGACGCGTGAGCGCCGGACGCAACCGTGCGCGGGCCGCGGGGTCGGCGATGCCGAACACCGCCCGGACGATCACCTCGAGCGTGATGGCCTGCAGGTGCGGTCGCAGCGCGAAGCGCTCGCCGCGCGGCCACTCGGCCACGTCGGCCTCGGTGATCTCCTCCATCATCCGCTCGTGCACGCGGACGTGGTTGCCCTGGAAGGAGGGCAGCAGCAGCTTGCGCTCGCGCAGATGCTCCTCGCCGTCCAGGACCAGGACCGAGCGCCGCCCGACCACCGGCTCCAGAATGGCCCGGGCGGGACCGGCCTGGAACACGTCGGGGTCGCCCTGCATGACCGCCGAGGCCACGTCCGGGTCCGACACGTACAGCGTGGGCCCGAAGCCGGAGAAGTTCACGGTGAACGTGTCGCCGTAGCGCCGCCGGCAGTCCTGCAGGAAGCCCACCCAGTCGTGCGCGAGCCGCAGCGTCTGCCACGGCGCCGGGGTCCGCGGCCCGGGCGGGAGGCCGTTGGCGCGCGGCCGGGAGCGCGCGGTCGCGATAGTGCCCCATATACGGGCCAAATCGCGATCGCGTCCACGAGATCGGCCCGGATGGACGCTCATCCCGCCAGCACCGGCAGCAGCGCCTCGAGCTTCATCTCGGTCTCGGCCAGCTCGGCGGTGGGGTCGGAGTCGCGGACCACGCCGACCCCGGCGTACAGCCGCGCCACCGGCCCGCGCAGCAGCGCGCAGCGCAGCCCGACGCAGAACTCGCCGTCCTCGGCGGCGTCGGTCCAGCCGATCGCGCCGGCGTACCAGCCGCGGTCCATCCCCTCCAGCTCGGGGATCATCCGGACAGCCTCGCGCGGCTCTGCCCCCACCGCCGGCGTCGGGTGCAGCAGCCCCGCCAGGTCCAGCGCCCCGACCGGCTCGGCGAGCTGGGCGCGGATCGGCGTGGCCAGGTGCTGGATGTTCGCCATGCGCACCAGGACGGGCTCCTCGGGCGCGGTCACCCACACCGAGCGCTCGCGCAGGGTGCGCTCGATGCGCCGGGCCACGATCGCCTGCTCCTCGCGGTCCTTGGCGCTGCGCAGCAGCTGCTCGCCCAGGTGGTCGTCGACCGCGGGGTCGGCGCTGCGGCGCGTGGAGCCGGCCAGGGCCACGGTGCTCGCGCGCTGTCCCTCGCGGCGCACCAGCAGCTCGGGGCTCGCGGCGACGAAGGCCGCGTCCCCCCGGCCGACGCCGAACACGTAGCAGCCGGGAAACGCCTCGCGCAGCACGCTGAGGATCGCGGCCGGGTCGTGGTCCGCCCCGGCGTGGACCGCGACCTCGCGGGCCAGTACGACCTTGTCCAGCCCCCCGGCGCAGATGCGCTCCACCGCGCGCGCCACCGCGGACACGTAGTGCTCGGGAGGCATGGCGCCGGTGACCCGCGCGCGCTCCGCCGGAGCCGGGTCCAGCAGCGGCAGGGGCGCTTCGCGCAGCTGCGCCACCCGGGACTCCACTCGCGCCAGCACGCCCTCGGGGGTGTCGTCGGGCGCCACCAGGGCCGCCAGCGTCATGCGCACCTCCCCGCCCCGCCGCGCCAGCGAGACCTCGGGGACAGTCAACGCGGCGGGAGGAAACCCCGCCCAGGCCGGCGATCGGCCCCCGTCGGGGGCGAACGCGAAGCCGCCGACGGCGATCAGGCCCGCGCCGGGAGGCGGACCGCCGCGCGATCCCGGCTCTCGACCATGACGACCACCTGGGAAGACCGCCTCTCGACGCGGCCGTTCGCCCAGGGACGCACCCGCGGCGTCGTGCGCCTCCGGCGGGTCTGTGACGGCCGTCGCGGAGACCCGGCGCCACGTCTGCGCGACCTCGGCGAACCGGCCCGGCCCGTGCGCCTCGATGTCCACGACGCTCCCCAGCGTCGCCAAAGCGAAGCCTTCGCGCTCGGGCTGCTCGAGCGCGAACCACGGCTCGCCCGCCCGGCGCGAGGCGGCCACGACTGCCGCGGGGTCGATACCCGGCGCGGCGGGCAGCGTGACGGCCGCCACCACGGCGTCTCCCCCGGCCCGCGCCCGGCGCAGCGCCTCCCCGACCCGCATGCCCAGCCGCTCCCGCGCCGCGGGCGCGAGGACGGGCATGAGGTCGCGGACGACCGTCACCGCGGCCTACGTCTCGCCGCGGCCCCGGGAGATGGCGATCTCGCCGGTGCGCACCATCTCGACCAGCCCGAACGGGCGCACCAGCGCCTCGAAGGCCTCGATCTTGTCGTCGGTGCCGGTGACCTCGACCACGATCGAGCGCCGCCCGACGTCCACCACCTTGGCGCGGAAGATCCCGGCGATCTGCATCACCTCGCCCCGCGACCCGCTGTCGCAGGCGACCTTGAACAGCGCCAGCTCCCGGGCCACGGACTCCTCGGGCTCCAGGTCGCGGATCTTCAGGACGTTCACCAGCTTGTGCAGCTGCTTGGTCACCTGGTCGATCGGGTGCTTGGCCCCGTCCACGGTCAGGGTGACCCGCGACACCGCGGGGTCGTCCGTGGGGCCGACCGCGAGCGTGTCGATGTTGAAGCCCCGGCGCGCGAACAGCCCGGCGATCCGCGTCAGGACACCGGGCTTGTTCTCCACCAGGATCGACAGGACGTGCTTCCGCCCCGTCCGATGCCCGCTGACCGCCTCCAGCTCCTCGAGGGAGAGCAGCTCCTTGGTCCCCGGCTCGCCCATGACGATCACCCGACCATGTCCCGGGCGGCCTGGCCGGCCGGGATCATCGGGTAGGTGTTCTCCTCGCGGGTGACGCGCACGTCGACGAGGACCGGCCCCTTGTGCGCGATGGCCTCCTTCATGCCCTCCACCAGCGTCCCCTTGTCCTCCAGGCGCATGCCCTTGGCCCCATAGGCCTCGGCCAGCTTCACGAAGTCGGGGAAGCGCCCCATGTCCACCTGCGAGTAGCGCTTGTCCCAGAACAGCTCCTGCCACTGGCGGACCATGCCCAGGTAGCCGTTGTTCATGATGAAGACCTTGATGGGGATGTCGTGCTCGGCGCAGGTGGCCAGCTCCTGCATGTTCATCTGGACCGAGCCGTCGCCGGCAATGCAGCACACCAGCTGGTCGGGGCACGCGACCTGCGCGCCCATCGCGGCCGGCAGGCCGAAGCCCATCGTGCCCAGGCCGCCGGAGTTGATCCAGCGCCGGGGTTGGTTGAAGTGGAAGTACTGCGCGGTCCACATCTGGTGCTGGCCCACGTCGGAGGTGACGATCGCGTTGCCGCCCGTCGCCTCGTACAGCGCCTCCACCATGTACTGCGGCTTGATCTCGGAGTCGGTGGAGTCCGCGTAGCCCAGCGGGTACTGCTTGCGCCAGTTCTCGATCCGCCCCCACCAGTCCTCCAGGCGCGACGGGTCGGTGTCCAGCGCGCGGTACTCCGCCATCAGGCGCGGGAGGATGTTCTTGGCGTCGCCGACGATGGGGATGTGGGCGGGGACGTTCTTGGAGATCTCCGCCGGGTCCACGTCGATGTGGATGAACTTCGCCCGCGGCGCGAACTCGCTCAGCTTCCCGGTGATCCGGTCGTCGAAGCGCGCGCCCACGGCGCAGATCAGGTCCGCCTCGTCCATGGAGTAGTTGGCCGCGCGGGTGCCGTGCATGCCCAGCATCCCCAGCCACTGCTCGTCGGGCGCGGGGAAGGCGCCCAGGCCCATCACGGTCAGGGTGACCGGGAAGCGGTCCGAGCGGCAGAACTCGGTGAACTCCGGGCCCGCGTCGGCGTTGACGATGCCGCCGCCGCCGTAGATCACCGGCCGCCGCGCGTTGGCCAGCGCCTTGGCCGCCAGGCGGATCTGCTTCTGGTTGCCCTCGGTGGTGGGCTGGTAACCGGGCAGCGAGACGTTGGTGGCCGGCTCGTACTCGATGTCGGCCCGGGAGAGGTCCTGGGGGATGTCCACCAGAACCGGCCCGGGACGGCCCGAGCGGGCCAGGTGGAAGGCCTCGTGGATCGCCTGCGGGATCTCCCGCGGGTCCTGCACCATGAAGGAGTGCTTGACGATCGGCAGCGTGATGCCGCCGATGTCGGCCTCCTGGAAGCCGTCGGTGCCGATCAGCTCGGTGCGCACCTGGCCGGTGATGAACACCGTCGGGACGGAGTCCATCATCGCGTCGCAGATCGGGGTGACCAGGTTGGTGGCGCCGGGGCCGCTGGTGGCGAAGGCGACGCCCACGCGGCCGGTGGCCTTGGCGTAGCCCTCCGCGGCGTGGCCGCCGCCCGCCTCGTGGCGCACGAGGATGTGGCGGATCCCCGCGTCGTAGAGCGCGTCGTAGGTGGGGAGGTTGGCGCCGCCGGGCAGGCCGAATACGACATCGACACCCTCGGCCTTCAGGGCTTCCATCAGGGCGTCCGCCGCTCGCATGCGCTTCCTCCTTTCGGTCCTTCAAGACAGGTATGCCGCGCGGGCTCCCCGCGCGGCTGATCACCGAGTGTACCGCGCCGATTCCGGTGCAATCGCCGTGTCAGGGAACTCCAGCTCGGCCCCGCAGCGGACGCACAGGGCGTCGTGCAGCTTGGTCACCCGGCCGCACTGCGGGCACTGGCGGCGCAGCTCCTCCTTGTCCCAGCGGTAGGCCAGGGCGGCGAGCAGCCCGAACAGCGGCAGCAGCGACGCGATCGCGAACCACAGCAGGAAGGAGCTCCCCTTGATGCGCCCCACGATGCCGCCCGCCAGCCCCGAGCACAGAGCCAGGAACACGTAGGCCGCGCCCGCCGTGGTCGACATGCCTCAGAGGAGGGTGTTGAGCGCCCAGAGCACGCCGATGACGGCGATCACGGCGACCACGATCCAGGCGACCGTGGCGATGATCCCGATGACCACCTTCAGCAGGAGATATGCGACGACGCCGAGGACGATGACCGCGAGGGCCCGGCGGGCGAGCGAGGGACCGGTCTTCTCGGTCTTTTCCATGCCTGGAGCCTACTGCGCGCCGGGGCCGGCCCCCACGACCGGCCCCGGCGCTGCTGACAACCCCAGGAGGAGCTCGGGTCAGTCGTAGGTGCGCTTGAGGTGCTCGCACCCGGCGCGGGAAGCGTCGGGCGCCGGGTTCACGGCCAGCCGCGCGAGGCGGTAGCGCCGCGGCCCGGCGCTGCCGGCCGGACGGGCCGACGGCACGAGCACGAGCTTGCTGAGAGGAGAGGAGAGCATGCGTGCATTCTCGGCCTCCGCGCCCGCGCGCTCTTGGGCCGCGCGGCCAAAGATCCGGGGCCCGTCCCCTACACCCGGTCCAGGCGGGCCGCGCGCACGGCGGCATCCACGCCTGGCCGCGCGCGGCGGTCCATGCGGGCCCGCACACGCCGGGGGGCCCCGGAGAACGCGAGGTTGGCCACGGTGGCGAAGCCCGTCTCGTCCTCACGCAGGGCCAGCAGCAGGTGGGAGATGCGATCGGCGCTCGGCAGCGACGAATCGGTCGTCCGCACGCACCAGCACCACACGCGCCGCCCGCCGGGGGCCACGAGCAGCGCGCCCGCCTCGCCCACCAGCCACACGCCCAGCGCGCCTCGCTCCAGCACGAGCCCGGTCCGGGCGTGCAACTCGCGGGCGTCGTGACCGACGAGGTCGCCCAGCAGCCCCAGGGCGCGGCGCTCGGCCGGTTCCCGCGCACGCGCCTTGGGGCGCACCACGTTGGCGCCCCGCTGGGCGTAGAGCGCCGGGATGATCCAGCACTTCGCCAGCGCGATCGCCGAGACCGCCGCGGCCAGCGGTTGGAGTACGAAGATCGTCACCGCCACGGCGAGCAGCGGCACCACGTGCGCGACGGTCGTGGCCGTCCACAGGCGCCCGCGCCGGCGCAGCGCCGCGGCGTCCAGGCGCGGACGCCAGGGCACCGAGGCGAGCTCGGGCAGCGTGGCCGCGCCGGGCGGCAGGGCCGGCGCGGCGGCGGGCGTCACGGCCACTACCCGCCCGCGATCGGCCGGCGGACGATGACGAGGTCGGCGTCCACCGGCAGCTCGCGCACCTGGGTGGCACGGCCCTCGCCCTCGGAGACGACCGCGAAGGCCCCGGTCTCCAGCTCGGACCGGAAGGCCGCCACGGCCGCCTCCACCGAGCCCGGGTCGGCGGCCGTCCACTCCGCGAGGGTGGTGTGGCCGCTGTGGTCCATGCGGATGAGCCGGGACATCGGTGCCTCCTTGGGACGCTGGGCGTCAAATCGTACGCCCAGCCCGCGGCTCACGACACCGTCAGTGTGCCCACCATTCCCATCGCCTTGTGGTTGCCCACGGGGCAGTACATCTGGTACTTGCCCGGCTTGAGGTCGACGGTCAGCGTGGCCTTGGACCCGCCGGCGATCGGCGCAGTGGACTTCTCGACTCCGTTGCCGCTGATCTCCAGGGCGTGCATGGCCCCGCCGTCGTTTCGCAACGTGAACGTCGCCTTGCCCGCCTTGGTGGCGATCGAGGACGGCGTGAACTTGAACTCGGTGGCCGCGACCGCGATGGCGGAGCGCCCTCCGACAGGGGTGGTGGCGGTCGGGGCGGGAGTGGACGCCGTGGTCGGCGGCGCGGCGGGCGTGGACGCCGACGTGCTCTTGCTGGTGCTCCCGCAGCCGGCGGCGCCTACGGCCAGCAGCGCGAGCAGGGGAAGGACGAGACGGACAGGACGCATGAAAGTACCTCGCTTCGGATGGATGCCTACCCCCTCTGACGCCTCGCGGCGCGATCTCTTCCCGGGCGGTGTCAGGCGCCGAGCTGCTCGCGCACGAGGCGCGTGACCTCGCCCGCGTCGGCGGCGCCGCGCGTCTCGCGCATCACGTGGCCGATGATCGGCCCGATCGCCTGGCCCCGGCCGCCGCGGATCTTCTCCGCCGCGTCGGGGTTGGCCTCGATCGCCGCGCGCACGATGTCCGCGAGCTCGTCGCCGCCGCCCATCGCGCCCAGGCCTTCGGCCTCCACGATCGCTGCCGGGTCCCCGCCCTCCGCGACCAGGCGGTCCAGCACCTGCCGCGCGGCGCCCGCGGTCACGGCCTTCTCCCCCACCATCGCCACCAGGCGGGCCAGGGCGTCCGGCGCCACCTTGGAGTCCGCCGGGTCGGCGTCGCCCAGCCGCGTGGCCAGGTCGCCCGCCACCCAGTTGGCCACCGTCTGCGCGGGGGTGCCGTCGGCCTGGGCCAGGACCAGCTCGAAGTACGCGCCCAGCGCGGGCCGGAAGGCCAGGGCGCGCGCGCTGTCGGCGGACAGCGACAGCTCGGACTCGTAGCGCGCGGCCCGGTCGGCGGGCAGCTCCGGCAGCTCCGCCCGCGCCGCCTGGACCATCTCCTCGGTCACCTTGACCGGGACCAGGTCGGGCTCGGGGAAGTAGCGGTAGTCATGGGCCTCCTCCTTGGAGCGCAGCGACGTGATGGAGCCGCTCTGGGGATCGAAGTGCAGCGTCTCCTGCACCACCTCGTCCCCCGCCTCCACCAGCGCCGTCTGGCGCGCGATCTCGGCCTTGATCCCGCGCTCCACGAAGCGGAAGGAGTTCATGTTCTTCAGCTCGGTCTTCGTGCCCAGCGTCTCGGTGCCGGCCGGGCGCACCGACACGTTGGCGTCGCAGCGCAGCGAGCCCTCCTCCATGTTCACGTCGCTGACGCCCAGCTGTCGCATGGTCTCGCGCAGCAGGATCAGCCACTCGCGCGCCTGCTCGCCGGAGCGAATGTCGGGCTCCGAGACGATCTCCACCAGCGGCGTGCCCCCGCGGTTGAAATCCACCACGCTGGTGTCGGCGCCGTGGATGCGACCCGACTCGCCCACGTGGATCAGCTTGGCCGCGTCCTCCTCCATGTGCACCCGGTGGATGCGGACGTCCCCCAGGTGGCCGCCGCGGCACAGGGGCTCGTCGTACTGGGAGATCTGGTAGCCCTTGGGGAGGTCGGGATAGAAGTAGTTCTTGCGGTGGAAGATCGAACGCGGGGCCAGCTCGCACTCCAGCGCCAGGCCGATCATCAGCGCGAAGTGGACGGCGCGCGCGTTGGCCACGGGCAGGCTCCCGGGCAGGCCGAGGCACACCGGGCACGTGTGCGTGTTGGGCGGGTCGCCGAAGGACAGCTCGCACCCGCAGAACATCTTGGTCCGCGTGCGCAGCTGGACGTGGATCTCCAGCCCGATCACCGGCTCGAAGCTCACGCCCGCACCCCGGACCCGTCGAACCCGATGGCCTGCTCCAGCGCGAAGGCGGCGTCGAGGATGCGGTTCTCGCTGAACGCCGGGCCGGCGATCTGGAAGCCGGTCGGCAGCCCCTCGGACAGGCCGCTGGGAATCGAGATCGCCGGGATCCCCGCCAGCGGCATGGGCACGGTGAAGAAGTCGTTGAGGTACATGGACAGTGGGTCGTCGGTCTTGGCCCCCAGGGGGAAGGCGACGCCCGGGCTCGTGGGCGTGACCACGAAGTCGAAGCGCTCGAAGGCGCTGTGGAAGTCCTGCGCGATCTTGGTCCGCACGCGCTGGGCGCGCCCGTAGTATGCGTCGTAGTAGCCGGCCGACAGGGCGTAGGTGCCGAGCATGATCCGGCGGCGCACCTCCTCGCCGAAGCCGGCGCGCCGGGTCTTCTCGTACATCGCGGTCAGCCCCTCCTCGCCGTCCACGCGCAGGCCGTAGCGCACGCCGTCGTAGCGGGCGAGGTTCGACGACGCCTCCGCCGGGGCGATCACGTAGTAGGCGGCGATCCCGTGGCGGGCGTGCGGGAGCGGACACGTGTCCACCTCGGCGCCCAGCTCCTGCGCGCGGGCCAGCGTGGCCCGAAAGGCCGCCAGGACGCCGGGCTCGATCCCCTCGGCGCTCTCCACGTCGTCGGGCACGCCCAGCCGGATCCCCTTGAGGTCCCGGGCGGACGGCAGGCGGATCTCCTCGGGGTGGGCCAGCGACGTGGCGTCGCGCTCGTCGCGCCCGGTCATGGCGCCGAAGAGCAGGGCGGCGTCGGTGACGTCGCGGGTCAGCGGCCCCGCCTGGTCCAGGGACGAGGCGAAGGCGATCATCCCGTAGCGCGACACCGCGCCGTAGGTGGGCTTGAGCCCGACGATCCCCGTCAGCGCGGCCGGCTGGCGGATCGAGCCACCGGTGTCGGTCCCGATCGCCCACGGGACCAGCCCGGCGGCCACCGCCGCGGCGCTGCCGCCGCTTGAGCCGCCCGGCACGCGGGTGCGGTCCCAGGGGTTGAGCACCGGGCCGTAGGCGGAGTTCTCGTTGGACGAGCCCATCGCGAACTCGTCCTGGTTGGTCTTGCCCAGCAGCGGCGCGCCGGCGGCCGCGATGCGCTCGACCGCGGCCGAGGTGTAGGGCGGGCGGTAGCCCTCCAGGATCCGGGACCCCGCCTGGGACGGGACGCCGCGCACGCAGAACAGGTCCTTGGCGGCGAAGGGCACTCCGCCCAGGGGGCCGTCGCCCGTCTCGGGCGCCTCGCCGGCCACCCACAGGAAGGCGTTGAGGTCGTCGTCGGCCGCCCGTTCGCGGTAGGCGTCCCACACCTCCCGCGTGGACAGGTCGCCGGCGCGGATCCGCTCGGCCAGGCCGGCCGCGGTGAGCGCGAGGAGGTCGTCCGTGCCGGCCGTCATGCGCCCGGCGAGGGGACCTCGAACCCGCCGTCGGCCACGGCGGGCGCGGAGGCCAGGGCCTCCTCCTGCGAGAGCGAGGGACGCGGCTCGTCCGGGCGCAGGGCGTCGGCGACCTCCACGACATGAGACGTCGGCTCGACCCCTTCCAGGTCCAGCTCGGAGATCTTCTCGATGTGGTCCAGCACCGCGGACAGCTCCCCCGCCATCCGGTCCACCTCGTCCCCGGACAGCTCGAGCCGCGCGAGCCGGGCCACGTGCAGCACCTCGGCACGGTCGATCATGGGCGGCGCATCATACGCCGCCCATGACCGGCATCCGGTGCCGCGTCAGGCCGGCGGCGGGGGCCCGCCGGACGGCGGGGCCGGGGGCGGCGGATCGCCCGCCGACGGAGGCGCGGCAGGCGGCGGCGCGGCGGGGGGCACGGGCCGGGCGGGGGTTCCCCCACCCTGCGCGCGCCGGGCGGCATCGCCGAGGCTGGTGCCCTCGTCCGCCATGGCCATGAACCCGCCGGCGGCGACGCCCAGGCACAGCAGGAAGCCCAGGTAGGCGCCGAACTGCACATCGACGACGTCGTTGGGACCGGGCTGGTCGACGATCCGGTAGAGAACCAGGAGGCTGGCGACGATCCCCAGCACGGTGACGACCACGCTGGCCGCGACCGGCAGGGCCACCGAGCGACCGGAGGCGCCCAGCAGGGCGGAGCCGATCCCGGCGAGCGCGGTCAGGAGCAGGACGAACCGGATCAGGTCGAGCGCGTCCCAGGCGTTGGCGTTCGTGTCGACGCCGGCGGCGGCGGCGAAGTTGCCGATCGCCCCACCGATCCCGAACCACGGGAAGAACATGTCGATGAAGAGCAGTGCGCCGCAGATACCGGCCACCAGCTCCCCCGTCCGCAGCTTGCTGAAGTCCATCCGCTACCTCCCAGTCGGTGTCTCGTCCGGCGAAGTCGCGCGAACGCTACTGGCTCGGGCCGCCAGGATGGTGTTTCGCAGCAGCATGGCGATGGTCATCGGCCCGACCCCGCCGGGGACGGGCGTGATCAGGCCGGCCTGATCGACCACCTTGTCGAAGTCGACGTCCCCGGCCAGGCCGTCGTCGAGGCGGTTCATCCCCACGTCGATCACGGTCGCGCCCCGCTTCACGTGCCCGGCGCCGATCATTCGCGGCACCCCGACGGCCACCACCAGCACGTCCGCGCGGGCGCAGGTGGCGACCAGGTCCTTGGTGCGCGAATGGGCCACGGTGACGGTCGCGTTGCGCTCCAGCAGCAGCTGGGCCATCGGGCGGCCCACGAGGATCGAGCGACCCACCACCACGGCCTCCGCGCCCTCCAGGCGCACGTCGTGGCGGTCCAGCAGCTCGAGCACGCCGCTGGGGGTGCAGGGCCGCAGACCGGGGCGGCCCTGGGCCAGCAGGCCGGCGGAGAGCGGGGTCAGGCCGTCGACGTCCTTGGCCGGGTCTATCAGCGCGGTGAGCGCCGGGCCGTCCAGCGGGGACGGGACGGGCAGCTGGAGCAGGATCCCGCTCACCGCCGGATTGGCGTTGAGCTGGCCGATGAGGGCCGCGACGTCACCCTGCGTGGCGTCCGCGGGCGGCCGGTGGTCGATCGTCTCGATCCCGGCCTCCTGGCAGGCCTTCTGCTTGTTGGCGACGTAGATGGCCGAGCCCGGGTCGTCGCCGACCAGGATCGTGGCCAGGCCGGGCGGCGTCCCCGTCTCGGCCACCAGCGCGGCCACGTCCTTGGCCACCTGGTCGCGCACGGACTGCGCGATGGCCTTGCCGTCGATGATCGTGGTCTCGCTCATCTCAGCGCTTGGTGATCGGGGCGTAGGCGGCCATCAGCTTGCGCTCGGACCCGTCCCCGGCGAAGCGCACGACGACGATGCCGCCCGGCTCCATCCCGGTCACCACGCCCTCGCCGAAGGCCGCGTGGACGACGTCGTCGCCGAGGCGGAACTCCGGCGCCGGGCCGCCGGGCTCGGCGCGGGTGGAGTCCCAGGTCGTCGCGGCGGCGACGGCGGCGGCCGGCCCGCGCGAGGCGCGCAGCTCCTCGGCCGCGTCGGTCAGCTCCGCGGGGATCTCGTCCAGGAAGCGCGAGCGCAGGCCGTAGGTGCGGGCGCCGAAGACCGTGCGGGTACGGGCGTACGTCAGGTAGAGGTCGCGCATGGCGCGGGTGATCCCGACGTAGGCCAGGCGCCGTTCCTCCTCCAGGCCGCCCTCGTCCAGCGCGCGCGAGTGGGGGAAGACGCCGTCCTCGCAGCCGATGACGAACACGATCGGGAACTCCAGGCCCTTGGCGTTGTGCAGGGTCATGAGGGTCACGAGGCCCTCCTCGTCGCGCAGCGAGTCGGCGTCGGAGAGCAGGGCGATCTGCTGGAGGAACCCGGCGACCCCGCGCTGCTCCTCCTCGTCCTCGCCCGTGGTGGCGACCGTCGAGTCGTATTCGCGGGCGACCTCGACCAGCTCCTGGAGGTTCTCGATGCGGCCCTGCGCCTCGATCGTGCGCTCGGCCTGCAGCGCCTCCAGGTAGCCGGTGCGCGACAGCATCTCGTCGAGCATCTCGGCCACGCCCGCGCCGCCCTCCAGGCGCTCGCGCAGCTCGTGCATCGTGGTCATGAAGCGGTCGAAGGCCCGCATGGCCGCGGTGCCCAGGCCGGGGATCGCGCCCGGGTTGGCGGCCACCTCGAACACCGGCTCCCCCAGCGTGTTGGCGTAGGAGATGACCCGCGACAGCGACGTCTGCCCGATCCCGCGGCGGGGTGAGTTCGCCACGCGGGTGAAGGCGACCGCGTCCTGCGGGTTGACCAGGACGTTCAGGTAGGCGATCGCGTCCTTGATCTCGGCGCGGTCGTAGAACTTCGTCCCCCCCACGACCTGGTAGCCGACCTCGTCGCGGATCAGCCGGTCCTCCAGCACCCGCGACTGCGCGTTGGTCCGGTAGAAGACCGCGATCTCCTCACGCGAGACGCCCTCGTCCACCAGCCGCTGGATCTCGCCCGACACGAACCGCGCCTCCGCGTGCTCGTCGTCCAGCTCCCTGACCTTGACCGGATCCCCCTGCCCGAGCTCGGTGAAGAGGCGCTTGCCGAGCCGTCCGCGGTTGTTGGCGATTACCCCGTTGGCCGCGTCCAGGATGGTCTGCGTGGAGCGGTAGTTCTGCTCCAGGCGCACCACGTGCGAGTCCGGGTAGTCGTCGGAGAAATCCAAAATATTTCGGATGTCCGCTCCGCGGAAGCCGTAGACCGACTGGTCCTCATCACCAACAACGCATATGTTCCGGTGACCCGTCCCTGACTCGTCTCCGGTCCCCACCCCGGTCAGGACCTGCAGGAGCCGGTACTGGGCGTGGTTGGTGTCCTGGTACTCGTCGACGAGGACGTGGCGGAAGGCGCTCTGGTAGCGCTCGCGGACCTCGGGGAAGAGCTCGAGGACGTTCACCGTGCGGACGAGGAGATCGTCGAAGTCCATCGCGTTGGCGCGGTGGATCTCGCGCTCGTAGTGCTCGTAGACGTCGGCCACGGTCTGCTCGAAGTAGGACCCGACCAGCTGGCGGTAGTCCTCGGCGCTGCGCAGCTTGTTCTTGGCGTCGGAGATCTGGTTCTGGACCGCGGCCGGCGTGAAGCGCTTGGGGTCCACGTCGAGCTCGGAGATGCACTGGCGCACCAGCCGGCGGCTGTCGGCCTGGTCGTAGATCGTGAAGGAGCGGGTGTAGCCGAGCCGGTGGGCGTCGGCGCGCAGCATCCGGGCGCAGGCGGAGTGGAAGGTCATCACCCACATCCCGCGCACGCTGCGACCCAGCAGGAGCTCGACGCGGTCGCGCATCTCCTGCGCCGCCTTGTTGGTGAAGGTGATGGCCAGCAGCTCGCCCGCCCGCACCTGCCCGGAGCGCACCAGGTAGGCGATGCGGTGGGTCAGGACGCGGGTCTTGCCCGACCCCGCCCCGGCCAGGATCAGCAGCGGCCCCTCGCCGTAGGTGACGGCCTCGCGCTGGGGCTCGTTGAGCCCGGAGAGCAGCGCGTCGATGTCCTGGGTGGGGGCGTCCGCCATGGGCGCCGAACCGTAGCGCCCGGCGCGGAGCGTCCGGGCCCACGCCGGCTCAGCGCGCGGAGCCGGCTAGGAGGAAAAGAATCAGGAAGGAGGTGAGGGCGCTCCAGAGGGTGCTCTGTCCCCCGCCCGCGCCGGCGGGCCCGCCGACGGCGCCGATCGTCCCGATGCTCCCGATCGAGCCGATGCAGCCGATCGAGCCGATGGACGCGATGCTGCCGATCGAGCCGATCGAGCCGATCGACCCGATGCTCCCGATGCTCCCGATCGACCCGATGCTCCCGATGCTCCCGATCGAGCCGATGCTCCCCACGGATGCGATGGAGCCGAGGCTCCCGGAGGAGGCGATCGAGCCGGTCTCGTCCTCGTCTGCCATCGGGTCACCGTAGCCTGCCGGGCATGGGCCTGTGCGACGAGGTTCGCGCCCACGCGGCGCGCGTGGCCTCCGGGGCGCAGCTCGTGACGATCGATGTCGACCGCCTGGACGGCGTCGAGCCGGGCCCGGCGCCCGCCCTGGACCCGCAGCGCCATTTCCTGGACGGGTCGCGCGACGACGTGGCCGCGTATCTCCTCGCCCTGGACTCGATCAACTTTGGCTCGGGCTGGTTTCCCACCCTGCGCAAGCGCCCTGGGTGCTCGGGCTACTTCACTATCTCCTCGGCGCTCGCGGACCGCTTCCGGGCGCACGGCCCGTGGTCGGGCGCGGACCTGAGGGCCCTGCGCGCAACGGACCTCGCGAGCGTCCTGGGCCAGGACCCCGGCCACGAGCTGATGGCCCTCTACGCGCGCGCCCTGAACGACCTCGGCGCCTGGCTGGGCGACCGGGACGCCTTGGAGGCGATCGCGGCCGCGGACGGGAGCGCGGAGCGCCTGGCGCAGCAGCTCGCCGCCGGGATGCCGTTCTTCGACGACCGCGGATTCTTCAAGCGGGCCCAGATCGTCCCCCACGACCTCGCGCTCGCGTGTATCGCCGAGTTCGGCGACCTCGACCGGCTGACGATCTTCGCCGACAACCTGGTCCCCCACGTCCTGCGCGTCGACGGCGTGCTGCGCTACGACCCCGCGCTCGCCGCCCGCATCGACGCCGGCGAGCGGCTGGAGGCAGGCTCGAGAGAGGAGGTCGAGATCCGCGCGTGCGCGGTGCACGCCTGCGAGCTGCTCGCTCCCCGCCTCGGCGTGCACCCGCGCATCCTGGACGGCTGGCTGTGGAACCACGGCCAGTCGCCGCGCTACAAGGCGCTGCCGCGGCACCGCGCGCGGTCGGTCTACTACTAGCCGCCGGCGGGGCTGGGCCCCCCGGCGGGGCGCAGCGGCCGGACCTCGGCGGGCGGGTCGTCCCCGTCCCCCGACTCCCCCGCCAGCTCGGCCACCGCGCGCTCCAGTGCCCCGATGCGGCTGGCCAGCCCGGCGATGGCGTCGGCGATCGGGTCCGGCAGGTGGACCCAGTCGGCGTCGGGGCCCTCCGGCCGGCGGCCCTCCACGCGGACCGGGTGGCCGGGATTGCCGACGACGGTGGAGTTCGGAGGCACGTCATGGATCACCACGCTGTTGGCGCCGATCTTCGCGCCGTGGCCGACCGTGATCGGCCCGAGCAGCTTGGCGCCCGACCCGATGGTCACGTTGTCCTGCACGGTCGGGTGCCGTTTGCCGGTGGCGAAGCCGGTGCCCCCGAGCGTGACGCCCTGGTAGAGCGTGACGTCGCGGCCGATCTCGGCGGTCTCGCCGATCACCACGCCCATCCCGTGGTCGACGAAGAACCCCTCACCGATCCGGGCGGCCGGATGGATCTCGATGCCGGTCAGCGCGCGCGAGAAATAGGCCATCGTCCGCGGCGCGACCGGGACTCCCACCTCGTGCAGCGCGTGCGCGACGCGATGGCTGAGGAGCGCGTGCACGCCGGGCCAGGCCGCCAGGATCTCGCCCGGGCCGACGCCGCGAGCCGCCGGGTCGCGGTCGCGCGCCGCCGCGACGTCGCGCCGAACCTCCCCCGCCAAGCGGGCCAGGGTGCCCATACCGAGCATTGCAAAAGAGTACCTGCCCCCCGCCTCGCGACCATGCGCGTGCAGTTTGCCGCCTATATGGCGGTCAAGTGCACGCGCGTCGCCCTACGGGGCGAAGAACGGCGTGGAGACGTAGCGCTCGCCGGAGTCGGGGACGACCACGACGATCCGCCGGTCGCGCGACTCGGGACGCCCCGCCACCTCCAGGGCCGCGGCCACGGCCGCGCCGCCGGAGATCCCGGCCAGCACGCCCTCGTTGCGCGCCATCAGTCGTGCCGTCTCGATCGCCGCCTCGTCGGTCACCGGCAGGATCTCGTCGATCACGTCGCGGTTGAGCACGGCCGGGACGAAGCCGGCGCCGATCCCCTGGATCCGGTGCGGCCCCGGCGGGCGGCCGGAGAGCACGGCCGAGCCCGCCGGCTCCACCGCGACCACGCGGGCGTCGGGGTTGCGGTCCTTGAGGACCTCCCCCACGCCCGTGATCGTGCCGCCGGTCCCCACGCCGGCGACCAGCACGTCCACGCGCCCGTCCAGCGCGTCGAGGATCTCCGGCGCCGTGGTGCGCCGGTGCACCTCGGGATTGGCGGGATTGGAGAACTGGTCGGGCAGGAAGGCGTCCTCGCCCTCGGCCATGCGGCGCGCGGCCGCGACCGCCTCGTCCATCCCACCCAGCGACTCGACCTCCTGGACCTGGGCGCCGTACAGGCGCAGCAGGCCCGTGCGCTCGCGGCTCATGCCCTGCGGCAGGGTCAGAACGAGCTCGTAGCCCTTGGCGGCGCACACGAAGGCGAGCGCGATGCCGGTGTTCCCGCTCGTGGCCTCGACGATGGTGGTGCGGCCGGGCTCGATGCGGCCCTCGGCCTCGGCGGCCTCGATCATCGCCACCCCGATGCGGTCCTTGACGCTCCCGCCCGGGTTGTACTGCTCCAGCTTGGCGAACAGCTCGACGCCCTGCGCGCCCATCCGCGTCAGCTGCACCATCGGGGTGTCGCCGACATGGTCCGCGATGTTGATCGGGATTCGGGGCATTCCCGCCACCATAACCCGCGACGGGCTCTAGCTGCGCGACGGCGGCTGGCGCGACTGCCACGGCCAGCGACCGTCCAGCTCGACGGCCAGGGTGAAGCTGAGGAAGGTCCGCACCGCAACCACGACCGCCAGGACCCCGACGCCACGGAAGCTGGGCGAGACGGCCACCGTGCGGATGATGTCGGCGGCGATCAGGAACTCGAGTCCCAGCAGGATGGCCTTGCCGACCTGCTGGCGGTAGGCACGGTAGGCCAGCGGGCGCCGGTCGCGGTCGCGCTGCGACAGCACGAACGCTCCGGTGGCCAGGAGCAACCCGACGACCACGACGACCACGCCGGCGCCGTCGATGACCTTGGATACGAGGTCGACGGCGTCCTTGAAGTCGGCGTCGCTCACCGGCTCACCGGAGTGTTCGTCCTAGAGCCCGGGCCGCGCTCCGGCGGTGCCGCCGGTGTCGGTCGTGGGACCGGCGCCGGGGCTGGGCTCGCCTTCCTTGATGACGTTCGCCGCGGCCTTCAGGCGATCGGCGAGCGGTGCACCCTCGCCCGCGTCGTCGCCCGCGCTCGTCTCCCAGTAGCGCTCGCGCACGCCGGACTTCGCCCAGCCGCGAGCCAGCACGAACCCGATGGTGAGGATGACGACGTACAGCCACGCCTTGTCCGCGGTGAAGTAGTCGCGGCCCGAACCGCCGCCGATGTTGTCCGCCGCGATCAGGGTGGCGAGCACCACGAGGACGTAGGCCCAGAACTCGGAGGTCAGCGGCGCGCGCCGGGTCTCGGTCGACAGGCGGCGCCCCGCTGCCTCGGTACGGCTCACTCTGCTTGCTTCCATGCGGTCCTCCATTGATCGTGTGAACGGGCCGACCGCATACCCGGAGGAGGGGGCGCAAAACCGCCGCTAGATGTAGTACATCGTCGAGCCCGAGTCGCGGCGCTCGCGCTCGACCACGTCGGCGATTGTGGTGGCGGCGAGGATCTCGCGGGCCGCGCCCGCCGCGTCCGCGAAGACTCCCTTGGCGTCGGCGCCGACGGGACCGTCGAGCAGCTCGACCAGCTCGAGCACGGTGATCTCGGATGGCTCGCGGGCGAACGAGTAGCCGCCCTTCACCCCCCGCTGGGAGCGCAGGATCCCTCCGCGGCGCAGCACGGCGAAGAGCTGCTCCAGGAACTGGACCGGGATGTCGCGGCGGCGGGCCAGCTCGCCGATGGGCACGGGCGCGCTGCCGTCGGAGCGGCCCAGCTCGGCCAGGGCCTGCAGCGCGTACGGGGACTTCGAGGTGATGGAGATCATCGCTGGCTCCCTACCCTTCCCACCTTATGCGACTGGTCCTGCGCTTCGGCCCTCCGCTCGCCCTGATGGGCCTGATCTTCTTCCTCAGCGCCCAGGCCGACCTCAAGTCGGGCCTGGGGCTCATCGACCTCATCCTGCGCAAGATCATCCACGCCGGCGAGTTCGGGCTGCTGTGGTTCCTGTGGCTGCGCGCGCTGGGCTGGCGGGCGACCGGCTGGGCCGCCGCGATCGCCATCGGCTACGCGGTCACGGACGAGTTCCACCAGCACTTCGTCCACAAGCGGGTCGCCTCCCCCCTGGACGTGGCGATCGATGCGGCCGGCGTGGCTGCCGCGTGGTGGCTGTGGGAGCGCTGGCGCCGCGGGCGGCGCGCGCCCCTAGATCCAGCCGCGCTCGGTGGCGACGAGGACGGCCTGCGCCCGGTCGACCGCCCCGAGCTTGCCGTAGATGTTGTGCAGGTGGGTGCGGACGGTGCTGGTGGACAGCGATAGCTCGGAGGCGATCTGCTTGTACACCTTGCCCGTGGCCAGGCGCTTGAGGACCTCCTGCTCGCGCTCGGAGAGCGGACAGGGGTCGATCTGGCGCTGGCGCCCGTTCTGCGGGTAGGGAAGCTCGTACATCACGCGGCGCAGGGCCGGGGGGCTGAGGCCGATGCGGCGGGCCGCCTTGAGCAGCTCGGCCGGGGAGATCGGGCTGCCCTGCCCGTAGTGGGCGAGCATGTCGGCCAGCCGGACGTACGCGTCCTCCTCGCCGATGTCGTCGGAGTGGTGGCGCTCGATCGTGGAGGCGATCGCCTTGGGCAGGCCCCAGCGGCGGGCCAGGACCCCGCCGACCAGCGCATGGTCGACGCCGAGGTCGCGGCGCTCGCGGTGGATGCGCTCCTCGGGCGTGCGGGCGTCCCCGTGGACGTTGTCGGGATAGCCGGGATAGGCGTGGATGAGGACCAGCTTGCCGATGTCGTGCAGCATCGCCGTGACCATCAGGCGGTCGCGGTGCGTGTAGCTGAGCTCGCCGGCCAGACGGTCGGCGGCGCGCTGGGTGGCCAGCGCGTGCAGCCGGAAGTGCTCGGGAGCGACGTCCCACACCCCGGAGCGCTCGAAGAAGTCGAAGGTGCGGGCGCGGCTGGCCAGGGCGTGGACGGCCTCGGGCGTGAGGACCTCGACCGCCTTGACGACGCTCTCCACCTTGCCGCGGGTCTTGCCCTCCACCTGGTTGGCCAGGCGCAGCACGGCCACGGCGAGGGCGACGTCGGACTCCACCGCGGCGACGAGCTCCGAGGTGGAGGGCTGGTCCTGGCTGAACAGGCGCAGGATGCGGTTGCGCGACTCGGCCAGGGCCGGGAAGGCCTCCAGCGCGTCGAAGGCAGCGGTCAGCCTCCGCCCGTGCCCCTCGTTATGGCGTCGAGAGACCTCGACGGCGTCGGAGCGGAAGGGGGCGTCAGGAGGGTTTACAGGCACGGATGCGGCAGCGGGCGCCATTGCCAGCAGTATCGGCAGCGATGGACGAATGGTTTAGACAGATAGTGCAGACCGGATCCTCACCTGTCGAGGGCGGCGTCGATGCGGCGCAGCGCCTCGTCACGGCCCAACACGGCGACCGTCTCGAAGATCCCCGGTGACACGGTGGTCCCGGCCAGGGCCACGCGCACGGGCTGGAAGACGTCCTTGGGCTTGACGCCCCGGGCCTCCACCACCCCGCGCAGGGCCGTCTCCACCGTCTCGGGATCGAAGGGCTCGACCTCGGCGAGCGCCGCGCGCGCGGCGGCCAGCGCCTCGCGGGCCCCCTCGCGGCCCAGCACGCGCTCGCGGGCCTCCGGGTCGTCCGCGGGGCCATCGAACACGAACCCGGCCAGTGGCCAGAAGTCGGCCAGGGTCTGGATCTTCTCGCGCGAGATCGCGACCGCCGGGCCCAGGCCCTCGCGGCCCGTGAACTCCTCCAGGCGCCGCGTCAGCTCCTCCAGCGGGAGCTCGCGCAGGTAGAGGCCGTTGAGCCAGCGCAGCTTTTGCTCGTCGAAGCGGGCCGGGTTGCGCGCGACGTCCTCCACGCGGAACAGTCGCTGCAGCTCCTCGGTGGACAGCTTGGTGTCGTCCCCGTGACCCCAGCCCAGCAGGGCCAGGTAGTTGCGGACCGCCTCGGGGAGATAGCCGGCGTCGCGCAGCTCCTGCACCGAGGCGGCGCCGTGGCGCTTGGACAGCTTCTTGCCGTCGGGCCCGTGCAGCAGCGGGAGGTGGGCGTAGACCGGCGGCCGCTCCCCCAGCGCCTCGAAGACCAGCAGCTGCTTGGGCGTGTTGGACAGGTGGTCCTCGCCGCGGACCACGTGGGTGACGCCGCCGTCGAGGTCATCCACGGCGACCGCGAAGTTGTAGAGGACCGAGCCGTCGGCGCGTGCGATCACGGGCTCGTCGAGGTGGGAGTGGCGGAAGGTGGTGGTGCCGCGGATCAGATCCTCGACCACCGTCTCCCCCTCGTCGGGCACGCGCAGCCGGATCGCGCCGTCGGCCTCGGGCTCGCCCCGGAACCCGCGCTCGTCGCCGTGCTGGGCCTTGTAGGCCTTCACGTCCTCGGCCGTCGCGTTGGAGCGGTAGGCCTTGCCCTCCTCCAGCAGGCGGGTCAGCACCTCCTCGTGGCGCTCGGCGCGCTTGGACTGGAACACCGGGTCGCCATCCCAGTCGAGCCCGAGCCAGCGCAGCGCGTCGAAGATCTGCTCCACGTTCGCGGGGGTGGATCGCTCGCGGTCGGTATCTTCGACGCGCAGCAGCAGCTCGCCGCCGCCGCCGCGGGCGAGCAGCCAGTTGTAGAGCGCGGTCCGGGCGCCGCCGATGTGCAGCGCCCCCGTCGGAGAAGGAGCGAATCGAACCCTCATGAGGTCGGCCGGATGCTAGTTGGAGCGCATGTCTCGCCCGCGGGCGGTCCCGCCAACGCCGTCGCGCGCGGCGAGGAGCGCGGCGCCCAGGCGATCCAGTTCTTCAACCAGAACCCGCGCGCCTGGCGGGCGCGCGAGTACACCGAGGAGGAGCTGGAGGCGTACCGCGCCGCGGTGGCCGCCTCGGATGTGGTTGAGGCGTGCGTGATCCACGCGGTCTACCTGATCAACTGCGCCTCCGAGGACGCGGAGATCCGGGCCAAGTCGCTGAACTCGCTGACCATCGCCCTGCGCTCGGGCGCGGCCCTGGGCGCGCAGGGCGTCGTCCTGCACGCCGGCAGCGCCCTGCTGGGCGCCGACGAGGACGCCACAGCGCGGGCGGTGACGCGGGCGGCCGGCGTGATCCGCGAGGCGCTGGCCGAGTCGCAAGACTGTCCGCTGCACCTGGAGAACACGGCGGGCTCGGGCGGGACGCTCGGGCGCTCCTTCCACGAGCTGGCCGGGCTGATCGAGCAGGCCGGCGGCGACGAGCGCCTGGGGATGTGCCTGGACTCCTGCCACCTGTGGGCCTCGGGGTTCGACGTCTCCACTGCGGAGTCCCTGGGCGCGGTGATCGACGAGTGCGTGGAGGTCGTGGGACTGGAGCGCCTGGGATCCCTGCACGTCAACGACTCCAAGACGCCGCTGGGCTCCAACGTCGACCGCCACGCGCCCCTGGGCGAGGGCGAGATCGGCCGCGAGGGCATCGGCGTCTTCCTGTCCGAGCCGCGCTTCGAGAACCTGCCGGTGATCTTCGAGGGACCCGGGATCGAGGGCAAGGCGCCCGCCAAGGGCGACGTCGACCTGCTGCGCGAGCTGCGCGCGGAGGGGCTGGCTAGGCGGCGCTGAGGGCGGCGTCGCCGAGCAGGTCGTCGAGCTCGGCGTTGAGGCCGGCGCCGATCTTCACCCGGAAGCCGTCGCCGAAGCGCAGGCGGCGCTCGCCGCTGGAGGTGGTCATCACCAGGATCACCTCGGACTCCCCGGGGTGGCGCTCCAGCACGGTCTTGAGGTCGTCCAGGATGCTCGCGGGCAACCGGGTCGCGTCCAGTCGCAGGCGCACGCTGCGCCGGCGCGCCGCCTCCAGCGCGACGGCCCGGGCCTGCGCGGCGGCGACCTCGTCGTCGGAGGGCGCGAACTCCTCGGCCTCCTGCACGATCAGGCAGGTGGTCCCGTCCTTGTGGTCCACGCGCCCGCGGACGGTCAGGATCCGGTCCACGGCCAGCGCGTCCTCGGACGCCGACAGGACGTTCCCGAACACCAGCAGCTCGACCTGGGCCTCGAGGTCGTCCAGGGTGGCGAACATCATCGGGTCGCCCTTCTTGGTGCGGATGCGCTTGGTGGCGGTCACGATCCCCCCGACCCGAGCCCACTCGCCGTCGCGCTTGCCCGCGAGGTCGGTGAGCGAGCAGTCGGTGCGGGCGGCCAGGGCGCCGCGGACCGCCTTGAGCGGGTGCTCGGAGATGAACAGCCCCAGCGCCTCCTTCTCCGCGGCCAGCAGCGCGGTGCGGTCGAACTCCTCCGCCGGGATCGCGGGGTGCGTGGGCGCGAAGGGGCCGCGCCGCGGCCCGCCGGGCGTCGCCGGCGCGTCGCCGCCGAGGTCGAAGATCGAGCCCTGCCCGATCTGCGCGTCCTCCTGGGCCTTCTGCCCCGCGCCCTGCGCGGACTCCAGCACGGACAGCATCCCCCGGCGCGAGGCGCCGGTGCAGTCGAAGGCGCCGCACTTGACCAGCGCCTCGATCGAGCGCTTGTTGACCGTCCGCGCGTCGACGCGCTCGCAGAAGTCCCACAGCGACTCGAACGGGCCGCCCTCGTCGCGGGCGCGCTTGATCGCCTCCACGGCGGCGTAGCCGATGCCCTTCACGGCGTCCAGGCCGAAGCGGATGTTGCCGTCCACCACCACGAACTCGTGGTCGGACTCGTTCACGCACGGCGGGAGGATCTGGATCCCCATCTCCTCGCACCGCGCGACGAAGAACGGCACCTTGTCCTTGGTGTCCATCACCGAGGAGATCAGCGCCGCCATGTACTCCGCCGGGAAGTTGGCCTTCAGCCAGGCCGTGCGGTAGGCGATCAGCGCGTAGCAGGCCGCGTGGCTGCGGTTGAAGGAGTAGTCGGCGGACTTCTCGTTGGTCTGCCACAGCCATTCGATGGTCTGCGCGTCGATCCCCGAGGCCCGGCAGCCCTCGAAGAACTCGGGCCGCAGCTTGCCCATCGCCTCGCGGTTCTTCTTTCCGATCGCCTTGCGCAGGTCGTCGGCCTTGGCCCCGGAGAAGCCGGCCAGCTCCTTGGCGATCTGCATCGCCTGCTCCTGGTAGAGGATCACTCCCTTGGTGGCCTGGAGGATCGGGAGCAGGCGCTGGTCGCGGTAGGTGACGGACTCGGGGTTGCGCTTGCCGCGGGCGTAAGTGGGGATCTGGTCCATGGCGCCCGGCCGGTACAGGGCGACCAGCGCGACCAGGTCCTCGAACTCGGTGGGCTGCACTTTCTTCAGGGCCTCGCGCATCCCCTCGGACTCGAACTGGAAGACGCCGACCGAGTCACCCCGGCCCAGCATCTCGTAGGTCCGGGGGTCGTCCAGCGGCAGCGTGGTCATGTCCGGGCGACTGCCCGTCGAGCGCTCGATGATCTGGATCGCGTCCTCGATCACGTCGAGGTTGCGCAGGCCCAGGAAGTCCATCTTCAGCAGGCCGATCTCCTCGATCGGCTTCATGGAGAACTGGGTGACCGTCCGGTACACGCGGTCGCCATTCTCGTCGCGCGTGCCGCCCGTGGCCTCGGCCAGCTGGAGGGGGACGATGTCGGTCAGCGGCCGGTCGGCGATCACCACGGCGGCGGCGTGGATGGAGGAATTGCGCACGATCCCCTCCAGCCCCTGGGCCAGGTCCACGATCTGCTTGTCGGATGGTGCCTCGTCGACCGCCTTGCGCAGCGGCTCGCCCGCCTTGAGGCAGTCCTCGAAGCTCGGGGAGCGGCCCATGATGGGCTCGGGGATGAGCTTGGCCAGGCGGTCGCCGTCGGCGTAGTCGCGGCCCAGGACGCGCGCTGCGTCGCGCGTGGCCGCGCGCGGGAACATCTTGCCGAAGGTGACGATCTGCGCCACGCGGTCGGAGCCGTACTTCTCGGTCACGTAGCGGATCACGCGCTCGCGCCCGCGCACGGAGAAGTCGATGTCGATGTCCGGCATGGACACCCGCTCGGGGTTCAGGAAGCGTTCGAACAGCAGGTCGTAGCGCAGCGGGTCCACGTCGGTGATGGACAGGCAGTAAGAGACGATCGAGCCCGCGGCCGAGCCTCTCCCCGGGCCGACGGCGATGCCGTTCTCCTTGGCGTAGCGGACGAAGTCCCACACGATCAGGAAGTAGGCGGAGAAGCCCATCTGGTCGATCACGCCGAGCTCGAAGTCCGCCCGCTCCTGGGCCTCCGCGGGGACCGGGTCGCCGTAGCGCAGCCGCAGGCCCAGCTGGACGAGCTCGCGCAGGTACGCGGCCTCGGGCTCCCCCGTCGGGGTCTCGTAGCTGGGGATCAGCTGCTTGCCCAGCTCCAGCTCGACGTTGCAGCGCTCGGCGATCTGCAGCGTCGCCTCCAGCGCCTCCGGCCACTGCGCGAAGTGGTCGGCCATCTCCTGGCTGGAGCGCAGGTAGAACTCGTTGGTGTCGAAGGTGAGCTTGGGGGCATCCAGCGTGCTCTTGGTCTGCACGCACAGCAGCGCCTGGTGGTGGTCGTAGTCCTCGCGGCGCAGGTAGTGGACGTCGCCGGTGGCCACGAGCGGGCGCCCGGTTTCCTGGGCGAAGCGGACGGCGGCCTCGTTGACGCGGTCCTGCTCGGGGATCCCGTTCTTCTGGACCTCGAGGTAGACCTGCTCGGGCCCGAAGGCCTGGATGAGCTCGTCGAGATGAGCGCGAGCGTCGGCGAGGCGCCCCTCGACCACGCGCTGGTTCATGCGCGACTGCAGGCAACCGGTGAGGGCGATGACGCCATTTGCGTGGGAGGCCAGGGCCTCCATGTCGACCGCGGGCTTGCCGCGGTGCAGGCCCTCCAGGAAGCCGCCCGAGGACAGCTTGACCAGGTTGCGGTACCCGGCGTCGTCGGCGGCCAGGAGCGTGAGGTGGTTGCGCTCGACGCGGCCGCCGGGGCGCGCGTGGCGGTCGTCGACGAAGTAGACCTCGCAGCCGACGATGGGCTTGATCCCGTGCTTGCGGGCGGCCTTGTAGAGCTCGACCGCCCCGTTCATGACCCCGTGGTCGGTCAGGCCGAGGGCCGGCTGTCCCAGCTCGGCCGCGCGGGCCGCGAGCGCCTCGATCTTGCAGGCCCCGTCGAGCAGCGAGTACTCGGAATGGACATGGAGGTGGGCGCAGGCGGGGGTGCTCACGGGGTGTCTGAGCATAGGCGCCCTCCCGGCGGCAAACCCCCTCGCGAATGGCTCTGTTTGAGCCGTTTCGCGGAACTAGCGGGGTCCTCGGGTGACGGCCGCCTGGTGAGCCCGTCGCGCCTGGTGCGCCCGGCCGCGATCAGGCCGTGCTGCGCTGCGCGCGGGCGATCCAGCCGGTCAACAGGGCCACGGCGCGGACATCCCCGCTGACCAGCGTCCGGCGATCCTCGGGCGCGGGGCCGGTGGCCAGCAGGCGCTGATAGGCCGCCTGGGTCATCCGGACGGTGGCGTCGGCCTCCTCTGCGGTCCTCGCCGGCCCGACGCCGAGGGGGTCGCCGTCGGCCGCGCGCACGCGCCAGCGCCCGCCGCGAGGCCCGAGGACGACGAGCGCCACGGCGAACGTGTGCCCCCGGGTCCACTCGGGGTCGACCAGGCCGGCCAGGGCCTGCATGACCAGGCCCGGATCGGGCCAGACGTTCGCAGCGGCCAGCCGGGCGAGGTCCAGCTCGGCGGCGGGGATCGCCCTTAGAGCACGACGGCGGCGCAGCGTGCCCCGGACCTTGGCGTGCCCGGCCTGACGCAGCTTCGCGGCGCCGCCCGCGGCGAGCAGCCGCGCGAGCGCCTTGGCGTCGAGGTCGAGGCGGAAGTCGGCCTCTCTGCGGCCCCGGTGGGACTCCAGCGGCGCCACCGTTCCCCGCCCGTCGCTGAGCGTGACCGCGTGCCAGCCGATGTCCGCGACGCGCAGGTCGTAGGCGAGCGGCTGCTCAGCGTTCAGCGCCTGGGCGGCCAGGAGCTCCACTCCGAGACGCGCGGCGGCCTCGGGGTTGGTGGCGGCGAGACGCTCGAGGGCGGCGGGGAGCCAGGGCGTTGGGGTTGTCGCCGGCTCCGCTGTGTCGCTTTCGGCCGGACTGGTCTCCGCACTTGCCGTCTCTGCGCCGGCCTCGGGCATCGAGGGAGTGGTCTGGGCGGGGCTGGTCTCCGCCCTCGCGGCCTCCCTGCCGGTGGGCTCCGTCTCCCGGTTCTCGGCCTCGCGGGCGTGGCGTTCGGCCTGGAGGTCGGCCTCGAGGGCGGCGATGCGGGTCTCGAGGTCTTCGCGGAGCCCGGTGGTCGCCTGTTCCAGGCGGCTCTGGAGGCTCTGGCGTTCCCGGTCGAAGGCGGAGCGCAGCTCGGCCTCCGCGCGCTCGCGGTCCACGCGTTCGCGGTCGAGGCGGTCCTGGGCCTCGCTCGCCGCTCGGTGTGCGTCCTCGATGCGGCGCTCCGCCTCGGCCAGGGCTTCCCCGGCCGCGGACGCCAGCTCGCGGACAGCGGCCTCGGCTTCCGCGCTTCGCCGCGCGGCCTGGGCCGCCTGCTGCAGCTCCTCGATGCGGGAGCCCAGCTCGGCGATCGCGCGCTGCGCCCGCGCCTGGGCCTCGCTCTTCGACGTCAGCTCCTCGCGCAGCCGGCGGACCTCCGCCTCTGCCGCGGCACGCGCCTGCGCCAGCCGCTCGCGCTCGGCGGCCAGCGCGTCGCGCTCCGCCTCCGCGCGCGCCAGAGCCGCGTTCGCCACCTCCACGCCGCCAGCGACGCCGCCCATCGCGTCGCGAGCCTCGGCCAGGGTCCACGCCGCCTCCGCCACGGCGCTGGCCGCCCGGCGCGACTCCTCGTGCAGGTCGGTGGGCTGCGCGGCCAGGGTGTGGGCCTGGACCGCTCTGCCCTCGGCGGTGAGGAGGTGGGTGAGGGGGTCGCCCGGCGTCGGCGGAGTGCTGGGATGAACGGCCGGCGACGAGGAGGTGGCGGGTAGGGCGTGGGTGGCGGCATGAACGGCCGACGCCGCGGGCGTGCCGGGACGAACGGCCGGCGCCGAGGAGGTGGCGGGTCGGGCGTGGGTGGCGGGGATTGGGGGTGCTTCGTCGCGCCGGGATGACGCGGGTCTTGCCCGTGCGCGCTGGGCCGTCGCTGCCTCCGCGGCCAGGATCTCTCGTTGTGCGTCGCGCAGCGGTGGGCGGGCGGAGCGGGCGTCTTCCTCGGCCTGGCGCCGCGCCGCGTCGGCCGCCGCGGCGGCGTGCTCCGCCTCCGAGACTCGGCGGCGCAGGGCCTCGATCTCCGCGGACAGCGCCTGCTCGCGCTCGTCGCGCACCTGCTGACGGGCGCGCAGCCGGGTGGCGTCGTGCTCGGCCTCGTCGATCCGAGCCGCGGCCTCCTCCACCAACTCCTCCCGGCGACGGCGCTCGGCGTGCGCTCGCTGGGCGGCGGTGCGCGCCTCGCGGGCGGTGTCGGCCAGCGCGGCCTCCAGCTCGGCGCGCTCGGACCGGGTCTGCTCCAACCGCAGCTCCAGCTTGGCGAGCTCACCCTCCAGCGCGGCCACGCTGTTCTCCGCCTCCTCGGCGCGCTGCGCCACGGACTCCTCGGCCATCTCGGCCCGCCGCGCCCGGCGTTCGGCCAGGACGGCCCGGTCCACGACGGTCCCCAGGGAGCCGGACGTGGAGCCCTCGATCTCGGCGGCCGCGGGCAAAGCGACCTCCGTCTCCCCCACGCTGAGGCGCATCACTCCCAGGAGCGAGGGCCGCAGCTCCTCGGGCACCGAGAAGGCGGCTCGGAACGAGCCGGCGCCCGCCGCGGCGCGCTCGGCCGCGCCCGAGCTCTCGGGCAGGGCGTCGAACCGGCGCTCGCCGGCCTGGAGCACAGGACGGGCGGGGACCGGCTCACCCGACCAGCGGCCCGCGATCCGCACGATGACGGTCCCCAGGTCCGTCGGGACGAGATCGACCCGCTCCACGCGCAGGCCAATGGACCCGTCGCCCTCACGCGACCTCGG
The DNA here is from genome assembly GCA_033855845.1 of Solirubrobacteraceae bacterium. GTDB lineage: Bacteria > Actinomycetota > Thermoleophilia > Solirubrobacterales > Solirubrobacteraceae > AC-38. The sequence goes on from JAWVFR010000025.1 coordinate 32,249, forward strand.
TTGCACCATGGGCCGGAGGCTAGGCGCGGCGGCGGACGCACGGGCCAGGGCCGCAAGCGCCCGGACCGGGCGCGCGGCCCGACCGACCTACGTTAACCCCGATATACGTAGGAAACGTCGCGGGGCTGATCGACGTTGACGCCCATATAGGTAGTCAACGTCGCGCGGGTGGCGGCGGCTAATCGCCGGCGGCGCGCTTGCCGGCCACGAGCAGAGCGGCGAGGACGGCGACGAGGAGACTGCCGAGCGCGAGCTTGCGCGGGACGTCGCCGTAGCGGCGGCGGGCGTACCACTTGGCGCCGTTCCACACCGCGAATCCGAGCGCCTGGTAGCCGAAGCGGCTCATCGGGACGATCCTACCCGGCGCGCGCCGCCGCAAGCGCACCCCGGCCCCGCGGACGCGCCCCGGCAACCCGCGCCACCCCCCCACCCGGCCGCCGTTCTACCCGCCCGGCGCCACCTCCACCGCCGCGAAGCGGTCACCTCACGCCGGCCGCAGCTCCAACGTCGAGACAGTCGCCGCCACCACCGCGTCCTCGGAGAACACGAACGGCACGGCCGAGCCCCGCCGCCACACCTCGAACAGATCCGAGTAGTGGGGCGACAGGGGGTTCCCGGACTGGCCGCCGGCCAGGACGACCCGGGTGCGGTCCCAGTCGCCGACGTCCATCACGATCCGCAGCGTGGCGAGGTACAGCGGGTCGCAGCGCGGGTCCAGCGGGGGGGTCGCGGCCTGGGACACCGTGTTGGTGTCGCCCGCGTAGGGGATCGGCCCGAGGTTGAAGACGCGGTCGAACGGCTTGCGCGCGCCCGCGGGATGGCGAAGGGTCAGCGTCCGCACCGAGCCCCACGCCCAACCATCCGGGAACTCCCGCTCCAGGCGCTCGAGGCAGACCGACAGGGCGCCCGCCACCTCGGCGTCCCAGCCGTCCGCGAACCAGCCCTCGGGGCGCTCGCGCAGCAACCGCGCCAGGTGGCCGGCCTGGCGCAGCCCGACGTAGGTATGGGGGGTGAACGGGCTCGACCCCTTCCCCAGCGCCCACTCCACGCTGCGCGGAGCCTTCGCCGCCGCCGCGCGGCGCGACATCTCGGCCAGCCACAGGGCGAACAGCGCCGCCGGCTGCGAGTCGGCCGCCATCTCCCCGTCCCACCCGTGCAGCAGATCGACAGCGCGGCGAGCGCGCGGCTCCTCGCGCGGCGCCGACAGCACGCTGTCGCGCACGTCGCGCCAGACCAGCGACCGGACGTCGCGCTGCAGCGCCAGAGCGTCGTCGACGTCCCAGTCCGACCGCGCGGCCAGCTCCTCGGAGATGCGCTGGACGCGGTAACCGTCCATCCAATCCGCCCCGATCCAGGGACCGGACCCATCCGTGATCGGCGCAACGTGCTCCCCGTCCATCCCATCGGCACCGCTCTGGGGACCGTCCCCGTCGGGCACGGGCTTGTTGTTCGCGGTGGCCACAAACCCCTCGGGCGGGTCCTCGATGCCCGGCAGTGAGGAATAGGCCACGAACCCATCCCAGTCCGGCCCCGACCAGGGCTGCGGCAGCAGCCCCGACACACCGTCCCGCCGCGGCACCCGGCCGGTGACCTTCCAGCCGATGGCCCCGCCGTCGTCACCGCCCACGAGATTCAACGGAGCCCCCGGCCAACCCTCGAAACAGTCGCGCAAAGCGCCCCACGTCCGCGCCCGCGGAGCATCCAGCACCGCGGTCAGGGGCACCGACTCCAGGAACGCCGCCCGCATCGCCACCGCCGGGCCGCCGTCCCCATCAGAAAGCCCCACCACCGGCCCACGCGACGTCAAAGACACCTGCTCCACCACCGGCTCCCCACCCTTCACCTCGATGCGTTCCTCGACGACCTCCGAGGCCGCCAAAGAAGAGGCATCCACGAGATACAGATCCACCACATCCGCCCCGGAGTTCGTTACCCCCCAGGCCACCGAGTCGTTGTGCCCAACCGCCCACCCCGGGGCGCCCACCACCGACGCGCCCGCCACCTGCCAGTCCGGCGTGCGCACGTGGATCAGGTACCAGAAGGCCGGGAGGGTCGGGCTCAGGTGCGGGTCGTTGGCGACCAGCGGCCGCCCGGTGGCGGTGCGCGCGCCCGACAGCGCCCAGTTGTTCGATCCCCCGCCGCCGGCGACCGCGGACAACGCCGCCATGTCCTGCGCCAGGCGGTCCGCCGCCGTCCCCGCCGGCCGCCCGGGGGGCGCGGTCACCGCCAGCCAGGACGGATAGGAGGGGTCCACCGCGCGCAGCGCCTCCGGGCCGTCGCGCTCCAGCACTCGCAGCCGCCCCAGCTCCATGTCCCAGTTCCCGGCCAGCCCGAAGGACACGAGGCCCAGCGCCGCCAGCGAGTCGAGCGGCGTCCAGGGCGTGGGGTCGCAGCGCAGCAGGGTCAGCTCGTGCGGACGTCCCCGGCGCCCGGCGTTCACCCCGGCCGTGTAGGCCTCCAGGACAGCGCGCTCGCGCTCCCCCAGCCCGGCCAGCTGGGCCTGCGCCGCGCGCGCGAAGCCGACGCGCCGAGACATCCGGTCGACCGGCAGCGCCTCCTCCCCCACCAGCGCGGACAGCGTCCCCCGCGCGGCGCGAAGCAGCGTCTCCAGCTGGAAGGAGCGGTCCTGCCCGTGACAGAAGCCCACCGCGAAGAAGGCGTCGTGGTCGCCCTGCGCGGCGACGTGCGGGATCCCGTGCCCGTCCCGGCGCACCTGCACCGCCCCCTCCAACCCGGCGACGGACATCGTGCCCGACGTCACGGGGAGGCGCCTCCCCATGAGCCGCAGCACGGCCCGCCCGAGGCTCATTCGTCCCGATCGCGGTTGCGCAGGCGCCAGGCCATGCGCGACTGCAGCGACCACAGCTCGATGAAGCCGGGCGAGGCCTGCTGGGAGAACAGCCCGCCGGACTCGTTGAACCCGGCCAGCGCGGCGTCGTAGACGGCGTTGGGCGACTCGCGGCGCACCACGCGCGCGCTGCCCTTGAACAGCTTCAGCGCGATCGTCCCCGTCACCTGCTCGTTGACGCGGTCCATGTAGGCGTCCAGGTCCCCGCGCAGCGGCTCCCACCACAGGCCCGCGTAGACCAGATAGGCCCAGCGGCGGTCGAGGTCGGGCTTGAGCTGGTTCTGGTGGATGGTGGAGACAAGCTTCTCCAGCTCGGCGTGCGCGGTCAGCAGGATCGTCGCCGCCGGGGCCTCGTAGATGTCGCGCACCTTCAGGCCCACGATCCGGTCCTCCAGGTGGTCGACGATGCCCACGCCATGGCGAGCGCCGATCTCCCCCGCCGCCTCGATCAGCTCCACCAGCCCCATGCGGGAGCCGTTCAAGGCGACCGGCACCCCACGCTCGAACCCGACCGAGACCTCCTCGGCCTCGTCCGGCGCCTCCTCGGGCCGCGTCACGAGCTGGAAGACGTCGTCCTCGGGCGCGTGGTCCAGATCCTCGATCCAGCGGCCCTCCGACGAGCGGCCCCAGAGGTTGTCGTCGATCGAGTAGGGGGCGACCTCGGTCCCGCCCTTCACCGGGATCCCGTGCTCGCGCGCGTAGGCGATCTCCTCCTCGCGCCCCATCCGCCACGAGCGCACCGGCGCGATCACGCGCAACTCGGGGGCCAGCGTGGCGATCGTCGCCTCGATGCGGACCTGGTCGTTGCCCTTGCCCGTGCACCCGTGGGCGATCGTGTCGCACCCGGTCTCGCGCGCCACGTCCACCGCCAGCTTCGCGATCAGGGGGCGGCCCAGCGCGGTGAAGAGCGGATAGCCGCCGCCGTACAGAGCGTTGGCCTTGATCGCCGGGGCAATGTACTCGCGCGCGAACTCCTCCCGCGCGTCCACCACCCGGCAGTCCAGGGCCCCGAGCCGCAGCGCCTTGCCCTTCACCACCTCGTAGTCCTCGCCGGGCTGGCCCAGGTTCACCGTGAGCGCCACGACCTCGGCGTCGTACTCGTCCTGGATCCACTTGAGCATCACGCTGGTGTCCAGGCCGCCCGAGTACAGCAGCAGGACCCGGTTCACCTGCGCGGGATCGGCCTCGTAGGAGGCGGTGCGGACGTCGGATACGCGGGTGCGCTCGTTCACGGGCGCGAAGCCTACGCGCCCGGCGAGCTACCTGACCGCCACGACGCGGAACGCCCCACGCATGAAGGGGTGCTGGCGGCACAGGTACGCGTAGGTGCCCGGAGCAAGGTTCGTCGGGGTCTTCCACGAGTCGCGGTTGACCGCGGCGGTGAAGCCGGCCGGGCCGAAGCCGAGGTTGCCGGAGTCGAAGATCGCGCCGTTGGCCAGCGGATAGCCGATCCCGGTGGAGCGGTTGCACGGGGCGCGGCAGCCGGTGACGGTGTGAAACACGTCCGCGCCGGTGTCCTTGTTGATGAACTCCAGCGAGGAGCCCACCGGCACCGTCGGCGGGTTGCGCTGCGTCCCGGGGGACCCCAGGTCGCCGAAGCGGTACTTGAAGTTCGCGATGGGGACGGTCCCGTCCGGCGTCGACCCGTCGGGGAGCGCGAGCGGGTCGGCGATGCCGGTGGTGCGCCCGCCGAAGTTGTCGTTCTCGCGCAGGTGGCCGTGGGTGACGGCGCCGCGAGTGGCGATGCGCGTGGTGAACGGGTCCTTGCCCGTGGCGTCCCGCGCGAGCCAGCCGAACATGATCCCCATCGACTCGTACCAGGAGCCGTGGCGGGTGTCGTAGGTCGCGTTGACGCGCAGCACGTCGCCGCGGCGCACGCGCACGCGCCAGTCGGCGGGCGTGGCGGTCATGGCCAGGTCCCACGACACCGGCGGACGGTTGCCGAAGTACTTGGCCTCGGAGCGGAAGATGTGCTTGCTGGCCCCGTTGCGGCGCAGGTACAGATCGGTGTGCAACCCGCCCGGGTGCACGTGGCCGCCGAACCCCACGAGCGTCCCGGACTGCTCCACCGCGAGCTCGTTGAGCTGCGGGCGCCCGGAGTAGGCGCCCGGCTGCATGTCGGGGTAGGTGAAGCGCCCGCTGCGCCCGGAGCCGCGCACCACGTCGAACACCGGGTAGGCCGTGTTCTCGACGTCCATCCACACCGGGGACACCGGCTTCAGGCGCCGCCCGAGGGCCGACGCGGCGGGGACGAAGTCCAGCGTCCAGGTCAGGTAGAGCCGCATGCCGCGGTTGGTGAGGTCGTGGATCATGTCGTTGAGGATCCACGTGTCGCCGGGCTTGACCGGGTAGCCGTACGGCCGCGGGATGTTGACGATCGTCTTCTCCTCGCCGGTGGCGAAGAAGATCTCGTACGGGCTGCCCGAGTACGGGTTGTTGGCGCCGGCGCGCGAGCTGATCCACACCGCGTGGTGCAGGTGGATCTGGTCGGTGGGCGGGACCGACCCGTCCAGCCGGGTGAGGTCGGGCTTGATCCGGACGACGTACCCGGGCACCGCCGGCTTGGGAACGCCGCCGCGGATCTTGATGATGTTGGTTCCCGGCCGCAGGTCGATCGGGTAGCGGAACGTCATCCGCTGCACCCCGGCGGGGAGCTTCGCCGCCTCGGCGGCGGGCGCCGCGAGCAGCGGCACGGCGAGCAGGAGGATTAACAGGGGGAGTCGGCGCACGGATACGGATCCCGGCGCCTCCTCGCCCGGCGAGCGTAGCAGCCAAAGGCGTGCTCACCAGGCCAAAACGGGTCAGCCGGCGGCGATGGCCCGCCCGAGCCGCGCCAGGGCATCGTCCACCTGCGCCTCGGTCACGATCAGCGGCGGGAGCAGGCGGACCGTGGTGGGACCGGTCGCGTTGAGGACCAGCCGCTCCTCCAGCAGCGCGCGCCGGACCAAGCCCGGCGCGTCCTCGACCTCCACCCCGAGCATGAGCCCGCGCCCGTGCACGTCGCCGGCCCCGGGGAGCTCCGCCAGCCCGGCGGCCAGACGGTCGCCCAGCTCGAGCACGCGGGCCAGCAGGGCGGGGTCGTCGATCACGTCCAGCGCCGCATTCGCGGCCGCGGCGACCACCGGGCCGCCGGCGAAGGTGGAGCCGTGGTCGCCGGGCTGGAGCACGTCGGCCAGCCGCGGGCCGGTGATCAGCGCGCCGATGGGATAGCCGCCGCCCAGCGCCTTGGCGCTGGCCATGGCGTCGGGGACGACGCCCGACTGCTCGTAGGCCCACAGGGTTCCGGTCCGGCCCATCCCGCACTGGATCTCGTCGTAGACCAGCGCGGCCCCAGCGGCGTCGCAGGCCTCGCGCGCGGCGCGCAGCAGCTCCTCGGGCAGGGGCCAGATCCCGGTCTCGCCCTGGACGGGCTCCAGCAGGACGGCGGCGGTCTTCTCCGACACCGCGGCGCGCACCGCGTCGGGGTCCTTGGGCACCACGACGAAGCCGGGGACCAGCGGCGCGAACGGCGCCTGCTTGGACTCCTGCGGCGTGGCGGACAGCGCGCCGTAGGTCCGGCCGTGGAAGGCGCCCTCGAAGACCACGATCTCGCTGCCCGGCCGGGCCCGGCGCACGAGCTTGATCGCGGCCTCGATCGCCTCGGCGCCGGAGTTGGAGAAGAACACCTTGCCGCCCAGCGAGCTCTGCGAGAGCCGGGCGGCCAGGCGCATCGACGGCTCGGTGTAGAAGAGGTTCGTGACGTGGCTCAGCCGCGCGGCCTGCTCGGTCACCGCCGCCACGACCCGCGGATGGCAGTGCCCGACGCTGGTGACCGAGATCCCGGCGAGGAAGTCCAGGTACTCGCGGCCCTCGTCGTCCCACAGCCGCGCGCCCTCGCCACGGACGAACTCCACGGGCGCGCGCGCGTACGTGGGGACGACGCACTCGCGCTCGAGCGCCTGGAGCTCGGACAGGGTCACGCGCGAACCTTGGTCCCGATGCCAGCGTCGGTGAACAGCTCCAGCAGCAGCGAGTGCGGCACGCGGCCGTCGACGATGTGGGCGAAGGTGACGCCCGCGTCCAGCGCTTCGACGCAGGCCTGCAGCTTGGGCCGCATCCCGCCCGCGACCGTGGGCAGCGCCTTGCGCACCTCGTCGGCGGTGGCCTCGGAGACCACGCTGGTCGAGTCGGCGGGATCGCGCAGCCAGCCCTCGACGTCGGTGAGGAAGATGACCTTCAGCGCGCCCAGGGCCCCGGCCACCGCGCCCGCCGCCTCGTCCGCGTTGACGTTGTAGGACTGCCCGTCGCGGTCGGCCCCCACGGAGGCGATGACCGGGATGTAGTCCTCGGCCACGTGGTGCAGGACGTCCGTGTCCACGCGCTCGATGCGCCCGACGAAGCCGATGTCCCGGCCGCTGGGCGCGGCCTGGCGGGCGACCCGGAACAGCAGCCCGTCGTCCCCGCACAGCCCCACCGCGGGCTGCCCGTGGCGGCCCAGGCGCAGGACGATGTCCTTGTTGACCTTGCCGACCAGGACCATCTTGACCAGCTCCACCGTGGCGGCGTCCGAGACCCGCAGGCCGTCCACGAACTCCACGGGGAGATCGAGGCGATCCATGTAGTTCGTGATGTCGGGACCGCCGCCGTGCACCACGATGGGGTTCAGGCCGACGTACTTGAGCAGCACCACGTCGCGGGCGAACTCCTCACGCAGCGCCGGGTCCTCCATGGCGGCGCCGCCGTACTTGATCACCACGGTCTTGCCGTGGAACTCACGGATGTACGGCAGGGCTTCGAGAAGGGTTCCGACGTCGCGCATTACGGGCAGCGTGCCTTATCGGCCTGCGCGGCGCGGCGCAGTCCCGCATGGACCTCCGCCGCCAAGGTGATGAACTGGTCGGGCTGGCCGCCGGGCATGCGCCGGCCGGCCACGAAGGCCAGGTAGGGGGAGCCGGAATAGGACGTCCCGGGCGGGCAGGCGCGGGCCGTCCGGACCGAGGCGGCGACCTGCCCGTCGTCCTGGAGCCAGCCCAGGTCGATCCGCGAGGCCGGGCGCTCCAGGAGGCCGGGCGAGGTCGGCGAGAGGAGCATCGACGCCGACTGCGCGGCGGTCAGGCCCAGCGCGCCCGCCGTCGCCACTCCGGCCGCCACAGCCGCGGGGCGCAGAGACGCGCCCCGCTGGCTGCAGGCCGCCGCGGGGCGCCGCGACCCCTCGCGCAGGGCGCGCAGGCCGCAGGTCACCGTCGTGGCCGCGAGCGCGACCGCGGGCGCCTCGACGACCACGAGGAACTGCAGGAACGTGCCGCTCTTGGCCACCCCGGCGGCCAGCGCCGCGGCGCCCAGCGTGAGCGCCGTCAGGGTGAGCAGCAGCGCGCGGTCGGCCACGCGGTCGCGCAGCCCCCAGGCCGCCAGGCCGACGGCCAGCAGGGGCAGCAGGTTCCAGGCGGCCTGCGACCACAGGCGCAGGGCGTAGTCCGCCGGCGCTCCCCCGGTCTGGAACTGTGCGGTGACCACGTTGTCCCACCCCGCGGTCCCGTACAGGGCGAGGAAGAGCCCGGCCCCGGCCGCGCCCGCGACGAGCGCGCCGGCGAGGTACCCGGCCCGCCGGGCCGCCACCGCCCCGACCGCGGCGACCGGCGCCAGAAACGAGACCTTCACCAGCAGGGCCAGCGCGCCGAGGGCTCCGGCGACGGGCGCCCAGCGCGGGCGCGCGGCGAGCAGCGCCGCCCCCAGCAGCACGGGCGCGCCCACGGTCTCCGGGATGAGGGCCCCGTGCTCGTGCAGGCTCCACGGCGCCAGCAGGGAGGCGAGGCCGGCCAGCACGGCCGCCGGGGCGCTGCGGGTCAGCCGCGAGACCGCGAGCGCGACCAGCCCGCCCTGCACGAGGGCCAGACCGGCAACGGCGGCGCGCAGCGCCTCCACGGAGTCGTGCAGCGACAGCACGGACGCGCCCAGCCAGAAGATGCCCGGCGGCTGGGCGGCGGCGACGTCGCGATACAGGCGGGGAGCCCCGCGGATCGCATCGGCGGTGTAGGCGTAGACCCCGTCGGAGTACTCCAGGTAGGCCCGCCCCTCCCAGGCGGCGAGCGCGACCAGCAGCGCGGCGCCGAGCACCGCGTACGCGAGCGCCGGGAACGCGAGGTCAGGTCGTGTAGTGCGCATTGATGTCCACGTAGCCGTGTGAGAGGTCGGAGAAGAAGACCTCGGTCTCCACGCCGTCGCCGGGCAGGCCGACGACGTACTCGACCTCCGTCCCGCTCACCGCCTGGGCCAGGGATGACTCGTCGTAGGGGACGGCGGTCCCGGCCGAGCAGACCGCGACGCCCTCGATCGCGATGTCCACCGGGAGCGGCGCCGTGCCGGGCAGGGCCATCCCCACCGCCTGGGCGATCCGGCCCCAGTTGGGGTCGCCACCGTGCAGGGCGGCCTTGACCAGGGGAGAATTGGCCACCGCCCGGGCCGCGCCCTCGACGTGCAGCTCGTGCCCGCCGGCCACCACCACCCGCCCCACGCGCTTCGCGCCCTCCCCGTCGGCCACCACCAGCAGCGCGAGCTGGCGCAGCAGCGCGTCCAGCGCCTCTCCGAAGGCGAGCTCGTCGGGGGTCTGGGGCTCGACGCGCACGCCCGAGGCCCCGGAGGCCATCAGGATCACGGTGTCGTTGGTGGAGAGCTGCCCGTCGACCGAGACGCGCTCGAACGACCGCTTGGTCGTGACCCCGAGGAGCAGGTCGGCGGTCTCGGCGTCCAGCGCCGCGTCGGTCTGGACGAAGCACAGCAACGTGGCGAAGCCGGGCGAGATCATCCCCGCGCCCTTGGCCTGGGCGGCCAGCCGGACGGTTCCCGACGGCAGAGCGACCTCCAGCGAGGCGCGCTTGGGGAAGGCGTCGGTGGTGCGGATCGCCTCGGCCAGGGCCACGTCGCCCTCCGCGGACAGCTCCCCGGCGGCGCGCGCGAGCCCGCCCACGACCTTGGACGCGTCGAGCTGGACGCCGATGACCCCGGTCGAGGCCACGGCGACGCTGCGCTCCACGACCCCGGCGGCCATCGCGGCGGCGCCCTGCATCTTGGCCGCGGCGTCCAGCCCGCGCCGTCCGGTGGCGGCGTTGGCGTTGCCGGAGTTGGCGGCGATCGCGCGCAGCGAGGCCAGGTCGCAGCGTTCCTGGCACACGAGCACCGGGGCGGCCAGGACCCCGGAACGCGTGAACCGCGCCGCGCTCGTCGTGTCCGCGGAGTCGGAGACCAGCAGCGCCAGGTCCGGCGACCCGCTCTCCTTGATCCCGCAAGCCACGCCCGCGGCCCGGAAGCCGGCCGGGAGGCCGCCGGGCAGCTCGGTGACGTGCTCGGGGCGCTCGATCCAGCGCGAGCGGAAGAACCCGGTCACGAGATCCCCTCGCCCTCGGGCCGGCCGAACATCAGGTTGAGGTTCTGCACCGCCTGGGACGCCGCGCCCTTCCACAGGTTGTCGATCGCGCCGAACACGATCAGCTTCCCGGTGCGCGGGTCGACGTGGGTGGAGATGCGGCAGATGTTGGTGTCGCGCACGTCGCGCACGCCGGGAGGCTGGTCGGTCAGCTCCACGAACGGCTCGTCCGCGTAGGCCTCGCGGTACAGCTCGCGCAGCTCGCTCTCGCCGAGCTCGCGCTTGGGGGTGACGTAGCAGGACACCAGCTCGCCCTGGTCCAGGGGGACGAGGTGCGGCGTGAAGGTGGCGGCGACCGGCGCCCCCAGGGCGGCCAGCTCCTGGTCGATCTCCGGCGCGTGGCGATGGCCGGCCACGCCATAGGCGTTGACGTTCTCGTCCGCGGAGACGAAGTGGGTGGTGTCGTTGGCGGCGCGCCCGGCGCCGGACACGCCGGACTTGGCGTCCACCACCACGTCGGCGATCGCTCCGGCGCGCGCCAGCGGGGCCAGCGCCAGCAGCGTCGCCGTCGGGTAGCAGCCGGGGTTGGCGACCAGGGCCGCGTCCGCCACCTGCTCGCGGTAGAGCTCGGTGAGCCCGTACACCGCGTCCTCCAGCAGCTCCGGCGCGGCGTGCTCGCCGTACCAGCGCTCGTACACGTCGAGGTCGTGGAGGCGGAAGTCGGCGCTGAGGTCGACGGTCTTCACGCCCCGGCGCACGAGCTCCGCGACGACCGGCGACGACGCGCCGTGCGGGTACGCGACGATCGCCGCCGCCACGTCGCCGTGGCGGTCGAGGTCCAGCTCCTCGAGCTCCAGCGGAACGCGATAGCGGGGATAGAGGTCGTCCAGCCGCCGGCCCGCATCGCTCCGCGCCGTGGCGTGGCGCAGCTCGAAGAAGGGATGGCGCCAGAGCAGGTGCGCGGACAGAGCCCCGCCGTACCCGCCCGCGCCGATGACGACGGCGTCAGCCACGCAGCTCGCCTCCCACCCCGTCGGCGAGGGCGGTGGCGATCGCGTCGCGCAGCTTCGCCACCTCCTCGTCGGTGAGCGTCCGGTCGGGCGCCTGGAACTCGAGCGCGAGCGCGAGGGAGACACGGCCCTCCCCCACCTGCTCGCCGCGATAGACATCGAATACTCGCGCGCCGCGCAGCAGCTCGCCCCCGGCCGCCCGGACGACCTCCTCCACCCGCGCCGCCGTGACCTCGTCGGGGACGACGACGGCCAGGTCCTGGCGCACGGGCGGGAAGCTCGTGAGGTCGCGGTACGCGCTCGCGCGCGCGGCGGCGAGCCCGGTCACCCGGTCGAGATCCAGCTCGAACCCGGCCGCGCCGTCGAGGTCCCACGCGGAGGCGACCAGCGGGTGCACCTCCCCCAGCCAGCCCGCGGGCTCGCCGTCCAGCAGCACCGTGGCGCTGCGGCCGGGGTGCAGGAACGGCTCGCGCTCCGCCCGGACCGACCAGGGCACGCGCAGCGCGTCCAGCAGCGCAGCCAGGACGCCCTTGGCGGCGAAGAAATCCGCGCGCGGCGGCGCGGGCGCGCGCCAGGACGGCGCGGCCAGGGCGCCGGTCAGCAGCGCGCCGACGTGGCGGCGCTCGTCGGGCAGCGGCTGACCGGGCGCGTCCAGGTACACGCCGCCGGTCTCGAACAGCCACAGGTCCGGGCGATCGCGCGCCACGTTGTGGGCCGCGGCGTCCAGGAGCGAGCCCAGCAGCGTCGTGCGCAGGACCGACTGCTCCTCGGACAGCGGGTTGCGCACCCGCACGGCTCGCCGGCGCGGGTCCTCGTCGGGCAGCCGCAGCCGGTCGGCCACGGACGGCCCCTGGAAGCTCCATCCCTGAACCTCGTACAGGCCCTGGGCGGTCAGCGCGTCCTCGGCGTGCCGGCGCGCGCGCTGCTGCGCGGTGAGCAGGCCGCCGCGGTCGGGCCGCGCCGGCAGCGTGGCCGGGAGCCGGTCCACGCCGTCGATGCGCGCGACCTCCTCGATCAGGTCGACCTCCCGCTCCACGTCCCCCCGCCGCCAGTGCGGGACCGTCACGGACAGGTCGACGCCGGCCCCCGAGGGCAGCCCGGCCGCGAGCTCGGCGTCGGCGGCGACGGAGCCCGGAGAGGCCGCGTCGGGATCTACGGCCACGAGGAAGCCGAGGGAGTGCAGGATCTCCTCGCTGCGGTCTCCGGGGATGCGCTTTCCGAGCAGTGAGCCGACCCGCGACTCGCGCAGCGGCAGCACCTCGGGCTCGGGCGCCGGCTGGCCGACGTCGATGGTGCCCTCGACCAGCCGGGCGCCGGCCAGCTGCACCATCAGCGCCGCGGCGACGGCCTGGGCCTCCATCGCCTGCTCGGGCTGCAGCTGCTTCTCGAAGCGTGCCGATGCCTCGCTGCGCAGCCCCAGCCGCAGCGAGGTGCGCTGGATGTTGGGGCCGACCCAGGTCGCCGCCTCCATCAGCACCCGCGTCGTGGACTCCGACACCTCGGACCGCGCGCCGCCCATCACGCCCGCGATGGACGTCGGACCGTCGGCGTCCTCGATCACCACCACCTCGGGGTCCAGCGTGCGCACCTCGCCGTCCAGCGTCTCCACCTGCTCGCCCTCGCGGGCCTGGCGCACCACCAGCCGCCCGCCCGCGACCCGGTCCATGTCGAAGGCATGCAGGGGCTGGCCGGTCAGCAGCATCACGTAGTTGGTGATGTCGACGACGTTGTTGATGGGCCGCTGCCCGGCCGCCGTCAGCCGCGCCTTCAGCCAGATCGGCGAGGGCCCGATCCGCACCTCCTCGAACCGGCGCGCCGTGAAGCGCGGGCACAGATCGGTCTCGACCACCACCTCCACCCCGGGCACCTCGCCGGGCGTCCCCGGGTCCTGCGCCCACGGCGGCGCGGCGAGCGGGGCGCCCGTGGCGGCGTGCACCTCGCGGGCCACGCCGTAGACGCCCAGGCAGTCGGGCCGGTTGGGCGTGATCTCCAGCTCCAGGATCTCGGTCGCGATCGGCAGGACCTCGTCCAGCGGCGTCCCCGGCGCCGGGCCGTCGTCCAGCACGATGATCCCGGAGTGGTCGGTGCCGATCCCCAGCTCGTCCTCGGCCAGGATCATCCCCTCGGACAGCACGCCGCGCAGCTTGGCCGCGCGCAGCTCGGTTCTGTCCGGCATCACCGCCCCGGGCCGCGCCACCGCGACGGTCTGGCCGGCGGCCACGTTGGGCGCGCCGCACACGATGCTCGCCTCCTGGCCTCCCACGTCCACGCGGCAGACGGACAGCCGGTCGGCGTCGGGGTGGCGCTCCGCCGAGACGACCCGGCCCACCACGAACGCCTCCGCCGCACCCACGCCGTGGCGCTCGATCCGCTCGACCTTGGTTCCGGTCATGTCCAGGCGCTCGGCCAGCTGCGGCGCGGACAGGTCCGGACGGCAGTACTCGTGCAGCCATTCCAGGGGCGCGCGCATCAGCCGAACTGCTCCAGGAACCGCACGTCGTTGTCGTAGAAGAGCCGCAGGTCGGGGACCTCGTGCTTGAGCATCGCGATCCGCTCCACTCCCATCCCGAACGCGAACCCCTGCACCCGCTCGGGGTCGTAGCCGTGCTCCTCGACGTGGCCGAACACGTTGGGGTCCACCATTCCCGCCCCGAGGATCTCGATCCAGCGCTCGCCCTTGCACAGCGAGCAGCGCTCGCCGTCCACGACCCCCGTCCCCCGGCACTGGAAGCAGGACACGTCGACCTCGACGCTGGGCTCGGTGAAGGGGAAGAAGTGGGGGCGCAGCCTCGTTTCCCTCTCCTCGCCGAACACGGCGCGCGCGAAGGCCAGCAACGTCCCGTTGAGGTCGGCCAGGGTGATGTCCTCGTCCACGGCCAAGCCCTCGACCTGATGGAACTGGGGCGTGTGGGTGGCGTCGGAGTCCGGCCGGTACACGCGGCCGGGGACCACGATGTACAGCGGCGGCGGCTGCGCCTCCATCGCGCGGATCTGGACCGGCGACGTGTGCGTGCGCAGGACGACGACGTCGGACACGTAGAACGTGTCGGTCCACGCGCGGGCCGGGTGGCCGGGCGCGTGGTTGAGCGCGTCGAAGTTGTAGTGGACGAGGTCGACCTCGGGCCCCTCCGCGACGTCGAAGCCCAGACCCAGGAAGACGTCCTCTATCTCGCGCCGCGTCTGGGTGATCAGGTGCAGGCGCCCGAGCTCGCGGACCGGGTCGCCGGGCAGGGTGACGTCGACGCGATCGCGCTCCAGCCGAGCCACCAGCTCGGCTTCCTCGAGCTCGCCCGCGCGTGCGGAGACCGCTGCCTCGATCTCGCTCCGCGCCTCGTTCAGCGCCTTGCCCGCGGGGCCGCGCTCCGGCGCGGGCAGCTCGGCGACGCCGCGCAGCAGCTGCGGAAGCTGCGCCTTGCGCCCCAGGAACCGGACCCGCACCTCCTCGAGGTCCGCGGTCGACGACGCCGCCGCGACGGCGTCGCGGGCCTCGGCGGCGATCTGCTGCGCGCGCTCGATCACGGTCGCGATCCTACGCGCGACAGCTCGTAGAGCCCGATCGTGGCCGCCATGGCCGCGTTGAGCGACTCCGAGGCGATCGGGATGTGGGCGACGCGGTCGCAGGCCGCGACCACCTCGGGGGGCAGCCCTTCGCGCTCGGCGCCGACCACCAGGGTGGCGTCGCCGGGCAGCGGGCCACGCAGCGGCTCGCCCTCCCGCGCGACCAGCGCCACCTTCTCGCCGGGCAGCTCGTCCGCGGCCGCCACCCGCGCGACCGGGACGCCGAAGATCGCGCCCATCGACGCCCGCACGGCCTTGGGCCCGTAGGGGTCGGCGGTGTCCGGTCCCAGGGCCACGCTCGCGGCGCCGAAGGCGAGCGCGCTGCGCAGGACCGTGCCCACGTTGCCGGGATCCCGCACGCCCCACAGCGCCACGCACAGGGGTCCGCACGGCGCCGCCCAGCGCTGTTCGTAGACGGCGAGCGCCCGGGTGCCCGATCCCAGCGCGCTCACGGACGCCAGCGCCTCCGGCGTGATCTCCACCCCGGCGCGCAGCCGCTCGCGCGGCTCCCACCCCGCCGCGTCGGCGGCGGCCAGCAGGTCCTCGCCCTCGGCCACGAAGCGCCCCGACCGCGCGCGGGCCTCGCGCCGGCCGAGCCGGCGGATCTCCTTGAGGTGCTGGTTGTGGTCTGAAGTGATCACGGAACGAAAAAGGGCGCCGGTCCTAGAGAGGAGCGGCGCCCGGTGTCGAGTTGCGTCGGCGGTCTGAGATCAGCCGGCCGTCGCCTCGCGGGCGCGCTGCGCAAATCGGCGGAAGGCATCGGCGTCGCGGACCGCGAGGTCGGCGAGGATCTTGCGGTCCAGCTCCACCCCGGCCAGCTTGAGGCCGTGCATGAGCTGCGAGTAGGACATGCCCTCCTGGCGGGCGGCGGCGTTGATGCGGGTGATCCACAGCCGCCGGAAGTCGCGCTTGCGGTTGCGCCGGTCCCGGTAGGCGTAGGAGTCCGCCTTGAGCAGCGCCTCCTTGGCCCGCCGGTAGGACGAGTGCGCCTCGCCCCGGTAGCCCTTGGTGCGCGCGAGCGTGGCCCGGCGCTTCTTGCGCGCGTGGGTGGAGCGCTTGACGCGGCTCATCGCCCGGCCCCTCCGAGCAGCTTGCGGACCCGCGGCCGGTCGGCCTTGGCGACCACCAGCGGATCGGCCAGGTGGCGCTTACGCTTGGGCGACTTCTTCTCGAGGATGTGGCTCGAGAAGGCGTGGCGAGCGATCAGCTTGCCCTTGGCGGTCTTGCGAAAGCGCTTCTTGGCGCCGGAATGGGTCTTCATCTTCGGCATGCGAACGGGAGAGTAAAGCAGACGAGGTTCCACAAAACCTGTGCGTGCAGGGATTCCAGGGGCTTCGCGGCGCATGGTGTGTCATGTCCATCCTCCGAGCCTTGCCCGCACTCGACATCCAAGAAGACCTGGAGACCCGCCTCGCCCGCGTGCGAGACGAGCTGTTCGCCGTCGTGGACGCCGCTCGCCATGACGCTCCGCGCGACGCCACCTCCCTGCACGTGAGCCTCCAGGCCGCCTGCAACGAGCTCGGCAACGCCGAGCGCGCGCTGCGCGGCGACTACTAGGCCGGCTTCTCGGCCGGGGCGGGCGCTTCTGCCTCGGCCTCGGCCTCGGCGGGCGCTTCCTCCACCTCGGCCTCGGCAGGCGCCTCGGCCACGTCGGCGGGCGCCTCCTCGGTCGCCGTGGCCACGGCCGCCTCGTCGGCGGCCTCCTTCTCCAGCAGCTTGGACGGCGCCAGCATCATCGTCATGTTGCGCCCGTCCTGCAGGGGGCGCTGCTCGACGACGGCCAGCTCGGCCAGCTCCTCGGCCAGGCGCTCGAGGATCATCTGCCCGCGCTCGGGGTGGGCCATCTCGCGCCCGCGGAACATGATCGTGACCTTCACCTTGTCCTGGTGGCGCAGGAAGCGCACGACGTGGCCCTTCTTGGTGTTGTAGTCGTGCTGGGCGATCTTGGGGCGGAACTTGATCTCCCGCACCGTGATCTGCTGCTGGTGCTTGCGGGCCGCCTTGAGCTTCTGCTCCTGCTCGTACTTGTACTTCGAGTAGTCGAGCACGCGGCAGACGGGCGGGCGGGCGTCGGCGGCCACCTCGACCAGGTCGAGGTCGCGCTCCTGCGCGTAGGCCAGCGCCTCGGGAGTCTTGATGACCCCGATCTGGTTGCCGTCGTCGCCGATCAGGCGCACCTCGGGCACACGGATGCGCTCGTTGATCCGCGTCGAGTCCCGCTCGGGCGGGCGCCGGTCGAACCTGCGAGGGACCGGCACTAGGTCTGGGAGGCTCGCGTCAAGCGGAGCCTGTGTGCGGCTGGCGAATCAACGTGGTCGAGTATAGCGGCGGACACGCGTCAAGCCGAGCGCGCCGCGCTCTGGTGTCGCAGACGCTCCACGAACTCGTCGAGGGGCACGGCTCCAACGTCGCCCTTGCGGTGCTCGCGCACGCCCACCGCGCGCACCTCCATCTCCCGGTCTCCGACCACCAGCATGTAGGGGACCTTGCGCAGCTCGGCGTCGCGCACCTTGCGCCCCGTGGACTCCGGGCGCTCGTCCACCTCCGCCCGCAGCCCGGCCGCCCGCAGCGCCGCGACCACCTCGCGCGCGTAGTCGTTGTGGCGATCGGCGATCGGCAGCACCAGCGCCTGCACCGGCGCCAGCCAGACCGGGAATTCGCCCGCGTAGTGCTCGGTGAGGATCCCGATGAAGCGCTCGAAGGAACCCAGCAGCGCGCGGTGCACCATCACCGGGCGGTGGGGCTCGTCGTCGGCGCCGGTGTACTCCAGGTCGAAGCGCTCGGGCATCTGGTAGTCCAGCTGCACCGTTCCCAGCTGCCAGGAGCGCCCGATCGAGTCGCGCATGTGCAGGTCGATCTTGGGGCCGTAGAAGGTCCCCTCCCCCTCGCCGATCTCGTATTCCAGGCCGCGCCGTTCCATCGCCCGCGCCAGGGCGCCCTCGGCGCGATCCCACGTCGCGTCGTCGCCGAGGCGGACCTCCGGGCGGGTGGACAGCTCCAGCTTGGGCTCGAAGCCGAAGAGCTCGTACATCCCGAAGCCCATGTCCAGGCAGCCCAGGACCTCGTCCTCGATCTGGTCCTCGGTGCAGAAGATGTGGGCGTCGTCCTGCGTGAAGGCGCGCACGCGCAGGAGCCCGTGCAGCACGCCGCTGGCCTCGTGACGGTGGACCAGCCCCGCCTCGGAGTAGCGGATCGGCAGGTCGCGGTAGGAGCGCCGGTCGGCCGCGAAGATCTGGGTGTGGGCCGGGCAGTTCATCGGCTTCAGCCCCATCAGCCGCTCGTCCACCTCGGTGAAGTACATGTTGTCCTTGTACTTGTCCCAGTGGCCCGAGCGGCGCCACAGCTCGACGTCCGTGAGGATCGGCGTGCGGACCTCCTCGTAGCCGCGCGCCGCGTTCTCCTCGCGCACCAGGCGGGTGAGCTCGTTGAACAGGACCATCCCGTTGGGCAGCCAGAACGGCGCGCCCGGAGAGACGTCGGAGAGCATGAACAGCCCCATCTCGCGCCCGATGCGCCGGTGGTCGCGCGCGCGGGCCTGCTCCAGGCGCTCCAGGTGCTCGTCCAGGTCTGGCTTGGACAGGAACGCCGTCCCGTAGATGCGGGTGAGCATCTGGCGCTCGGCGTCCCCGCGCCAGTAGGCGCCCGCGGTGGACTGGAGCTTGAAGGCCTTGATCCGCTTGGTGCTAGGCGCGTGCGGGCCCCGGCAGAGGTCGGTGAAGGGGCCGTTGGCGTACAGGGAGACCGTATCCACGCCCTCGTCGCGGACCAGGTCGTCGATCAGCTCCACCTTGTAGTCCTGCCCCTCGCCGGCGAAGCGCTCGCGGGCGGCCGCGACGGGGACGTCCTCGCGCACGAAGGGCTCGTCGGCCTCCACGTGCTCGCGCATCTTCTCCTCGATGCGCGCGAAGTCGTCCTCGGAGATGCTCGTGCCCTCCGGGAACTCGAAGTCGTAATAGAAGCCCTGCTCGATCGGGGGGCCGATGGAGATCTTCACACCCGGGTAGAGCTCCAGGACCGCGGTGGCGAGCACGTGCGCGGCGTCGTGGCGGACGAGGTCCAGCGCCTCCGGCGAGCGGTCGGTGACGATCTCGATGCGCGCGCCGTCGGGCAGCGGGCGCGCCAGGTCGCGCACCTCGCCGTCCACCTTGATCGCCAGCGCGGCCCGCGCCAGCCCGGGGCCGATGGCCGCCGCGGCGTCGGCGCCGGTGGCGCCCTCGTCGAGCTCCAGATCCTTGCCGTTGGGCAGCGTGGCGCGCATGGCGGGCCATGCTAGTCGGGCACGGACTGTGACGGACGTCACACGACTCGGGGCGAACACACGTACGGTTGCGGTAGGACGAATCGCGTCCGGCGCCTTGCAGGGGTCATCCCCGCGCCGGCCCCGTCCCATCCGACCGGCCTCTCCCCATGCGCGCATGCCTGTGCGCGCGGCCGCCCCGAAAGGACTGACACCCGCCCGAATGCGACTTCGCAAGCCGTTTCTCGCCGCGCTCGCCGCCGGCGCCGCCGCCACCCCCGTGGGGCTCGCGCTGGCCGCCGAGACGCCCCCGGCCCAGACCTCCTCGACGCCGCCCACGCTGCGGGTCCCGTTCGCCGGCCAGCCGACCGCGGCCGCCGCGATGCGCGACCACGCCCGCTCGGGTCCGGAGCGCGAGCACGTACGCCTGGCGCTGCGCTACGCGGCGCTCAGCGGCCGCCACGAGACGCGCGCCGGCGCCGCCCGCCGCGCCGGCGCGCTGAGCCCCGCCGCCCTGCGGCGCGCGAACCGCTCCCTGCGCGCGAGCGTGCGGGAGCTGGATGTCCCGATTCCCCCGGTCATGTGGAAGATCGCGCAGTGCGAGTCGCACGACGACCCGCGGGCGATCGGCGGCGGCGGTACGTTCCGCGGCGCGCTGCAGTTCATGCAGTCGACGTGGGAGAGCGTCGGCGGCAAGGGCGATCCCGCCGCCGCTCCGATGCGCGAGCAGTTGCGCCGCGGCGCCATCTTGATGGCGCGCTCGGGCTCCTCGCCCTGGCCCGTCTGCGGCCGCTGATGGCCGGCTCTAGACTCGGCGCCCGATGGACGCCACCTCGCTGCGCGCCGCGTTCCCCGTGCTGGAGCGCGTCGCCTACCTCAACGCGGGCACGTGCGGTCCGGTCCCCGCGGCCGCGCTGGACGCCGCCGTGGAGCAGCTGCGCCGCGAGGCCGAGGAGGGGCGCGCGGGCATGGCGCACTGGGAGCGCCGGCGCGAGCTGGCGACCGGGTTGCGCGCGGCCTACGCGGCCCGGCTGGGGTGCGCCCCCGACGACATCGCCCTGACCTCCTCGACCACCGACGGCGTGACCATCGCCCTGGGCGGGCTGGACCTGGGCCCCGGCGACGAGGTCCTGACCTCCGACACCGAGCATCCCGGCGTGGTCGGGCCGCTCCAGGCGCTGCGCGACCTGCGCGGAGTCACCGTGCGGACGGTCCCGCTGGCGCAGCTCGCCTCGGCCGCCGGCCCCGCGACCCGCGCCGTGGCCTGCTCGCACGTGAGCTGGCTCACCGGCGAGGTGGCGCCCGTCGCCGACCTCGCGGCCCTGGACGTGCCGGTGGTGCTCGACGGCGCCCAGGGCGTGGGTGCGGTGCCCGTGGACGTGGCCGGCTGGGGCTCCGTCGTGTACGCGGGCTCGGGTCAGAAGTGGCTGTGCGGGCCGGAGGGGCTGGGGATGCTGTACATCGCTCCGGAGCTCCAGGAGCGCCTCGGCGTGATCCGCCGCTGGTACGGGTCCTACGAGGACCCCAACGCCGGAATGGACGCCGTCCTGGCCCCGGGGGCGCGGCGCTTCGACCCCCCGGCGAATCATGGCTCGGCGCTGCTCGTCCATGCGCTGGCCGCGCAGGACGTCCTCGGCGACTTCGGCTGGGACGCGGTGTACGAGCGCGCCGCGACGCTGGCCGCGGCGCTGGCGCAGCGCCTGGCCGCGGACGGCCACGAGGTGATGCCGCGCGGGCGGACGACCCTGGTCGCATGGCGCGACACCGACATGGAGGCGACGGCGAAGCGCCTGGGCGCCGAGGGGGTCGCCGTCCGCCACCTGCCGGGCCGCGACCTCGTCCGCGCCTCGGTCGGTGCCTGGAACGACGAGTCCGACGTCGAGCGCCTGCTCGCGGCGCTCGCGCGGTAGCAGGCGGCCGTGCCCCACGGACGACATCGGTGAGTTCCGCGGCCGCGAGGCCATGCGCCGCTACTTCGGCGAGTGGATCGAGATGTTCGACGACATCCGCAACGTGCCCGAGGAGTTCATCGCGGTCCAGCACGCCAGCGGCCGCACCCAGCCTCAGCGCGTGAACAGCCGCACCTGCGCGGCGTTGTGGAAGCGACGTATGCGCTCGGTGCGGCCGGCGACGTCGACGGAGCGCGCGACCACGGTGTACACGCCGCGCGGCAGGGCGACCCGCAGCGAGAGGCGCCAGCGGGTGGTGCCGCGCGCGAGCAGCAGGACCGGGTGGGCGCAGGAGCGCGGCGGCGACAGCCGTCCGTCCGGCGCCAGGAACCGGCACCCTCCGCCCGCGTTGCGGGAGACGAAGACGGTCACCCGCTGCAGCGGCAGCCGGCAGCCCCCGCGGCGGGCGCGGTGGCCGTGCCCGCTCAGGCGTATGCGCCCGTCGCGGATCCGGATGCCGTGGCGGTCGAACGTCGACGTCGGCTCGGCGCCGGCGCAGCGGGCGGCCCGGCGCCGGAACGAATCGGCCAGCTGCTTGCGGGCGGCGAGCGTCAGCGCGTTGGCTGCGCTCGCCGGCAACACGCCCGCGGCGACGCCCGCGCCGACCTGGATCGTCCCGCCGGTGGGGCACAGCCCATTCGGGGTGCTCGCCGGTCCGCCGGCCACGTTCCCCAGCTTCTTGGACTGGTCGAGGGTCGGGAAGACGTTCAGGTAGTAGCGCGCCGCGACGCAGCCGCTGGAGTCGAAGACCATCATCCCGCGGGTGGTGATGTCCGGGCCCGCCTGCGGCTGACCGTTGTAGTCCATGAACACGCCGGTGGCGTCGACCGCACGAGCGCCCATCCCCGCGGTGCCCGGCGCCCCGATCAGCAGCCCGGAGTTGGGATCCAGCGCGGTCTGGCCGGCGGTGGGTATGAGGATGCCGACGGCGGTGATCGCGGCCGGGCCCTGGTCGCGCCCGGTGGGCCAGTGGGTGTAGCTGCCGTCCGGCAGGACGAAGCGGCCCTGGCGGATCTTGGCCGACGGGTCCTTCTGGGCGTCGAGCATGGCCGACAGTCCGTCGGCCACCTGGTTGGAGCCGGTGGGGCCGATCGACTCGCTCTCGAGTTTGTGCCCATGGCCGTGGGCGTCCTGGAAGCAGCTGTCGGTGCTGAACAGGCCCGGGACGTCGGACGCGAACCCCCAGGCGGGAATCAGGTAGCCGATCAGGTCGTCGGCCAGCCCGTTCATGAACCGGAACGGCGCGCGGGCGTGCCAGGCGGGGACGGCCGGGTTGGGCCGGTCGCAGCTCGCGGTCTCCCGGCCGAACGGGCTGCCGAGCATCAGGGCCGGGAAGGCCTCGCCGGGGTTGTTGACGATCTGCAGGTCGGGACCGAGGTCCGCGTAGCTCAGGAAGCTGCGGAACTGCGTCGAAGTGGTGGGCGCGACGAAGCCGTTGGGGACCGGGGCGACCGGGTTGCCGCCGGGATCGCACACGTAGCCCTGGCGCTTGCCGAACACCCCGGCGGCGGCGAGCGCGACGAAGGCGTTGTTCTCGAGCGTGATGCAGACCTGCTTGCGGGTCAGCCGCACCGTCCCCGGGGTCAGCTCCTGCGCCCTGGCTCCGGCAGCCCGCGCGAGCTCGGCGAGGTGCCGTCCGGTGGCCTCGGCCTGCTTGAACTGCTCCGTCTGGTCGGCGTGGTTCTCGGACCCGTTGTCGATGACCGCCGGGTCCGTCTGGGGATCCTCGATCGAACCGTTGTCGCCCACGAGGAATATCCCCACTCCGCGGTGGTCGGCGTCGAGCGCCCGCTCCATCGCCCCGGGCCAGTCGGCGCTCACGCCGGGGCCGGAGTTGCCCATCTCCTGGTTGTGGGCGGCCAGTGACACGGCCGTGAAGATCGTCGAGCCGTCGGGCCGGCGCGCCTGCAGCACCCCCATCTTGGGGCTCACCGCCGCGACGCGGTTGTCGTCGGGGAGCTTCACCGCGGTCGGGAACTGGTCGGAGATGCGCTGGGACATCCCACTCAGCAGCGGGTGACGGCTGCCTTGCAGGCCAGGTTCGATGGGACCCTGGATCTGGTTCGCGTGCAGCGTCGCCGGCCGGAGGTTCGCGACCGCGTCGGCGGCCGCGTTCGCCGCGCGGTCGACCAGGAAGTCCATGTAGTACTCGTCGATCCCGGACCGCACCCCCGCCCCCTGTCCCGTCTGCAGGCCGCCGTAGAGGCCGATGCTGTCGGGCGAGCTCTCGTTGTGATTGGCGGAGACCACGACGTCGGCGGTCCGGTTGTACTTGCCGGCCACGACCGAGCGCACCTGCTCCGTGTAGTAGTCGAACAGCCCGATCTGGGGGACGGAGACGTAGACGACAGGGGTGTGGCTGCCGTCCGAGATCGCGATCGCGCGCGCCTGGAGGGGATCGTGGACGTCGGTCATCGGCGAGCCCTTGTCCGAGTAGATCCCGTCCCAGCGACCGTTGCCGTTCGCGTCGCAGAAGGGCTCCGGCGGGCCGCTGAAGGTCGGCGGCTCCTTACCGGAGATCGGCGATACGTCGACGCCCTGGTCCCACTGCCCGTTGTGATTCTGGTCGTTGAACGGCTCCTGCAGCGCGAAGCGCCCGCGGTCGGGGAACGCCGCGCTCGGACAGCTGTCGAAGCTGTGCCCGTCGGCCGCGGTGCCGGCGGGCGTCCCGGCCAGTGGCGGGGTCATGTCCTGCACGCCGGCTCCGGCCAGGAACCCCGCGCCCAGGGCGGCCGGAGGCGCGGCGCCGGCGCCGATCGCTATCGCGCCCAGCGAAACGGCCAGCAGCATGCCCATGCGGCGGCGCCGACACCCGAAGCACAGTTCCCCCTGACTCCCGATTACAGGTTTTTACCAGCTAGTCCGAGGCCCGCGCGCCGGACGTGAGCACGACCTTGCCGATGTTCTGCCGATCGGTCAGGCGGCGGTGGGCGTCCGGCGCCTGATCGAAGCCGAATCTGGTGTCGACGACGGGTGCGATCGTCCCGTCCTCGATGAGCTCCAGCAGGGGGTCGAGCCAGGGGGTGAAGCTGCCGCGGTCTTCCCATAGATCGAACATGCTCAGCCCCATGACGCACTTCGATGCGAACATCTGCTTGACGAGGTTGGTTCGCGGCATCTGGGCCGCCGACTTCAGAAAGCCGACCGGGCTCCGGCGACCGCTCCTGACCACCGCGGACGCCCCGTAGTTGATCGTCCGGCCACCGGGGCCCAGCAGCCCATAGCTCGTACGCCAGTTGCGCCCGCCGATCGGATCGAGCACGACGTCGAACGTCGGCAGGTCCTCCTCCCAGCCACCGGCGCGATAGTCGATGGCATGGTCGACGCCGAGCTCGCGGATGGCATCGTGCTTGGCAGCGGAGGCGGTGCCCCACACCTCGGCGCCGAAGCGCTTGGCGATCTGGGTGGCCGCGATGCCGGTGCCGCCGGCCGCGCCATGCACGAGCACGCGCGCGTCCGGCGTCAACTGGATGGCGCCGTAGTTGACCAGCATCATCCAGGCCGTCGAGTAGTTCGACGGGATGGCGGCGCCCTGCTCGAGCGTCAGCCGGTCCGGCAAGCGGGCCAGGTTGCCGGCGCGGGTGTTGGTGCGCTCGGCGTAGCCGCCGTAGCGGCTCATGCCGAAGACGCGATCGCCGACGCTCAGCGTCCGCACCCCGTCACCGATCGCGCGGACCGTGCCGGCGATGTCGAACCCCAGCACCGACGGCGGCTTGGGAGCCGACGGGTAGAGGCCGATGCGCGCCAGCACCTCTGCGAAGTTGATGCCGACCGCGGCGACATCCACGGTGACCTCCTCGCCGGCCGGGGGCGGCGGGTCCGGGCGTTCCTGGACCTGCATGGCCTCGGGCGGGCCATGCTTGGTCATGACGACCGCTCTCACGCCACTGCCTCCTCGTGGTCCTCGGACCTCTTCACTCGGCGGGACGGCAGAACCCTGCGCATCCGCCGGATGGCCGCCGTCGCCCCCTCGATCCGCGCGCCGCGGGCAATGGCCTCGCTCCCGCTGATGGCGTCGCTGGTCAGCGCCAGGAGCGTGTCGGCATCTGCGGTGACGACGACCGCCGGGCGGGCATTCGGCGAGCCCACGCGGGCCACCCCTTCCCCATCGACCAGCTCGAAGCTGATGCTGTCGCCGTCGACGACGAACTCGTAGGACTCCGTCAGGCCGCTCGCCGCCGCGGGGTCGAAACTGGCCCGGAGCGCCAGGACCAGCCAGTGAACGCGGAAGAAGCGGTCCTCGCGCTCGGGCGGGAGCGTGCGCTGCCCCCACCGGGCCAATTCGGTGACCGCTGTGCCGAGACTCTCGCCGGACTCGGTCAACTCGTAGACCACGACCGACGCCGCCGGCGCCGGAAGGGGACGACGTTCGATGAGGCCGTTGGACTCCATGTCCTTGAGGCGCGCCGCCAGCACGTTCGACGGAACGGTGACCAGTCCGTCGGCCAGGTCGGTGTACCGGCGTGGGCCCGCCATCAGCTCGCGGACGATGAGCAGCGTCCAGCGCTCGCCGACCACATCGAGCGCGTGGGCCAGCGAACAGTGCTGGGAGTACGAGCGACCCATGATGTGCTTTAGTTTAGCAAGTGAGCCCTACAGCAGAACAAGGAATCGTTGAGCTCCCCCACGTCGATGGGATGACGCACAGCACGGTCCAGGTGGGCGAGGTTGCGCTGCATGTCGCACAGTCGGGCACCGGCCCCCCTGTCCTGATGCTGCACGGCTGGCCGCAGCACTGGTACGTCTGGCGTTACGTCGCGCCGCAGCTGGCTCGCGAGCACCGGGTCATCTGCCCTGACCTGCGCGGGTTCGGCTGGAGTGACGCGCCGCCAGGTCGCTACGCCAAGCAGACACTGGCTGACGACGTCGTCGGGCTGCTCGACGCGCTCGAGATCGACCAGGTCGACCTCATCGCCCACGACTGGGGCGCCTGGGTGGGCTTCCTGCTCTGCCTCGACCATCCAGAGCGTTTCAAGCACTACCTGGCGCTGAACATGTACACGCCGTGGCCCGCGCGACCGTCGCCTCGGGGTGCGCTGGTGCTGGC
Organism: Solirubrobacteraceae bacterium; assembly: GCA_033855845.1. Taxonomy (GTDB): domain Bacteria; phylum Actinomycetota; class Thermoleophilia; order Solirubrobacterales; family Solirubrobacteraceae; genus AC-38. The sequence continues at coordinate 58,237 of JAWVFR010000025.1, forward strand.
CCGGCTCTGGTATCAGGTCGCGCTCGCCACCCCCGGTTTGGGCCGCGCGCTGATCCGTCACACGCCCTTCGTCCGGCAACTCATCACGGCCGGAGCGGTGCATCCGGAGGCCTGGACCGACGTGGACCTGGAGGCCTTCGTCTCCGCCGTCCGGACGCCCGCCCGCGCCAAGGCCGCGACGCGGCTCTACCGGACGTTTCTGCTGCGCGAGCTGTGGCCATATCTCCGAGGCCAGTTCGTCGGGCGGCGCCTGACCGTCCCGACGCTCCTGCTCCACGGAACGCGAGACCTGGCCGTCGATCACCGATCGCTCGGCCAGTGGGAAGCGCATGCCGACGCGATGAGCGTCAAGCTGCGCGAGGACTCCGGCCACTTCATCGCCGAGGAGCTGCCAGACCTCGTCGTCGCGCGGGCGCGGGCGTGCTTTGCCTCGGACGGGCCGGCCGGCGTGCCGTAAGCCACGCGGGGGCTTCAGTAGGCGCCGAGAAGCAGGTCGCGCATCTGTGACGCGCTGCTCGGCCCGACCGGCGAGCCTCCCGACGTGGCGAAGCCGATCTCCAGGTGCGGGCCGGTGGAGATCCCGACGATCCCCGCGCCGACCTCGCTGATGACCTGCCCGGCGGAGACGTGAGTCCCGACCGGCACGGCGTTCCCCGGCCCCGCGTGGCCGTAGTAGAAGTAGCGCCCGTCGTCCAAGTGCAGCACCGGGGCCCACGGCCCGAAGCCGCCGATCCCGTGCAGGACCACAGTTCCGGAGCCCACTGCGTAGAGCGGCGTGTTCCCGGGCGCGGAGATGTCCACGCCGTCGTCGAGCGACCAGCTCCCGGGGGAGGAGGCGGCGCTCTTGGGCAGAGGAAAGACGAACGCCCCGTGGCCGCTCTGCGGCGAGGGGGAAGGGGCGGAGGCCGATCCGGACCGGGCGGCGCCCGCCTGGCGATCGAGACGAGCGAGGCGCCCGCTGACGGCCGCGAGATCCGACAGAGCCTGGTCGCGCGCCTGCAGCGCCGCACCCTGACGTCCCGCCAACCCCGCGTGGATCGCGGCCAGCTCCCTCCGGCGGCCGAGGAGGATCGCGGTCAAGCGCTGCTGGCGTACCTCCAGCGCGCCGAGGCGAGTCGCGGCAGCGGCGACCTGGCGCCGGGCACGCTGAACGGCCAGGATGACCTCCAAGTCCTGGCGGTTGACCCGCTTGAGGAAGTCGATTCGCTCGAGCAGGTCCGCGAAGCCCTTCGCCTGCAGCACGACCGTGATCGCGTCGGGGTGGGCGCCCTCGTAGCCGGCCCGCACCTGCCGGGCCAGGATCGCATCGTCGGCGCGCATGCGCGCCTCCAGCGCGTCGAGCCGCCGCTGGGCCGCGCGGAGGGCCGCCTGCGTGGCGGCCAGCTCGGCCTCCCGGGCGGCCACGTCCGCCTCGATTGCGGCCAGCCGGCGCTGCGCCTGCGCCACGCTCGGGGCCAGCGCCGCCGCCGCCGCGCGGTGTCGGGCAACACTCGCGCGCAGCGCTTGCTGCCTGGTCCGGGCCGCGGCGATGCGGCTGGACACGTCGCTGCGCGCCGTCGTCGCCGCGAAGGGGGCAAAGCAGCAGCAGACGAGCGTGACCAGCCCGACGACTGTCGCGCGCGCGAAGGGGACCCGGAACGCCATGACCGGCCACTGTAGGCGCGACCGGGCCGTTCCCCAAAAGCACAGACAGAGTTATGGACCCATGCCGTCCGCCGGTGCGCGGTCTCAGCGCCGTACGCAGCGCCACAGCGGGGCGGTGGCGGCTGTCGTGCCGCCCGCGTTGCGCGCGGTGGCGCGCAGGGTGTGGATGCCGGGACGCAGCGCGGCGGCGTTGACGGGCGCCAGCAGGATGCCCCGGATGGG
>JAWVFR010000026.1:0-37524 GCA_033855845.1 Solirubrobacteraceae bacterium
CTGGTCGTCGCCGCTCAAGCCGGGTCGGAGACGGTCAGCGAGCCTTCCTGTCGCGCGACGAGCGCTCGCGAGGGCGGCAAGACCCGGAGAGAGCTGAGCGCGCAGCACGTCGGCTGCTCCGGCCGGACCCGTCAGACCAGCAAGATCTACGGCCGCGGCGGGCAGGCGAGCGCCGCGCAATCGCTCCATCACCGCGCCAGCCACGCTGCTCTTGCCCACACGGCGCGGCTCCAGCAGCTTGATCTTCTCGCCGTCTCTCATGCGCGCCTCAAGCCCGTCGATCGCAGGGCGGCGGCCCACCTGCATCTCCTCGTCAATCGGAGGCCCGGCGGGGAAAAGCTTGTTTAGACGACTCACGCGGCTATCTTAGCCCTATTCAACGTCTAACTTGCAACTGCAGTCGCGGATTACCACTGTCCCCGACGCAGGGGCAGGATTCGAATCCGCGACCTCCGGGCGATGAGCCAGTGAGGCCTACCCGGTGCCGGGCGGGCGACTCCGAGTCGTTCGCTTTCCCTCTCGGGGGCGAGGTAGTGCGATGTCCCGAGCCCAGCGGCGATGGTGTACTTCGCGAGCCCATCGGCAAGCCGGCCCAGCAGCTGGCCGACGCGCTGACTGCCGCCGGTGGCTAACGCCCATAGTCGCGCGAAATGGCAGTGGTCAAGCGCGGCCTTAGCCCCACTTGGGTCCGGTAGTCGCTCGCCACTCATGAAGGAGATCCTGGGCAAGACGCTGGGGCTGTAGGAGCTCCCATAGAGTTCCGCGCCTTCGAATCGACCAAGGAGAAGGGCATGGGAGTTCTGGACGAGAAGGTGGCGATCGTCACCGGCAGCGCGCGGGGCATCGGGCGGGCGACCGCCGAGCTGCTGGCGCAGCACGGCGCGAAGGTCCTCATCAACGACCTCGACGGCGACGTCGCCGAGCAGACCGCGTCCGAGATCCAGGGCGAGACCGTGGTCTACGCCGGCGATCTGACCAAGGGCTCGGCGTGCGACGACCTGGTCAAGACCGCGGTCGACGCCTGGGGCCGGCTGGACATCATCGTCAACAACGCCGGCTACACCCTGGACGCGCCCATCCACAAGATGTCCGACGAGCAGTTCCAGGCCATGCTGGACATCCACAACGTCGTCCCCTTCCGGGTCCTGCGCGCCGCCGCGCCGCACCTGCGCGAGCCGGCCAAGAAGGAGCGCGAGGAGGGCCGCGAGGTCTTCCGCAAGATCGTCAACGTGTCCTCGATCTCGGGCACGATGGGCAACGCCGGCCAGGCCAACTACTCCTCGGGCAAGGCCGGCGTGGTCGGTCTGACCAAGACGCTGGCCAAGGAGTGGGGCCAGTTCAAGATCAACGTCAACGCCGTGGCCTTCGGCTACATCGAGACGCGCCTCACCGCCACCAAGGAGGAGTCCAACACCATGGAGATCGGCGGCGAGAAGGTGCAGCTGGGCATCCCCGACCAGCTGCGCGAGATGGCGCCGATGCTGATCCCGCTCGGGCGCCCCGGCTCACCCGAGGAGGCGGCCGGCGGCGTCTTCTTCCTGTGCTCCCCCTGGTCGAACTTCGTGCACGGCCAGGTGCTGAACGTGACCGGCGGTCAGTTCAGCGGGATGACCAGCTGATTGCGTAGCGGCCGGTCTTACTCGCACAATGTGCGGGTGACGGACGCAAGGAGGCTCGCCCTGGTGGCGGCGGTGGCGCTGGCCGCCGCCGGCGCCGTCGCGCCCGCGGCCGGCGCGGCGCCGGCCCGCACGCTCACGGCGATGACGTTCAACATCGCCAGCGCGGTGGTCACCGGCAACGAGCTGTCCCCGATCGCCGACGCGATCGACCTCCAGCGGCCGGACGTGGTCGGGCTCCAGGAGGTCGACCGCTCCTGGTCGCGCAGCGACAGCTTCGACCAGGCCGGCGAGCTGGCGCTGCGCCTGGGGATGGGCTTCCGGTTCGACCCGGTCCTGGACTGCTCGGCGCTGGACTACGACAACGACGGGCGCTGCAACTACGGGACGGCGGTGCTGAGCCGCTTCGCGATCCGCGCCTCCGCCGTCCGCGACTACGCGCTGCCGCGCCACGACACCGAGGAGCCGCGCGGGATGGGCCAGGTCGGGGTCAACGTCAACGGCCGCCCGCTGACCGTCCTGAACACGCACCTCAGCGAGGTGCCCGAGGCCCGGATGGCCCAGGTGCGCTGGATCCTGCGCACGATCGCGGGGATGCGGGGCCCGCTGATCCTCACCGGCGACTTCAACGCCCGGCCGACGGCGCCGGAGATCCGCCTGCTGACCCGGCGCCTGCGCGACGCCGCCGCCGTCCGCGGCCTGCGCCGGCCCACGGCGGGCAACTCGCGCATCGACTACGTCTTCGTGTCCCGCGGCATCACGGTGCTCGACGCGCGGATCCCGTCGTCGAGCGCGTACCGCGTGTCCGACCACCGGCCGCTGATCGTCCGGCTGCGACTCGACCGGACATGACCGCGCACGCGCACGGCCACGTCCATGTCGTGCGCGCGCAGGACGACCACCGGCGCCTCGTCATCGCCCTGGCGCTGATCGTCGGCTTCATGGCGGTGGAGGTCGTGGCGGGGATCCTCGCCTCCTCGCTGGCGCTCCTCTCCGACGCCGCCCACATGCTCACGGACGCCGGGGCGATCGCGCTGTCGCTGGTCGCGGCCCGTCTGGCCGCGCGCCCGGCCGCCGGCTCGATGACGTACGGGATGGGACGCGCGGAGATCTTCTCCGCCCAGGTCAACGGCGCCACGCTCGGCGTGCTGGGCCTGCTGGTCACCTACGAGGGGATCCGCCGCCTGTTCGACCCGCCGGGCGTGGAGGGCGGCCTCGTCCTGGCCGTCGCGCTGGCGGGCATCGTGGTCAACCTGGCGGCGGCGCGGGTGCTGGCCGGGGCGAACCGCGAGAGCCTGAACGTCGAGGGCTCCTTCCGCCACGTGGTGACCGACCTCTACGCCTTCCTGGCCACCGCCGTGGCCGCGGGCGTGATCCTGGCCACCGGCTTCGACCGCGCCGACCCCATCGCCTCGCTGGTGGTGGCGGCTCTGATGCTGCGCTCGTCGTACTGGCTGCTGCGCGCGTCGGGCCGGGTCTTCTTCGAGGCGGCCCCGGAGGGAGTCGACCCCGACGCCATCGGCAACGAGCTGGCCGGGCAGCCCGGCGTCGTCGAGGTGCACGACCTGCACGTGTGGGAGGTGACGTCCGGGTTCCCGGCGCTGTCGGCCCACGTGCTGGTGGGCGCGGACACCGACTGCCACGCGACGCGCCTGGAGCTCGAGCGCCTGCTGGAGGCGCGCTTCGGCCTGCGCCACACGACGCTCCAGGTCGAGCACGAGCCGCGGCGGCTGCTGTCGATCGAGTCGCCCGAGACCGGCTGAGCCGCGTCAGGCCGCGGCGGCGCGCGCGTGCGCCAGGAGCACCGGGCACGGCGCGCGCCGCGCGATGCCGCGCGAGACCGGCCCCAGCACGGCGGCGTCGCCCCCGTGCCCGTGGGCGCCGACCACCACCACGCGGGCGCCGCGCTCGCGCGCCACGCGGGCCAGCACCTCGTCCACCGGCACCTCGACGTCCTCGGCCACGGCCAGCCCCTCGGCCTCCAGGCCCGCCTCGCGCGCCAGCCCGGCGCCGTGCTGGGCGAGCTGGACCGCGCGCTCGCCCATCCCCGCCTCCACCCCCTGCGCCGTGCGCACGTCGAGCTGGGCGTGTGGGAGGCCGGCCGCCGTCGCGGGCACCTGCACCAGCTCCAGTCCCAGGCCTGACTTCCACACGACGACCACCAGCGCCGGGCGCGGGGACAGCAGCGCCGCCGCCTCGCGCACCGCGAGGTCGGCGGCCGGGGAGCCGTCGTAGCCGATGAGGATCACCGCGCTGTCAGCTAGGCCGCCGGGGGGCCCGCGCAACCCAGCGAGAAGCGACAGCCGGAGTAGTAGTCGCCGGCCGGCGAGGCCAGGAAGGCGGCCAGGGCCCCGACGTCCGCGGCCGTGGTCTGCACTCCGGGGTGGACCGCGGTGATCGCGATCCGGTATCGCGCCCACTCGATGGACAGCGTGCGCGCCAGGTTCTCCAGGCCGTCGCGCGCCGCACTCGCATGCTCGCCGGCGCCCGGGCGCGGAGCCAGCAGCACGACCTTCCCTCCGCCCGCCTCGATCATCCGGGCCGTGCCGGCCGCGCGGACCGCGACCCACGCGCCGTCCAGCGCCTCGCGCAGGCCGCCGGCCTCGAAGCGCGCGGCGGCGTCGACGAGGAGGACCTCCAGCGGGTCGGGCAGCGCGGCGGCCACGGCCGGCTCGTCGGAGGCGGGCAGCCGGGTCACGTCGGCCCCCAGCTCGCCGCACGCCGCGGCGGCCGCCGCGCCGAGCTCCCCCTCCCCCGCCAGCGCGACGGCGCAGCCCGCGAGCAGGCCGGGCGACAGCAGGGAGGTGGCGGGCGAATTCGTCACGGCGGGCGGGCCGGACTGTAGCCTGGCCGCGTGAGCGTGTCGACGGAGCCGCGCCCGGCCCAGCTGCCCCTCCCGGGCGGGCAGGAGGGCGCGACGGTGCGCCTGCACCCGCTGCTGACCGGCGAGATGCACGCGCCGCCGGGGCTGCTGGAGCGGCCCTCGGGCCCGGCGAAGCTGGTCCGCGGCCTCGGCGTCGGCCGGCGGCGCAACGACTGGCTGTGGCTGCCCATTCCCGCCTTCCTGGTCGAGCACCCGACCGCCGGCCCCATGCTGATCGACACCGGGCTGCACCCCAGCGTGGCGCTGGACCCCAGCCAGAGCTTCGGCCGCGTGGCGGCGGCGGTGAACGACTTCCGCATGGGCGCCGACCAGGCGGTCGCCGCCCAGCTGCGCCGTCGCGGCGTCGACCCCGCCGACGTCCGCGTCGTGGTCATGACCCACCTGCACACCGACCACGCCAGCGGCGTGTCGGAGTTCCCCGACGCCACCTTCGTCCTCGACGGCCGTGAGTGGGAGTCGGCCATCGCCCCGCGCGGACTGCTGCGCGGCTACCGCACCGAGCAGTTCGACTACGGCTTCGACTGGCGCGCGGTGGACTACGAGTCCTCCGACATCGAGTCCTTCGCGTCCTTCGGCGCGAGCCTGGACCTGTTCGGCGACGGCTCGGTCCGCCTGCTCGCCACGCCGGGCCACAGCGCGGGCCACCAGTCCGTGCTGCTGCGGCTGCGCGGGCGCGAGGCGCTGCTGTGCGCCGACTCGGCCTACACGATGCGCGCGATCGAGGAGGACGTCGTCCCGCTGGTGATGGACGACGAGCACCGCTGGCGGCGCTCGCTGCACGAGGTGCGCCGGTTCGTCCGCAGCTCGCCGAACCTCGTGGTGATTCCCGGCCACGACGGCCCGGCCTGGGCGCAGCTGGAAGAGGTCTACGAGTAGCCGCTCATGCGGTCGCGGCGCGCCCGCCGCGGCGCTGCTCGCGCAGCTTCTGGACGATCCCGCGGCGGCCGTGCTGCTCGAGGCCCGCGTAGACCTCCTTGATGGCGGCCAGCACCTCGTCGGCCACCGCCTGCTGCTGCTCGCGCGTCGGGTCGGCCACCGGCTCGAAGCGCATCGGCTCCCCGTAGAGCACGGTGATCTTGGGGAACTGGAGGCGCTTCCAGTTGCGCGCGCGCTGGGAGCCGTGGATCGCCACCGGCACCACCACGGCGCCGGTCTCCAGCGCCAGGCGCCCGATGCCCGGCTTGGCCCGCTCGGCCAGCTTCCCGGTGCGCGAGCGCCCACCCTCGCAGTACATGGCGATCGTCCCGCCCCGGCCCAGGATCGTCTCGGCGGTGATGAAGGCCTCCTCGTCGTGGTGGCCGCGGCGCACCGGGAACACGCCGCCGTGCGAGTAGACGAACTGGAACGGCCGGACGAAGAGCTGCGACTTGGCCATGAACTGCACCTTGCGGCGGATGAAGGTGGCCAGGAAGAAGTGGTCCATGAACGAGAAGTGGTTGGGCGCCAGGATCACCGGGCCCGACGGCGGCACGTTGCCCGAGGCCAGCGCGCGCCCGCGCCACAGCGTCCACACCAGCGGCGACAGCACCATGCGCACGACCTCGTACATCGGATCCGGCGGCCCGCGCCGCACGCGCTCGTGGAAGCGCGTGAAGTGCTCCGCCGGGCGCGGGTCCTTGTAGACCTGCGGCTTCATGTTCGCCAGCTCCTCGGCCATCGGTTCGACGCTACCCCTTCCCGGCGGTCGCGTTACTCATGCGCCCAGCCTCCCGCGTGCTGTACCGCGCGCCGCCAGTCGGCCAGCAGCGCGTCGCGCTGATCGGCGGACATCCGCGGCTCGTAGCGCTCGCGCTCGCGCCACCCGGTGCGCACCCGGTCCAGCGTCAGCACGCCCGCGCCCACGCCGGCCAGGTAGGCGGCGCCCAGGGCCGTCGTCTCGGAGACCTCGGGCACGACCACCGGGACGCCGAGGACGTCGGCCTGGAACTGCATCAGCCACGGGTTGGCGGTCGCGCCGCCGTCGGCCTTCAGCTCGGCCAGGGGGTCTGACCCCGACTCCTCCATCGCCCGCACGGCGTCGACGGTCTGGTACGCGATCGCCTCCAGCGCCGCCCGGGCCAGGTGCGCGACCGAGCTGCCCCGCGTGAGGCCGACGATGGTCCCGCGCGCGTAGGGGTCCCAGTGCGGCGAGCCCAGCCCGGTCAGCGCCGGCACGAAGTACACGCCGTCGTTGCCGGGGACCGACGCCGCCAGGGCCGCCGTCTCGTCGGCCCGCTCGATGATCCCCAGCCCGTCGCGCAGCCACTGGACCGCGGCGCCGGTGACGAAGATCGAGGCCTCCAGGGCGTAGGTCAGCCGCTCCCCGATCCCCCACGCCACCGTGGCGAGCAGCCCCGTCGTGACGGGGGGCGGCGTGGGTCCCGTGTTGACCAGGACGAAGGAGCCGGTGCCGTAGGTGTTCTTCCCCGTGCCGGTGTCCAGGCAGGCCTGGCCGAACAGCGCGGCCTGCTGGTCGCCCGCCACGCCGGACACGGGCACCCCGTCGTGGCCGGGCAGGACGCCGTCGCGCAGCCGGCCCAGCTCACCGGCGCTGGGACGCACCTCGGGCAGCGAGCGCTCGGGGACGCCGAGCAGCGTGCACAGGTCGGGGTCCCACTGCCCGCGGCGAATGTCGAACAGGAGTGTCCGTGACGCATTGCTCGGGTCGGTGACGTGCTCGCCGGTCAGCTTGAAGACCATCCAGGAGTCGATCGTCCCGAACACCGCGCGGCCGTCTTCCGCGCGCTCGCGCAGGCCGTCGACGTTGCGCAGCAGCCACTCCACCTTGGTGCCCGCGAAGTAGGGGTCCAGGACGAGGCCCGTGCGCTCGCGCACCAGCTCCTCGTGGCCGGCTTCGCGCAGCTCGTCGCAGCGGGCCGCGGTGCGTCGGTCCTGCCAGACCAGCGCGCGGTGCAGCGGCTCGCCCGTGGCGGGGTCCCAGGCCAGGACGGTCTCGCGCTGGTTCGTGATCCCCACCGCGGCCAGCTCGCCCGGGCCCAGCCCCGCGTCGTCCAGCGCCTCCACCGCCACCGCGCGCGACACGTCCCAGATCTCCGACGCGTCGTGCTCCACCCACCCGGCGCGGGGGAAGTGCTGCTCGAACTCGCGGTAGGCCCGGCCGATCAGCTCGGCGTCCTCGTCGAAGACGAGACAGGTGGTGCCCGACGTCCCCTGGTCGATGGCCAGCAGCATCCGGCGCCAGGCTATCCGCCTACCGGCAGCGCGTGGCGTCGGTGCTCTTCGCGCAGCCCTCCAGGGAGCGCGCGATCGTCCGGTAGGCGAAGAAGGCCGGCTTGCGGCGCAGCGTGCCGTTGGGGAGCTCGGCGCTGAGGCCCGTGTAGTCGAAGGCGTCGGTGCGGCTGCGGTCGTGCGTGGTCCAGGTCGCCCAGTAGACCGTGCGCAGCCGCAGCCGCGCGCGCTCGGCGGCCAGGCGGCGGAAGACCGTGACGAGCAGCGCCGCCTGGTCGCGCTCGGTGCGGTCGAAGGCCGAGGGCGGGCGGACGCGGCCCTTCGACGAGGGCCAGGTGACCTCGGTGGCGACCATGGGCTTGCCCGCGTCGCCATGGCGGTTCATGACCTGGCGGTTGTAGCGCAGGATCCGCAGCACGTCGGGGAGCAGGCGCGTGAACGGGTGCACCGCGCCGTAGTCGAAGTGCCGGCGCCCGCCGGCGCGGTAGATCGCCTCCAGCTGGTCCCAGCTGCGGCCGACCAGCCCGGCCAGCACGACCTTGGCGCCGGGGTCGCGGGCGAGGATGGAGCGCCGGGCGGCGGCCAGGGTGCGCACGTAGGCCGCGTAGTAGGGCTGCTCGTGCCAGAAGTTGACGTGGTCGGGCTCGTTCCAGACCTGCCACTCGCGGATCGGCCGGCGGGGCAGCGCGGGGTTCTCGGCCCAGAACGTCCCCTGCGGCCCGTAGCGATCCACCAGGGCGGCCATGAAGGTCCCGAACTCCGCCGGGCTGCGCGGGCGCGACCCGGACTGCGCGGGATCCTGGCGCGCCCAGCGCGGCACGCCCAGGACCGTCGGCAGGACCCGGATCCGCGCGCGCGCCGCGCCCGTCACGATCCGGTCGGTGCGCGAGAAGTCGCTCGCGCTCGGCCCATCGTGCTGGATCTCGTGCCAGTAGAAGGCGATGCGCAGCGACTCCACGCCGATGCCGGCCATGGCGCCCAGCTCGGAGTCGGTCCGCGTGAAGCCGGGCTCGCCCAGCGGCGGCCCGCCCAGCACGCCCAGGAACCCGAACGGGACGTGGCGGCGTGCGGCGTGGGAGGACGCGCAGGCGGACAGCGACAGGGCGATCACGAGGGCGAGCGCGAGCGCCAGGGAGAGGGCCGGGCGGAGCTTCACGGGCGCGTGACCCTACAGTGGACACCATCGGATCCGAGGCCCACAAGCACGCGGAGGTCGCCAGCCGGACCGCGGAGATGATGGCCCGGGAGGCCCTCAAGCCCTTCGGCTGGTCCCACGGCTGGGGAGCCGAGACCTGGCTGCAGTGGGCGGCGGTGACGGAGATGCTGCACCGCGTGGGGATCGCCCCGCCGGCCAGCGTCCTGGACATCGGCTGCGGCCCGGGCTGGACGTCGGCCTTCCTGGCCGAGGCCGGCCATCCGGTGACCGGGATCGACCTGGTGCCGGCCAACATAGAGGTCGCCCGCGAGCGGGCGACGCGCTGGGGCGTGGACGCCCGCTTCGAGGTCGGCGACATGGACCATCTCGACCTCCACAACACATGGGACGCCGCGCTGTTGCTGGACGCCCTGCACCACTCGACCCGCCAGACGGCGGTGCTGGCCGGCATCGCGCGCCACCTGCGCCCCGGCGGCTGGCTGCTGCTGGGCGAGCCGTCGGTCCTGCACCGCCTCTCCCCCCACGCTCGCCACACTTCGCACACCGAGGGCTGGACCGAGCGCGGCCTGAGCGTGCGGGGGCTGCGACGCGACCTGCGAGCCGCCGGGTTCTCCGAAATCCGGCGCTTCTACGGCGCGACGCGACCGTACGAGGGGCGGTGGGGGGGCCTGGCGGGACAGGCCGCGCGCCTGGTGGGGGCGAACCTGGCGGCCGCGCCCCAGCAGCACGTCTGGCTGGCCGCTCAGCGCCGGTCGCGGTAGACCAGCGCGAAGTCGACCAGCTGGCGCAGGCGGTGGACGAACCCGCCCAGGGTCTTGCCGGTGGCGCGGTGCGCCAGGTCCAGCTCCACCTCGCCGAGCCGGAACCCCGCCCGGGACGCGTCGATGTTCATCGCCGTCTCCATCCCGAAGCGCGCGCCGAAGGGGATCACGACCGGCAGGACCTCGCCGCGCATGGCGCGCTGGCCGGAGATCGGGGCGGCCAGCTCCAGGCCGGTCAGCCGCCGGGTGGCCCAGCGCGCGAAGCTCACGGCGAAGCCGAAGCCGCCGCCCACCTTCACGCGGAAGCGGGCGATGGCCAGGTCCAGCTCCCCGCCGCGCACCGCCGCCACCAGGGCCGGCAGCTCGCGGGCGCTCTCTCCCAGGTCCCCGTCGCACAGCACGATCGTGGGCGCGTCGTCCGCCAGGGCGCGCGAGACCACCCGCTCGGCGGCCAGCGTGGTGGCGCCCCCCTTGCCGATCGTCCGCGGCGAGCGGACCAGCTCGGCGCCGGCCTGGAGGGCCGCGTGGCCGGTGCCGTCCGTGGACCCGTCGTCGGCCACCAGCACCCGCGCGCCCGGGAACGCGTCGCCCAGCGCGGCCAGGGTGGCCGCCAGGCGGTCGGCCTCGTTGTAGGCGGACACGATCACGATGACGCTCTCCGATGTCATGGGCGGCGGCTATTCTGCCGCCCGCACCCGATTGGAGGAGGCCCGCGTGTCCGAGGTCGAAGCGCACATCACCGGCACGGTCTGGAAGATCGAGGTCAAGGTGGGCGACAGCGTCGGCGAGGGCGACACCGTGGTGATCCTCGAATCGATGAAGATGGAGATGCCCGTCGAGGCCGAGGACGCCGGTACCGTCAAGGAGATCCTCTGCGAGGAGGGCCAGGCCGTGAACGAGGGCGACCCGCTCGTCGTGCTGGACGACTGAGCTGCCCGCCGTGCCCGCCCCCGCGCAGCTCGCGGGCGGCAAGCTCCGCCTCGACGAGCCGGCGGAGCAGGTCGCCCGCCTCACCATCGCCAACCCCGGCAAGCGCAACGCGCTGGACCACGAGATCCTGGACGCGATCGCCACCACGCTGCCGCAGCTCGACGCGCGCTGCGTCCTGCTCACCGGGTCCGAGGGGATGTTCTCGGCGGGCTACGACATCGGGAACATGCCCGACGACACCTTCGCGCAGGAGGCCGAGAAGCTGGTGGCGCACCCCTTCGCCGCGGCGATCGAGGCCCTGGAGTCCCATCCCTTCCCGGTGGTGGCCGCGCTCAACGGCCACGCGATCGGCGGCGGCCTGGAGGTCGCGGTGTCGTGCGACCTGCGCATCGCGGCCGCCGGCATCCGGGTCGGGATGCCGCCCGCGAAGCTCGGCCTCGTGTACTCGCACACCGGCATCCAGAAGTTCCTCGACGTGGTGGGGGCGGCGCGCACGCGCGAGCTGTTCCTGGTGGGGCGCAACGTCCCGATCGAGGAGGCCGCGGCCTGGGGGCTGGCCAACGCGGTGGTCGCCCCGGACGAGCTCGAGCGCGAGGCGGTCGCGCTCGCCGTGGAGATCGCCGCCAACGCCCCGCTCTCGCTGCGCGGCAACAAGCGCGTGATCCGCGAGCTGCTGGCCGCCCGCGGCGCCCTGGACCCCGGCGTGGAGGCGGAGCTGGTGGAGCTGCGGCGCGCCTGCTTCGTCTCGGAGGACTTCCAGGAGGGCGTGCGCGCCTTCGCCGAGAAGCGCCCGGCGCAGTGGCGCGGCCGCTGACGCCTCCTGCGCTTGCAGGATGGACAGATGGAGGATGCGCGCCACAGCGCGCCATTACGAATGCACGATGCCGGGTAAGCGCACGATGATCCACAGTGTCTCGGTCCACAGTCGTGCCGCCATCTCCCCCCTCCCCACAGAAAACCGTGCGCGTCTGCCTGTGCGACGACGTGAGGGAATTCCGCAACCTGATGCGGTTCGGACTGGAGGACGATCCGGCGATCGAGGTCGTGGGTGAGGCCGCCGACGGGACCGAGTGCGTCGAGGTCGTCGAGTCGGTGCGCCCCGACGTGGTGCTGCTCGACCTCTCGATGCCCGGGCGTGACGGCCTGGAGGTGATCGAGGAGCTGCAGGCGCGCTCCTCCACGACGAAGATCGTCGTGCTGTCGGGCTTCGCGGCCGCGCGGATGGAGGAGGTCGTCCTGGCCCGCGGCGCGGCGCGCTACCTGGAGAAGGGCACCCCGCTGGCCGAGATCCGGGCTGCGATACGCGCGGTCGCGGCGTAGGCTCCGCGCAAGCCGCCGAAAAGGAGTGCCGCCATGCCCGAGCGGGCCGTGCCACATCCCATCGCCTTCCGCGCCGTGATGGGCGCGCTGGGCCTGGTCCAGACCGTCAACGGAGTCTGGGCGCTGTTCTTCCCGCGCTCCTTCTACGCCGACTTCCCGCCCGGTCGCGGTGGGTGGGTGTCCGTCCTGCCGGCGTACAACGAGCACCTGATGACCGACGTGGGCGGGCTGTTCGTGGCCACCGGCGTGCTGCTGCTGGTCGCGGCCGTGCGGATGGAGCGGGTGCTGGTGGCGACGTCGCTGGTGGTGTGGCTGCTGTTCGCCGTCCCCCACACCGTGTGGCACCTGTTCAACCTCGGTCCCTACCACGGGTCCGACCTGGTGGGCAACGTCGTCTCCCTCGCGCTGACGGTGGTGCTGCCCGGCGCCCTGCTGGCGCTGCTGGCACGGGGCGCGCCGGTCGGGGTCTCCGCGGGCGCGGCCGCCGGCGACGGCGCCGCGCGCATCCGGGGCGTCGACCGTCCCCGCAACCCGCTGCTGCGCTACGTCTACTGGCAGACCCGGCGGCGGTTCGGAAACGTCGTGGAACCGGTCCGGGTGACCGCCCACCACGCGCCGCTGCTGCTGGGCTACGGCGTCTTCGAGCTGGTCACCGAGCGTTCGCACCACATGGACGAGCGCCTCAAGGAGCTGGCGGTGCTGAAGGCGTCCCAGCTCTCCGGGTGCGAGTGGTGCATGGACTTCGGGTCGGCCCTGGTCCGCACCAAGGGGATCCGGGACGACGAGATGCGCGCGCTGCTGGAGTACCGCGAGAGCGACCTCTTCTCCGACGACGACAAGGTGGTGATCGAGTACGCGGAGGCGATGACACGGACGCCGGTCGACGTCCCCGACGCGCTGTTCGAGCGCCTGCGCGCGCGCTTCGACGAGGCGCAGCTGGTCGAGCTCACCTCCGCCATCGCGCTGGAGAACTACCGGGGCCGGTTCAACTGGGCGCTGGGCATCCAGAGCGAGGGCTTCTCCGAGGGCGCGTACTGCGTCCCGCCGGCGCTCGCGGCGAAGGACGCGGCAGCCCAGGCATGACGTAGCCGTCCGGCGCGGCGCCTACGCTCCGCGCCCGATGCCCCCGCTCATCTCCCGGGAGGAGGCCCTCGAGCTCGGCGCGCTGCGCGAGCCGCGCGAGATCGAGGCGCTGGTCGAACGCGCGTGGAACGCGCGCGTCGAGCGCTTCGGCGACTCCACCGACATGTGCTCCCTCGTGAACGCCAAGTCCGGCGGCTGCGCCGAGGACTGCGGGTTCTGCGCGCAGTCGCGCTTCGCCGAGGCCGAGACTCCGCTGCACGCGATGATGGAGCCCGAGCAGATCCTCGAGCACGCGCGCGCGGCCGAGGCGGCCGGGGCCCACCGCTTCTGCATGGTCACCCAGGGCCAGGGGCTGTCCAAGCGCGACTTCGAGAAGATCCTGGCCGGCGCGCGGCTGGTCGCGGAGCAGACAAATTTGAAGCGCTGCGCCTCGGTCGGACACATGTCGGTGGCGCGGGCCAAGGCGCTGCGCGAGGCGGGCATCCAGCGCGTGCACCACAACGTGGAGACGGCGCGCTCCTACTACCCCGAGGTCTCGTCGACCGTTCGGTACGAGGGGCGGCTGCGCACGATCGAGGCGGTCAAGGAGGCCGGGCTGGAGACCTGCGTGGGCGGAATCCTCAACCTCGGCGAGACGCCCGAGCAGCGGGTGGAGATGGCGTTCGAGCTGTCCACCATCGACCCCGACTCGGTCCCCATCAACCTGCTCAACCCGCGGCCGGGCACCAAGTTCGGCGACCGCGACTTCATGGACCCGTGGGAGGCGGTGAAGTGGATCGCCATCTTCCGCCTGATCCTCCCCCGCGCGCTGTTCCGCCTGTGCGGCGGCCGGGTGGAGAACCTGGGCGAGCTGCAGCCCCTGGCGGTCCGGGCCGGGGTCAACGGCGTGATGATGGGCAACTTCCTCACCACGCTGGGCAACACGCCCGAGCAGGACCGCGAGATGTTCGAGGACCTGGGCCTGAACGTCGCGCGCCAGCCCGACAACGGCGCCAATCCCCGGCCGGACAACCGCTCCGGGTGGCTGGACGGCGAGACCCCCGACGTGGTCGAGCAGCACCTGGAAGTGGCCGCCCCCGCCCAGGAGCTGGAGATCCGGCTGTGGGACCCCTCCACCCAGCTGCGCTTCGCCAAGAAGGGCACCGTGCCCCCGCGGCCGGACGGCGCGCCGAACCGGGCGCGCGAGGCCGCCTGACGCGATGGACCTCGAGCGCCAGCTGGAGGAGCTCAAGGAACTCGGCCTGTACCGGCGCCTGCGCATGATCAGCGGCCCCCAGGGGCCGCGCGTCGTGCTGGACGGCAAGCCCGTCCTGCTGCTGTGCTCCAACAACTACCTCGGGCTGGCCGACCACCCGCGCGTGCGCCAGGCCGCCGCGGACGCCGCGATGCGCTGGGGCGTGGGCGCCGGGGCGTCGCGCCTGGTGTCGGGGTCGATGACGATCCACCGGCGCCTGGAGGAGTCGCTGGCCGAGTTCAAGGGGACCGAGGCCTGCGTCCTATTCGGCTCGGGCTACCTGGCCAACACCGGCATCGTGGCGGCGCTGGCCCAGGACGGGCTGGTGCTCTCCGACGAGCTCAACCACGCCTCGATCGTGGACGGCTGCCGGCTGGCCCGCGCCGAGACGGCGATCTACGAGCACGCCGACGTCGAGCACCTGGAGTGGAGCCTGGCCCAGGCCGAGGGGCGCCCGGCCACGATCGTCACCGACAGCGTGTTCTCGATGGACGGGGACGTCGCGCCGCTGACCGAGATCTGCGAGGTCGCGCGCGCCTACGGCGCGCGCGTGATCGTGGACGAGGCCCACGGCCTGGGCGCGCTGGGCCCCGGCGGGCGGGGCCTGGTCGCCGAGCTCGGGCTGGAGGACGAGGTCGACGTGGTGGTCGGGACGCTGGGCAAGGCGCTGGGCTCCTACGGCGCCTACGCCTGCTGCTCGCGCACGATGGCCAAGTGGCTGGTCAACAGCGCGCGCACGCTGATCTTCTCCACCGCCCTGCCGCCGCCCGCGGTGGCGGGGGCGCTGGCCGCGCTGGAGCTCCTGGTCGAGCAGCCGCGGCGCGTGGAGAAGCTCCAATCCGGCGCGGCGGTGCTGCGCGAGGAGCTCGAGGCGCGCGGACTGGACGTCGGCGGCTCGTGCACGCAGATCGTCCCGCTGGTGGTGGGCGGCGCGGCCGAGACCGTGCGCGCGTGCGAGCTGGCGCTGGCGCGCGGCATCTTCGCCCAGGCCATCCGGCCGCCCACCGTCCCCCTGGGCACGTCCCGGCTGCGGCTGGCCGTGATGGCCTCCCACACGAAGTCCGAGCTGCGCGAGGCGGCGCGGGTGCTGGCCGACGCCGTGTACGCGGTGGGGGTCCAGGCGCCCGAAGCCGAGCCGGCCGTCGAGGCCGTCGAGGTCTTCGATGCCGAAGCCGTTCCGGCCGCGGCCCCGGCGCCGGCCGCCGCGAGCGCGCCGAAGCCGGCGCTGTTCGACGGCGAAGCCGAGCGCGTCGCGGCCTGAGCGCCGCCGCGCGCAGTTGACCGCGATATGCGCGGTCAAGTGCGCTCGCTATACGGTCCGGCGATGCGCGGGCTGTTCGTCACCGGGACCGATACCGGCGCCGGGAAGACGGTGCTGGCGGCCGCTATCTGCGCGGCGCTGCGCGCGCGTGGCGCCGGCGTCGCGGCGTGGAAGCCGGTGGTCACCGGGACCGAGGAGGCGGCGGACGGTGGCTGGCCGCCCGACCACGAGCTGCTGGGCGCCGCGGCGGGGGTCGATCCCGAGCGCGTCGCGCCCCTCACCTTCGGCCCGGCCGTCTCCCCGCACCTCGCGGCGCAGCTGACCGGCCGGGCGATCGAGCCGGCGGCGCTCCTGGACGACGCCCGCCGGTCCGGCGCCGAGTCCGGCGTGCTGGTGGCCGAGGGCGTGGGCGGGATCCTCGTCCCCCTGACGCCCGGCTACCTCGTCCGCGACCTGGCCCTCGACCTCGGCCTGCCGGTCCTGGTCGCCGCCCGCCCCGGCCTGGGGACGATCAACCACACGCTGCTCACACTGGAGGCCCTGCGCGCCGTCGGGCTGGCGGTGGCGGCCGTCGTCCTCACCCCCTGGCCCGGCGCGCCGTCGAAGCTGGAGCGCTCCAACCGCGAGACCATCGCCGGGCTGGGCGCCGTGGCGGTCGAGACCCTCGCCCACGTGGCCCACCCCACCCCGGCGACCCTCGCCCGCGCCGGTGCGGGCCTGCCCATCGATGACTGGCTCGCGCGCGGGACCTAGAAGCCATCGTGCGCACTTTGCCGCGCATATCGCGATCAAGTGCGCACGGCTCGCCGTGCGGCTAGGCCACGGCGGTGGCCAGGCGCGTCGCCTCGTCGCGTCCCCGCAGGACGACCGGCTCGCCGACCGCCCAGCGCGCCGCCTCCTGCGGCCCGGCGGCGCGGACCGCGGCCTCGGAGGCCAGCAGGCGCTCGGGGCGCTGTTTGGCCAGGTCGCACAGCCGCGCGGCCTCGTTGACGGGGTCGCCGATCACGGTGTACTCGAAGCGCCGTTCGGCGCCGACGTTGCCAGCCACCGCCGTCCCGGCCGACACGCCGATGCCCACGTCCACGTCGGGCAGCTCGGCGCCCAGCCGCCTGCGCAGGTCCCGCGCCGCGGCCAGCGCGTCCGCGGCCGGCGCCGGCCGGTCCACCGGCGCCCCGAACACGCATAGCGCGGCGTCGCCCTGGAACTTGTTCACCAGGCCGCCGTGGGCCTCGACCGTCTCCACCACGGCGCGGAAGAACCGGTTGAGCAACTCGACCACCTCGGACGGCGGCCGGCGCACCGCGAGCGCCGTGGAGCCGACCAGGTCCACGAACAGCGCCGCGACCTGGCGCTCCTCCCCGCCCAGCCGCGCGCCGCTCTCCATCGCCGCGCGCGCCACCTCCTCCCCCACGTGGCGCCCGAACAGGTCGCGCAGCCGCTCGCGCTCACCCAGGCCGGCGGCCATCCGGTTGAACCCTGCCTCCAGCAGCCCGACCTCGCTCGCATCGTCCACCGGGACGCGCGCCTCGTAGTCGCCCGCCTCCACCCGCGCCGCCGCGCGGCGCACCGCGGCCAGGGGATCGGCGACCGAGCGCGCCGCGAGCACGATCGCCAGCAGCCCCACGCCCAGGCCGATGGCCACCAGGAACAGGGTGGCCCCCTCGACCGTGCCGCTGCTGCGCTTCCCGGGGCTCGCCAGCTCGGAGAGCGCGAGCGCCGCGATGCCGAGCAGTGGCACGCCGGTGGCCACAGTCCAGGCGGTCAGCAGCCGCGCCGAGACCCCCAGCGACGTGGGCCGGGCCGGCGGGCCGGCGGCGAGGGCCCGGGCCACGATGGGGCGCATGATCCGCTCCGCCAGCAGATAGAAGAGCGCGGCGGTGGTCAGGCCGGCGAGCAGGAAGGTGACCGCGGTCACGGCCACAGTTCCCGGCGCCAGCACGAATGCGTTGACGGCGGCGAACAGGACCGCGCCGCCGGCCCAGAACGACATGGACGTCAGCGCGCCGTCCAGGGGCTGGCGCAGGACGTCGTCGCGCTCGGCCTCGGTCGCCGGCCGCCCCTCGCGCAGCCAGACCGTGCGGCGCTGGAAGCGGCGGTCCGACGCCCGGGCGCCGAGCCAGAGCGTCAGCACCAGGTAGACGATGCCCGCCGCCGCGTTGACGACCACGACCTCGGTGGAGCGCCGCGCCGTGAACGGCACCAGGAACGTCACGAACAGGAAGACGTCCAGCGCCCCCGTCGTGTTGGCCACGATTGCGGCCCGGCGCAGGCGCCGTGCCGCCACCTCGGCCAGCTCCACTCCCGGCGCGGCGTCGTCCGCCATCGGCTCAGGCGCGGAAGAACTGCCCGTGGAACGAGAACGGGATGTGGTGCGGGACCTCGGCCCGCGCCAGCTCGCTCAGGTCGCCGGAGTCCAGGACCAGCAGGAACGAGGTCCCGCGCGCCGCGTCCAGGACCACCGACAGCAGCACGCCCGCGTCCTCGACCTCCGCGCCGGGCTCGGGGACGAACACCGGCTCGCCCGGGAAGCAGCCATCGGCCGCCCAGTGGGTGCCGGTCCCGTCCTGCACGTCGAGCTTGACCACCCGGCTGGCCCACGTCCCCTCCCCGCCGATGCCGTAGGCGTAGCGGTAGGGACGTCCGTTGTGCGTCCGGTAGGCGATCCGCGGCAGCTCGAAGTTGCCGTCGTAGAGGTCGCGGGAGCTCACGGTTCCACCGTCCAGGTCGATGGTGAAGCGGCGTGCCCGCACGGACGGGACGTCCCCGCCGCCGCGCAGCCGGTCCAGGTAGAGGGCGTCGATGATCGACGCGTCCTCGTACGCGCACAGGTCCACCACCAGGCTGCCTCCATCCTCGAAGGCGTTGATGTGGTGGAAGGTGAAGAACGGGTCGCTGACGTAGGGCCCGCGCACCTCGCCGGTCGCGCGATCCACGACGTGGAAGCGCCCGCCGCGCTCGGGCTCCCAGGTGTAGTTCTCGATGTAGGGCCGGCCGCCCGTGGCCAGGCGCATCGGGTCCACCACGAACGGGCCCTCGGCCAGGATCAGGAAGCGGTCGGTGAGACCGAAGGAGTGGACATAGGCCGGCTTGCGCACCGGGATCGATGCGATCGGGCGCTGCTCCTCGCGTGAGCGCTGGCCGTAGAAGCGGTACGTGCTGCGCGGGCCCAGCTTGGCCGCGTAGTTGAGCAGCTCGCCGCTCTGGGGATCGTGGTGCGGATGGGCGGTGGAGAGATGGCCCGGCGCCTCGTAGGCCACGCCGGCCGCCTCCAGCGTCTCGGGGTCGAAGACCACCGGCAGCGGCGTCTCGGTCATCGCGATGAACTCGTCGTCCACGCGCGAGACGTTCACCGCGCCGTTGTCGCTGAAGTGGGGTCGGAACATCGACGTCACGCGCCCGAACAGCGAGCGGCAGGGATCGGTGGCGAACTCCCCGTAGCCGAGCTTCCCCGTCTCCTGCACGGCGCGGTAGGCGCGGCTGTGCAGGAAGCGGTTGGCGTAGGAGACCCGCCCACCCTCGAAGCTGAAGCGGTGCAGCATGGCCAGGCCGTCGAACCAGTGGTTCAGCTTCTGGTCCCCGGCCTCGAACTGCGCCGGGCCGGTGCGCAGGAGCGAGCCCGCGAGCCACGGCGGCAGCACGCCCTCCACCGGCAGCGTGTCCAGCCGAACCTCGCGGTCCAGCGTCGAGAAGCCCAGCGCCGCGCCCGTGGCGGCGGTCCTCGTGGTGTCGGTGGCGGCCATTCTGCGTCGTCCTCCCGTTGGTCTAGACTGAACGGAGCAGAACATACCGTCTAGTTTGGACTATTGCAACCCCCTGCCGACAAGCCCCTGCGCCTCACCCCCACCTCGTACATCGTGCTGGGCCTCCTGGACTGGGCGGGCAAAGCCACGCCGTACGACCTCAAGGGGATGGTCGCCGCCTCCGTGGGGGACTTCTGGTCGCTCCAGCACGCGCAGCTCTACACGGAGACCGAGCGCCTGGCGGACGCCGGGCTGCTGACCGAGGAGCGCGAGCAGTCCGGCCGCCGGCGGCGCAGCTACTCCCTCACCAAGGCCGGGAAGGCGGCGCTGGAGCAGTGGCTCGCCTCCCCCACCGGGGAGATGACCGAGCTGCGCGATCCCGGCCTGCTCCAGCTCTTCTTCGGCGCCGACCCCAAGGCCCTGGCCAAGGTCCAGCTGGAGACCCACAGCGCGCGGCTGGCCGAGTACGAGGCCATGCACGCGGAGGCGGGCGAGATCGGCCGCGGCCCGCAGCTCGCGCTGGAGGCCGGGATCGCGCACACGCGCGAGTGGATCCGCTTCTGGTCCGGGCTGGCCCGCGGCTAGCCTCCCGGCCGTGTCCGCCGAGCCCTACACGCTGACGGTCCGCGCCGGGTCGAAGGTGGAGCGCGAGCGCTTCGACCGTCTACCCGACGCCCTGGACGCCCTGGAGCGCGAGGTCCGCGCCCGGTCGCAGACCGACCGCCGCCGGACCGTCGACCTGCGCTATCGCAAGTTCGAGCCCGTGGCCCAGGTGGCCGTCCGCGCCGAGCTGGCCGGCCCCGGGCGCCTGCGCGCCGGGGTGGACCTGCGCGGCGACGGCTCGACCGAGGCCTTCACCGGCCGCCTACGCCGCCGGGTGGTCGAGCAGCGCCGCGACGAGTCACCCTACGACGCGCTGCGGCGAGTGCTGACGGGAGCCGGCTGTTAGCAGCCGGTCTGCGGCCAGCCTGCCTGCGAAGCTCAGCGTGCGGTTCTGCGCGTGTTCAAGGCTGACTAGACGCTGTGCTTACGATACAAGCGGAGCATGTCCATCGAGATCAAGATCAAGCTCTCGGAAGAGGATCAAGCCCTGATCATCCGGGCCGATCCGCACGAGTGGGCCGACGCGTACAAGATCGCGCTCGACAACAACAGCGTGATCGAGATTCGCAATTCCGATGGCCGGGTTCTGGCTATCCCTGCGAACCGGATTCTGTACTGGGAGGAGGATCCGGATCCCGCGGGGCCCGACTCAACTCCGGTGGCTCTCCACCGTCAGCCGGCGTAGGCCCTTCGAGCGGGCTTACGAATTCCCCGCCGAGGCTTGTGTTCGCGCCCTTCCAGCCGAATATTCCCTGCATGCGGGGCGACAGACCGGCGAACACCCCTCCGGAGAGCGCGAGTGCCGCCACGACGAGCCAGGTCGTCGTGACAACGCAGTACCCGCAAATGAGAAAGCAGCCCAACGCGACTACATCTGATCGCAACGGCGGCCAGACAAGGCGGTTCGGATCCCTGGTGGACGCTGGATGTCGGGTCTTCGAAACACCATCGAGCACGGCCTTTCGAAGCTAGCGCATGGCGATGCTTCAACGTCCACGTATTCACTGCAAAACGGCACCATTTCGACCTCGAAACGGCTACAGCACCAGCGCCGGGCCGTAGCGGCGCAGCCAGCGCTGGTGGACCTTGTAGTCCGGGCAGCGGCGCTCCAGCAGGGCCCAGAAGCGCGGCGAGTGGTCGGCCACGTCGAGGTGGCAGACCTCGTGCCAGACCACCGCGTCCAGGACCGGCTCCGGCGCCAGCAGCAGCCGCCAGTTGAAGCTCATCGCGCCCGTGGGCGAGCAACTGGCCCAGCGCGTCCGCTGGCCGCGGATCGACAGGCGCGTCCAGCGCGCGCCCGCCGCCTCGCAGGCCCGGTCCAGCCGCGGCGCGACCTCCTCGCGCGCCGCGCGGCGATACCAGCGCTCGGCCGCCTCGCGCCAGTCGGGGGCCGGCACCAGTAGGTCGTCGCCGCGCCGGTGAGCCCGCGTCCGGCCTGGCTCCGCAACGACGCGCAGCTCGCCGTCCAGGAACGGCACGAACCCCTCGCGGCGGCCCAGCTCCGCGCGCGCACGCTCGATCTGGTCCAGGCGACGCTGCACCCACGGCCCCAGCTCCCGCATCGCGTCCCGCGCGTCCCGCGTGGTGGCCCGGCGGGGCAGGATGACCTCGACGCCCTCCAGGGCGTCCACGCTCACCCGCACCCGGCGGGCGCGGTCGGAGCGGCGGATGCGGTACGGGACCTCGGCCATGCGATCTACGAGGCTAGTCTGAGCGCACGATGGACCGTTGGCGCGTCAAGCTCCCGCCCGGCGTGCGGCCGCCCTTCGAGGTCTACGCCAACGGCGTCCCCCAGCGCGAGGGCGCCGACTACGAGGTCGGCGACGGCGTCCTGCTGTTCGAGCGCCCGCTGGCGCAGGAGGGGCGGCTCGGCGCGTGGCGCTGGTTCCTGGGCGCCTGGGGCATCGGCACCTACCGCAAGAACGACACGATCGACGTCCGCTACGAGGCCGGCGGGCGCCCCATGGTCGCCCACGCGCTGGAGATCGAGGCCCCGGCCGGAGGCGCCTAGAGCGCGGCGGGCGCTTCGCGCTCCACCCAGGGGCGGTGCAGGCGCAGCGAGGAGAGGATCGCCCGCGTGGCCGGCGAGCGGTTCAGCGTGTAGAAGTGGATCCCGGGCGCGCCGCGGCGCAGCAGGTCGGCGCACTGCTCGGTGGCGTAGGCCACGCCGAACTGGAGCACGGCGTCCGGGTCGTCGGCGCGGCGGTCCAGCTCGGCGTGCAGCCCCGGCGGGATCGACGCCCCGCACATCCCGGTGATGGTCTTGATCTGGCTGACGTTGGTGATCGGCATGATCCCCGCGACGATCGGGACGTCGATCCCCACCGCCCGGGCCTCGCGCACGAAGTCGAAGTACAGGTCGTTGTCGAAGAACAGCTGGGTGACCAGGAAGCGGGCGCCGGCCGCGACCTTCTCCTTCAGGAAGCGCAGGTCCGAGGCCAGGTCGGTGGCCTCCGGGTGCACCTCCGGGAAGCAGGCGGCGCCCACGCAGTAGCCGTAGTCGGCGGCGATCAGCGCGGTCAGCTCCGTGGAGTAGCTCAGGCCGCCGGGGTGGGCCTTCCACTCCGTCTCGCCCCGCGGCGGGTCGCCGCGCAGGGCCAGCACGTTCTCGATCCCGGCCGCGCCGACCTCGTCGAGGATCTCCCGCAGGCGCTCGACCGGCTCGCCGACGCAGGACAGGTGCGCCATGGCCTCGATCCCCAGGTCCTGCTTGATCCACTTGGTGATCTCGACCGTGCGCGCGCGGGTGGTGCCGCCGGCGCCGTAGGTGACGGACACGAAGTCCGGCCCCAGGTCGGCGAGCGTGGTGAGCGTCTCGCGCAGCATCGTCTCGCCCTCCGGGGTCTTGGGCGGGAAGAACTCGAAGGAGAAGACGGGCTCCTCGGCGGTCTCGATGATCTCCTCGATGCGCATGCGGACCTGATTCTAGGAGGCCTCCCACCGCTCCGGCTCGCCCTCCACGCGCCGCGCCTGCCCCGCCAGCTCCAGATGGGTCAGGTAGCAGAGCGTCTCCGACAGCCGCCACGCGGCCGTCATGGCGTTCAGCGGCTCGCCGTAGACGTCGGGCACGATCTCCACCACGGTGCGCGGGCCGTCCGCGGCGGAGATGGCCTCGCGGACCTTGTCCAGGCGCTGGTGGACGAGGTTGCGGTTGGCCTGCACGTGGCCGCGCACGTCGGTGAACGGCTTGCCGTGGCCCGACAGGCACAGCCTCGCGTCGAGCGCGTCGACCTTGTCCAGCGAGGCCAGGAACTCGCCCGCCGGATCGGGGCTCCAGCCGTAGTCGTAGTACAGCGAGACCCGTCCCAGCAGGTGGTCGCCGGAGATCAGCACACGGCGATCGGGCTGGAACAGGCAGACGTGCGACGGGGCGTGGCCCGGGGTCTCGTACACGTGCCAGGGGCCGAGGTCCGAGTCGATCGTCACCCCCTCCACCAGGTCGTGGTCGGGCTCCACTATCTTCGCCACCCCGAAGCCCTGGCCCTTGCGCTCCTCGGCGTAGCGGCGCAGCGGCTCCTCCGGGACGCCCGACTGGCGGGCGACCTCGATGCGCCGGCGCAGGGCGGCCTCGGGGTCCTGGGCGGCCTGCGTCATGTGCCCGTGGTTGGGGTGCATCCACAGCTGCGCGCCCGAGCGCTCCATGATCGGCGCCGCCTGCCCGTAGTGGTCGGAGTGCGCGTGCGTGCAGGCCAGCCGGCGCACGTGCTCGAGTCGCAGGTTGACCTGGTCCATCGCGCGCTCCAGGTGCGCCAGGGACCCCGGCTCGTGCATCCCCGTGTCCACCAGCACGACGCCATCGCCGGCGGCCAGCGCCCAGGCGTTGCAGTGCGGCACGCCGGGCCAGGGCAGCGGCAGCCGCAGGCGCCAGACGCCGGGGATCACCCGCTCGCCGCGCCCGACCTCTCGTCTTCTCGTCGCCTCGGCCACCTGGCGGCACGATAGCCTCACGTCCGCGATGGCCCGGGCGGCGACGGAAGAGCAGACGGAGACGGAGCGCGTCGCGCGCGCCTACTTCGAGGCGCACGGCCGCCGCGACCTGGACACCGTCGCCTCGCTGTGGGAGCCCGGCGGGATCGGGCGCATCGTCGGCCTCACCGACCTGGTCGCGCCCCAGGGCGTGCGCGACTTCTTCGGCGAGCTGCACGCCGCCTTCCCCGACTTCCAGCTGAGCATCCTCACCGTGACGGCGCAGGACGACCGCTGCGCCGTGCGCTGGGAGGTGACCGGCACCTTCGCGGGCCCGGGCAACTTCCAGGGGCTCGAGCCGACGGGCGCGCGGGTCCGCATGGAGGGCTGCGACGTCGTGCAGGTCCGCGACGGGCTCGTGCACCATCTCGACGCCTACCTGGACGGCGCCGACCTGGCTCGCCAGCTGGGCGCGCTCCCGCCCCAGGACTCCGCCACGGAGCAGCGGATGACCAGGGCACTCAACGCCCGCAACCGCCTGGCCCGGGGGATGTGCGCGGCGCCCGAGGAGATCGCCGACGGAGTGTGGGCGGTCCGGGGCGGCTTTCCGGTGCGCTCCTTCAACACGTACTTCGTGCGCGATACCGCCGGCGACGGAGTGGTCCTCTACGACACCGGCATCCGCGCGATGGCGCCGGGCCTGGCCGTTGCCGGCGCGGAACTGGGCGGGATCACGCGGATCGTGCTCGGGCACTCCCACGCCGACCACCGCGGCGGGGCCCCGGCGCTGCGCGGGATCCCGGTGGTCTGCCACCCCGACGAGAAGGCGGACGCCGAGGGGGACGGCGGCAGTCACTACACCGACCACTCCAAGGTCGCCGCGCCGGCGCGCTGGATCTACGGCCCGCTGCACCGCTCGTGGGACGGCGGGCCGGTGCAGATCGACTCGACCCTGTCCGAGGGGGACGAGGTCGCCGGCTTCCAGGTCGTGCATCTGCCGGGGCACGCGCCGGGGCTGATCGGCCTGTGGCGCGAGTCCGACCGGGTGGCGATCGTCGGCGACTGCTTCTACATGTTCGACACGGAGCGGCTGCGGCGCAGCTCGGTGCCGCTGGTGCCTCCGGCTGGGTTCAGCTTGGACGTGGGGCAGGCGCGGGAGAGCATGCGGAAGCTGGCTGCTTTGGAGCCTTTGGTGGCGTGTCCCGGGCATGGCGAGCCGTTGCGGGGGGATGTGCGCGGGGCCTTGGAGCGCGCGGCGGGCTCGTAACGGCGGCATCGAGGGGATGTGGGTCCGGGGCCGGGTTGGCGTTCCCTCGGTGACGCGGTTGTCATTGACCGCCATATAGGCGGCTAAGTGCAACCGCGTCTTGTTTTCAGCGCGGGTCGCGCCACATCGGCCAGAGCGTTGGGCCCTTGGGGAACTGGATCTCGCCGGTGACGCGGAAGCCGAAGCGCGTGTAGAAGGCGATGTCCTTCTCGGTCGCGGTCTCCAGATAGGCGCCGATGCCGTCCTGGTCGCACTGGTCGAGGACCGGGCGCAGCAGCGCGCTGCCCATCCCCGTCCCCTGGTCCGGCGGGTCGACGCCGAGGACCGCCAGGTACCAGTGCGGCGGCAGCCGGCGGTGCAGTCCCTCCATGCGGGCGTTGCCCACGCTGGCGCGCAGGATCCGCCGGCCCAGGCCCGCCATCAGGGGCAGGAGGTCGACGAACCCGCGCCACCCGAGGTCCCAGCGCTCGGGCTGGGCCCAGACCGCCGCGCCCCGCCGGCCCACCGCGTAGACCTCGTCCTGGGGGAGCAGCTGACGCAGGCGGATCGCGAAGAACCGCCCGCCCCAGCGCCGGCGCGCCGCCTCCGTCGGAAACATCCAGTTGAAGACCGGATCCTCGTGGAACGCGCGGGCCAGGGCGGCGCTGAGCTCGGGGACGTCCTCCCCGGTCGCCTTGCGCACCTCGTGCATCTCGGCTCAGTATCACCCGTGGCGTGTACGGTCACGCCGATGCGCCGCACGAAGATCGTCGCCACCGTCGGACCCGCCTGCGACGACGACGAGACGCTGGTGCGGATGGTGGAGGCCGGGATGGACGTCGCCCGGCTGAACTTCTCCCACGGCACGCCCGAGGAGAAGGCCCAGACCGCCCAGCGCGTCCGGGCCGCCGCGGACCGCGCCGGGCGCCAGGTGGCGCTGCTGCAGGACCTGCCGGGGCCCAAGCTGCGGATCGGCCCGCTGCGCGACGGGGTGGCCGAGCTCAAGCCCGGCGACCGCGTGGTCTTCACGTGCGGGACCGACGCGCCCGGGGACGCGACGCACATGACCGTCACCTGGGCGGGCCTGGCCGAGGCGATGAGTCCCGGCGACGTCTTCTACCTGGCCGACGGGACCGTCCGCCTGCGGGTGGAGGCCGTGCGCGACCGGGAGCTCGAGGCCACGGTGGAGCTGGGCGGCACCGTCTCCTCGCGTCAGGGCCTGAACATCCCCGGCGAGCTGGCCGCGCTCCCCGCCGTGCCCGAGGAGGACCTCGAGCTGCTGCGCTTCGGCGAGAGGATGGGCGTGGACATGGTGGCGCTCTCGTTCGTGCGCAGCGCGCAGGACATCGAGACCGTGCGCAAGCACACGCGCCTGCCGCTGATCGCCAAGATCGAGAAGCCCCAGGCGGTGGACAACGCGGAGGCGATCGTCCACGCCGCCGACTGCGTGATGGTCGCCCGCGGCGACCTGGGCATCGAGCTGCGCATCGAGGAGGTGCCCCTCGTGCAGAAGCGCGTGATCGCGCTGGCCGGCGCGCTGGCGCGCCCCGTGATCACCGCCACGCAGATGCTCGACTCGATGGTCAGCTCCACGCGGCCGACCCGGGCCGAGGTGACCGACGTGGCCAACGCGATCCTCGACGGCACCGACGCGCTGATGCTCTCCCAGGAGACCGCGGTGGGAGCCCACCCGGTGCAGGCCGTGGCGATGATGGCCTCGATCGCGGAGACCACGGAGACCGCGCTGCCCTACGAGGAGTGGAACGAGCACCGGGTGCGGCGGCTGGAGCGCCGCGACCAGGACCCGGCCTACACGATCGCCTACAACGCCTGCGCCGCGGCGCGCCAGCTCGAGCTCTCGGCGCTCGTGGTCCCCACGCTCTCGGGCCGCTCCGCGCGGATCATCTCCGCGCACCGCCCCCAGGTCCCGATCCTCGCCCTCTCGCCGGGCAAGGAGACCGTCCACCGCTGCGCGCTGATGTGGGGCGTCCAGGCGGCCCGGATGCCCCGCCACGAGGTGACCGAGGAGCTGATCGCGGACGCCGCGCGGCGGGTGGTGGAGCTGGGCTGGGTGAAGCCGGGCCAGCGCGTCGGCATCACCGCCGGCCTGCCCAGCGGGAGCCCCGGCAGCACCAGCCTGATCCAGATCCAGCGGGTCTAGCCCGGCGCGCCGCGGCGGCGGTCGCGCACGAGCAGCACCAGCCCGCCCACCCCCATCGCCGCCAGCAGGCACAGCGCCACGATCGCCTCGGGGCGGCCGAGGTCGTCGAGGTTGCCGCCCAGCGCGGTGTAGGCGAAGGCGCGGGGCGCGATCCCGATCGCGGTGGCCGAGAGGAAGACCGCCAGCGGAACTCGAGTCAACCCCGCCGCGTAGTTGACCGCGGCGAACGGCAGCCCCGGCGCGATGCGCGCGTACAGGACGGCGACGAACCCGCGGCGCTCCACCCACTCGCGCCAGCGCCGCACGCGCGGGCCGGCGAGCTCCTCGGCCAGCGGGCGTCCGCCGTGGCGCGCCAGGGTGTGCGCGAGCGCGGCGCCGAGGGTGCCCGCCGCGATGGACACCGCGGTGCCCAGCGCCGTCCCGAACAGCAGGCCGCTGGCGCCGGCCAGCAGCGCGCCGGGGAAGAAGACGCACGACAGCACCGCGGAGACCACCACGAACACCAGCGGACCGGCGACGCCGAACCCGTCGACGGCGTCGCGCACGCCCTGGGGCGAGCGCGCGACGGTGACCAGGACCAGGGTCGCGACCGCGCCGACTCCCAGCAGGAGCGCGACGAACCGCAGCCGCGGGCTCACGCCGGGGCGCGCGCTCCGCCGTAGAAGTCGGCCTCGAGCCGTCCCATCTCGGTGGCCGGCTCGTCCTCGTACATCCACTCGCGCGCGATGCGGTGCCAGTTGGCGGTCGCGTGCAGCTGCCCCAGGACGGCCAGGGTCAGCAGCTCCATCCGCCGCCCGAAGAGATGCTCGGGGCGCATGTCCTGGTGGCGCATCTGGCGGAAGTGCGAGGAGCGCGGGTCCGACGCCTCGATCATCACCGTGGTCGCGATCTCCGACGTTAGCTCGATCTCCTCGTCGGTCGTGTACCACCAGATCGAGTCGCGCACGTAGTCCATCAGCATCCCCGGGTCCACCCGCTCGGGGTGGGGCAGGAAGCCGGCCTCGGCCAGCAGCCGGTGGACCGCGTCGCCGTCGTCCTCCACCACGGCGCGCTGGACGGCCAGCTCCAGCTCCACGTCCGCCGCGTCCATCCGCTTGAACAGGCCGAAGTCCAGGAACGCCAGGCGTCCGTCGGGCATCAGCTTGTAGTTGCCGGGATGCGGGTCGCCGGAGAACTGGTGGTGTCGGTACAGGCAGCCCATGTAGAAGCGGAAGATCACCTCGCCGATGCGATCGCGCTCCTCCTGCCCGAGCAGCTTGTGCTCGTCGAACCCGGTGCCCTCGACGAATTCGGTCACCAGCAGCCGCTCGTGCGACAGCCGCGTGACCACGTCGGGGACGACGATGAACGGATGGCCGCGGTAGATGCGCGACAGCGCCCGCTGGTTCTGGGCCTCCAGCTCGTAGTCGAGCTCCTCGTTGATGCGCTTGCGCACCTCGTTGGCGATCGCGCCCACGTCGATCCCGGGCGCCACGCGCTTGAGCAGGCGCAGGATCAGCCCCAGGTTCTGCATGTCCGCGCGCACGGCTCCGGCCACGCCCGGGTACTGCACCTTCACGGCCACCTCGCGCCCGTCGTGCAGGGTGGCGCGGTACACCTGGCCGATCGACGCCGCGGCGATGGGGTCTTTGTCGAAGGCGGCGAACTCGGAGTCCAGCTTGTCGTCGAGCTCCTGTTCGATGACCTTCTTCATGTCCTCGAAGCGGACCTTGGGCGCCGCGTCGCGCAGCTCGCCCAGCTTGCGCTGGAACTCCTCGCGGTACTCCTCGGGGACCAGGCCGACGTCCAGGAACGACATCACCTGGCCGAGCTTCATGGCCGCGCCCTTCATCGTCCCCAGGACGGTCACGATCTGCTCGGCCGTCTCGATGTGGCGCTTCTCCAGCGCCTTGGCGGAAGCCTCCTGGCCCCGCGTTAAATTTGCGGCCTTGGTCCCGGCCTGCTTGACCGCCTGCGAGGCGGCGACGCGGCCGACGCGCGCGGTGCGGCGCACCCGCCCCGTGGGGATCTTGTCCTGGGCCATCGCCGACATCCTAGGATGTGGGCGAGCTCACCATGGCGGTGGACGAGACCACGCGCGGGGTGCTGAGCGCGGGCAGCACGGCCGAGGGCGCCGCCGCCCTGCGCGCCGCCGGCGCATCCGAGCCGGACCGCCGGGTCCGCAACCCGGACCACCTCGCCGCGCGGTTCGTCTCCTGGAGCCCGAGCCTGGCGGTCCTGGTGAAGGTCCCGGGCCTGCGGCGGCTGGTCCCGCGGGTCCTGGAGCGCATCCTGCCGGGCGCCTACTGCTTCGAGATCGCCCGCACGCGGCACCTGGACGACGCGGTGCGTGCGGAGGTGGACGCCGGGATCGAGCAGCTCGTGCTCCTCGGCGCCGGCTACGACTCCCGGCCCTACCGGATGGCGGACGAGCTGCGGGGCGTCCGCGTGTTCGAGGTCGACCACCCCGCCATGAGCGCGATCAAGCGGCGTAAGGTGCGCGCGGTGGTGGGCGAGCCGCCCGCGAACGTCCACTACGTGGAGGTGGACTTCACCCGCGACGACCTGGGCGAGCGGCTGGCCGCGCACGGCCACGATCGCGACGCCCCCACGCTGTACGTGTGGTCGGGCGTCGCGCCCTACCTGCCGGAGGAGTCGGTGCGCCAGGTGCTGCGCTTCGTCGCCGGCCACGGCTCGTCCCGCACGTCGATCGCCTTCGACTACCTGTTCCGCGAGGTCCTGGAGGGTGAGACGGCGACCTACGGCGCGCCGCAGCTGCTGGCGCGGGTGGAGGGGATGGGCGAGCCGCTGCGCTCGGGCATCCCTCGCGGGCACACCGCCGCCTACCTGTCGGAGTGCGGCCTGCGCCTGGAGTCCGACCTCGGCCCCGACGACGCGATCCGGCGCCACCTGATCCGCTCCGACGGCAGCGTCCTGGGCCGCCCCTACGGCTTCGGCGGCCTCGCGCACGCGCGCGTGGACGGCGGTCAGCCCCGCTGAAGCGGTCAGCCCCGCTGAACCTGCGACCCGGGGACGATGTCGTCGCGGCCATCGGGCCAGCGCACCCAGGCCTTGTGCCCGCCGTCGTAGTCGTCGCCGAGCAGGACCAGGGTGGCGGGCTCGCCGAGCGCCGTGCAGGGCTCGTCGCCCTCGGGATCCAGTCCGCGCCACACGCGCACGAACGAGTTGCCCTCCCACTCCTGCGCGACCGTCGTGGGGTCGGTGTGGCCGGGGTGGATCCGGGTGTCGGGCGGCAGCTTCAGGAGCCGGTCCATGATCGACGCGCGGATGTCCTCGAAGGTCGTGTGCCCGGGCGCGCGCACGCCGCCCACCGAGTTGCGGAACAGCGTGTCGCCGGTGAACACGTCGCCGGAGTCCACGAGGAAGGAGAGCATCCCCGCGGTGTGCCCGGGGGTATGGATCGCCTCGATGCGCAGGTCGCCGGCCTGCACGACGTCGCCGGGCGCGATGGTCCCGGTGCGCCCCTCGACCTCCTCGAGCTCGTGGCCCAGGACGGCCGCGTCCGGGTGGCGCTCCAGCACCTGGTCCAGCTCGCAGACGTGGTCGTAGTGGTGGTGGGTGAGCAGGACGTGGGAGAGGCTGAGGCTCTGGCTGTCGATCGACTGCAGGAGGGGCTCGACCGGCCCGCCGGCGTCGATCATCACGGCGGTCCCCCCGTCGGACACCAGGTAGGTGTTGGACAGGAACTGGTCGTTCATCGATCGCTCCAGGTTCATGGTGGGAGACTATGCCCATGTCCCTGATCCACACGTGCTACCGCATCACCGACGTCGACTGCTCGGTCGCCTTCTACGAGGCGCTCGGGTTCCAGGAGGTCGGGCGCATCCCGATCCGCGACGAGGCGATCAACGTCTTCATGAACATCCCCGGCGACGGCGACATGCCGCGCCTGGAGCTGACCCACAACTTCGGCGTCGACAGCTACGACATCGGCACGGGCTACGGCCACATCGCGATCACCACGCCCGACCTCGACGGCCGCCTGGCCGAGCTCTCCGAGCAGGGCATCGAACCGGAGAAGCCGCCCTACAGCGTGCGCGAGGGCGGCTCCCGGCTGTGCTTCGTGCGCGATCCGGACGGCTACCGGATCGAGCTGATCGAGAAGCCGGCGCTCTAGCCCGTCGCCGCGCCGGCCGCGGCCGCGAATGCCTCGGCGGCCGGGATCGGGCGGCCGAGGAAGTACCCCTGGGCGTAGTCCACCCCGAAGTCCTTCAGCAGCTCGAGCGTGGCGGCGTCCTCGACGCCCTCGGCGACGGTGCGCTGCCCGAACCCCCGCGCCAGGCTCACGACCGCCGATACCACGTGCCGGCTGGCCTCGTTGACGGTCAGGTCCCGGACGAACTCCACGTCGATCTTGAGGAAGTCCACCGGCAGGCGCTTGATGTAGCTGAATCCTCCGTAACCCGTTCCGAAGTCGTCCAGCGCCAACCCGCAGCCGAGCGCCTCGACGCGCGCGATGAACAGCTCGGCCGCCGGCTCGTCGGCGACCAGCGCGGTCTCGGTCAGCTCCACGACGATCAGCGCCGGGTCGGCCCCGGTCCGCGCCAGCTCGTCGCGGAAGTCGTCGATCAGGCCCGGGGCGGCGATCGAGTGGCCGCTGAGGTTCAGCTCCACCGCCTGACCCTGGCTCGCCATCCCGATCGCCTGCCGCACGACCCAGCGGTCGATGTCCACGATCAGTCCGTACTCCTCGGCGGCCGGAAGGAACTCGCAAGGCGGGACCAGCGACCCGTCCTCGTCGAGCATGCGGATGAGCAGCTCGTGGCTGACCGTGTCGCCCGATCCCAGGTCCACGATCGGCTGGGCGTGCAGGACGAAGCGATCCTCGGCCAGCGCGTCGCGCACGCGCCCGATCCACGACAGCGATTCCATCTGGGACCGCAACCGCGCTTCCTGCGCCTTGCGGTCTGAGATGTCGCTGAACACCACGACCGATCCGCGCACGCCGTCGGCGGTCTCGAACGGCGCCGCGGTGACCTCCACCGGCAGCTCGGTCCCGTCCTTGCGGATGAACAGGTCGTCGTCCACGCGGACGGGCTCGCCCTGCTCGCGCGCATGCAGGAACGGGCACTCCGCGAACGGATAGGGGCTGCCGTCCGGGCGCCGGTAGTGGGTCAGCTCGTGCATGATCTGGCCGGCCAGCTCGGCCTGCGTCCAGCCGAGCATCGCCTCCGCCGCGCGGTTCACGTAGATGAGCCGCCCGTCGGTGTCCAGCGAGAACAGCCCCTCGGCCATGCTGTCGGTGATCGCCCGCTGGTAGTCGCGCGCGGAGCGGGCCGCGCGCTCGGCGGCCACGCGCTCGGTGATGTCCACGGAGACGCCGACCACGCCGGCCGGGCGCCCGTCGGAGTCCGTGAACGCGATGTCGCGCACATAGGCGGGGAAGTGGGTGCCGTCGGCGCGGCGGACCTCGAACTCCCCCTCCCACTGGCCCGTGGCGAGGATCGACTCCATGATCTGGTCGGCTTGCCCCGCCGCCTCCGGACCGACCGTGAAGTCGTTGATCGGGCGCCCCAGCGTCGCCTCGCGCGTCCATCCGTACATGCGCTCCGCGCCGTGGTTCCAGTGTGTGATGAACCCGTCGGGGTCCGTCGCGATCACCGCCATGTCCACCGAGTCCAGCAGGCGCGCCTGGAGGTGGATCTCGCGTTCGGCGCGCTTGCGGTCGGTGATGTCCTGCATGGTGCCGCGAATCGCGGGATCCAGTCCGTCGCGCTCCATGCGCTCGAAGCGCGTCTCCGCGCGGCGGACTTCCTCGCCGCGGTGGTAGCCGTGCTCGAGCGAGCGCGGGGCGCCATCGCTCAGGACGGCGTCGACCGTGCGCTCGACCGCGGCCGCATCGTCTGGCGGCAGCAGGCGCGAACGGACCTCCGCGACGCCGGGAGCCGCGGCCGGATCGAGGCCGAACAGCCGGTGCATCTCGTCGGACCACGTGACGGTTCCCTCGCGGTAGTCGACCTCGAAGCTGCCGATGTCCGCCATGCGCTGCGCCGTGCGCAGCCGCTGCTCGCTGAGCTCCAGGGCCATCTCCGCGTGCTTGCGCGCCGTGACGTCCTGCGTCGTGCCGCGCACCCGTACGATGCAGCCATCGGCGTCGAGGACCGGCCGGACGCGCGTCTCCACCCACGTGACCTTCGGGTCCGGGCCTTCGATCGGGTACTCGAGCACGGCCTCCGCGACGTCGCCGCTGAAGACCGACCGAATGGCGTTGCGCACCCGCCCGTCGTCGCATGACGGCACGAGCGTGCGCATCTTCGTCAGGTTCGGGGTCGCCGCCGGGTCGATTCGGTCGTCGGCGGGGTCCCACTCCCAGCTGGTGAGTCGCGCGACTTCGTGGGCCTCGCGCAGCCGCCGGCGCTCGCGGACCTCGTCGCTGAGATCGCGGATCGCCGCGATGAACCCGCCGTCCTCGTCGGGCAGGGCGGCGATGTCGATGGCCACCGGGAACAGCTCGCCGTCGCGCCGGCGGAAGGTGAGCTCGTGGTGCGTCCGCCGGCCGCACATCGCCGCGGCGAAGGCCTCGGCGATCGCCTCGCGCTCGCTCTCGGGCCAGTAGGGGAAGGGCGGCCCATGCCCGACCAGCTCACCGGCGGAGTAGCCGGTCATCGCGCACAGGCCGTCGTTGACCTCGACGATCCGGCCATCGCCGTCGATGACGTTGTACCCGTCGCGCAGCGCGGACAGCAGCGCGCGCGAACGGCGCTCGCGGCGCGCGAACGCCTGCTCCGCCGCTTTCCTCGCGGCGATGTCCCTGCCGATGACGACCCAGCCGTCGCCGTCGCGGTGCCCAGACCACACCAGCCACCGGAACGATCCGTCGGCCTGGCGGTAGCGCAGTTCCACGCCGGTGAAGGTCCCGTGGACCGGGGCGGAGCGGCGCGTCTCCTCGCGGGCGCCATCGTCGTCGGGGTGGATCAGGTCCCCGGGGTTGCGGCCGACCAGGTCGGCCTCGGTCCACCCCAGCACGCGGTGCCAGGCAGGATTGACGGCCTGCAGCAGATTGTCCGGCCCGACCACCCCGAAGAGGTCGTCGGACATCTCCCAGGCGAGGCGCGATCGCAGGGAGTCCTGTTTGGTTGCTCCCTTGAGGGCGGTCACTGTAAGGAATTTCGGAGGTTCGACGCCCACTTGACATACGCCGATCGGTGGATATCCGGATATCTCCCCCAAATGGCGGAGGAGCCCGCTACTGGATGAGGCCGGTGCGCAGCGCGTGGGCCACCGCGGCCGGGCGGTCGCTGACGCCGAGCTTCTCGTAGATGTGCTCGAAGTGCGTCTTGACCGTCGCGGGGCTGACTATCAGCCGCTCCGCGATCTGCGGGCCGGTGTTGCCGTCCGCGGCCAGGCGCAGGACCTCCAGTTCCCGCGCCGACAGCGGGCGCGGGCCCAGCTCAGCCCGGCGGCCGCTGAGGAAGCGCCCCAGCTGGTGGCCGATTCCGGTGAGCGTCCGCAGCAGGCGCTCGGTGGGCTCGCGGCGCTCGAAGCCATAGAAGGACAGCACGGCCAGGGGGGTGCCGTCGGCGGCGGCCGGGATGGAGAGCGCCGTGTGCAGCCCCAGCCGCTCGGCGGCCGCCCGGCGCTCGCCCATGAGCGCGTCGGTCACCTCCGGCGTGACCACCGTGGTGTCGGTACGCCAGGACCGCCCGGGGACGCCCTGCCCCGGGGCGAACGTGGCGCTGCGGGTGGCGGCCTCGAACTCCGACGCCTCGACGCCGGGCTCCGTCCAGAAGGCCCGGCAGCACAGGCGCTGCTCGGCCTCGCCCCAGATCCACAGCGAGCCCAGCTGGAACTCCAGTGCGGTCCCGAGCCGCCGCAGCAGGCCGACCACGCCCTCCTCGAAGGACTCCCAGTCGCGCAGGGCCTGGTTGACCGCGTAATGCGCGAGCAGCTCGCGCTCGGTCATTCGCTGGTCGGTGATGTCCTGGGCGAACCCCAGCCACCGCCGCGGCTCGCCGTGCTCGTCGAGCTCGGTCCGCCCGTGCGAGCGGATCTGGCGCACCGACCCGTCCGGGCGCAGCATCCGGTACTCCAGGGTCAGGCCCTCGGGGGAGCGGGCCTGCGGATCTTCGGCCACCGATCCCATGATTTGCGCCACCCGGTCGCGGTCGTCGGGGTGCACGTGTTCGAGCACCAGCGCGACGTCGGGGATCTTGCTCCCCGGCTCCAGACCGCGCATGCGGTAGGCCTCGTCGGACCAGACGCCCTCGCCGGTCCGCAGGTCCAGCTCCCAGCTCCCCATCCGGGCCAGCTGCTCGGCCTCCGACAGCAGCCGCTGCACGCGAGCGCCGCGGTCCTGCGCCCGGCGCAGGTCCGACAGGTCGCGGATGAAGGCGGTGAACAGCGGCGGATCCTCGCTAGACCGGGTGACCGTCAGCTGGACGGGGAAGGTCTCGCCCCCCCGACGCTGCGCCCACATTTCCATGTGACGGTCGAGGATTCGCGGCTCGCCGCCCGCCTCGACGCGTCGCAGGCCGGCCCAGTGCGCCTCGCGCAGATTGGGTGGGACGATCAGGTCCGCGACCGGTTCGCCCAGGGCCTCCTCGCGCGCGTAGCCGAACATCTCCTCCGCCCGCGCGTTGAACTGCGCGACGCGTCCCTCCCCGTCGATGCTGACGATGGCGTCGAGCGCCGCCTCGCCGACGCGAGCGGCCCAGTTCGAGGGGAGATTGGTCGAGCGCGTGCCAATAACGTAGGCGAGTGGACGCGAATCGCAAGCGCCGGACCGCCGTCATCGACCTCGGATCCAACTCTTTCCGGCTCGTCGTGTTCACCTCGGTCGCGAATGCGTGGTGGCGGCGCACCGATGAGATCTACGAGCCGGTGCGAATCGGCGCCGGCATGGGCGACGGCGGGCCGCTGAAGCCCAAGCGCGTGGAGCGGGCACTGCACACGATCGAGATGTACGCGCACTTCCTGCGCGCGAGCGAGCTGGAGGCGGACGAGGTGCGCGCGGTGGCGACCAGCGCCATCCGCGAGGCGGCCAATCGCGACGAGTTCCTGGCCCGCGCGCGGGAGGTGGCGGGCTTCGAGATCCAGGTCCTGTCCCGGGAGGAGGAGGCCGGCTACGGCTACCTGGCCGCGGTCAACTCGACGACGCTGGACCACGGCGCGGTCCTGGACCTGGGCGGCGGCAGCCTGCAGGCGGTGCGAGTCGACCGCCGTCTCGCCCAGGAGTCCGCCTCCTGGCGGCTGGGCACCGTGCGCATGACCGAGGCCTTTCTCGACGACGAGCCGGCGACCAAGAAGCAGCTCAAGGCCCTGCGCGCGCACGTGCAGGAGGAGCTGGCCGGAGCGCCGTGGCTGGGGACGTCGGGCGAGCGCCTGGTCGGCCTGGGCGGGACGGCACGCAACCTGGCCGCCGCGGCCCAGCACCGGGCCGGCCTGCCCTCCTTCGGGGTCCAGGGGTTCGTGCTGGAGCGCGAGGCGCTCGCGGAGCTGACCGCGGACCTGGCGGCGATGCCCGCCGCTGAGCGCGGGTCGCTGCGGGGCGTCAAGCCCGAGCGCGGCGACGTGATCCTGGCCGGGGCGGCGACCATCGAGGCGGTGATGGACGCGGGCGGGTTCGAGGCGATGGAGGTGACCGAGGAGGGTCTGCGCGAAGGCATCTTCTTCGAGGCCTACCTCGCGCCCGCCGACCCGCCGCTCTTCGCCTCGGTGCGCGAGGCCAGCGTGCGCAACCTCGCCACCCAGCACCACGGCGACCTGCGCCACCAGCGTCACGTCGCGGCGCTGACGCTCCAGCTGTACGACTCGCTGGCCGCCGCGGGCGCGCACCCGGGCGGCGCGGCCGACCGCGAGCTTGTGTGGGCGGCGGCGCTGCTGCACGACGTCGGCTACGCCGTCGACTACGACGACCACCACAAGCACTCGCGCTACCTGATCCTCAACGCGGGCCTGCCCGGGTGGACGCAGCGCGAGGTCGCGCTGATCGCGCTGATGGCCCGCTACCACCGCAAGGGGAATCCGAGCTTCGGCGAGCTGGCGCCGCTGATGGTCGAGGGCGACGAGGAGCTGCTGGCCCGCGCCGCGGCGCTGCTGCGGCTGGCCGAGCAGCTGGAGCGCAGCCGCGACCAGCTCGTGCGCGAGGCGCGCGTGGAGGTGCAGGACGGGACGGTGCGCCTGGAGCTCGTGGCCGACGGTGACGTCAGCGTCGCGCGCTGGGGCGCGCAGCGCCAGAGGGAGCTGTTCGAGTCGGCTTTCGGCCGGCGGCTGGAGGTCGACGCGCCCTAGCCCACCGCAAGTTCTTCCCCGCGCGTGCGTTGCACCGGAGGCAGGGGGAATGATGGGAGAGGCTTCATCCGGGCGCACTTCGCGCCGCACCCACGCCGCGATCGCCGCGGTGCTGGCGGTCGCGCTCGCCGTCCCCGCGCTGGCCTGGGCCGCACCGTCGACGCCGCTCGTGGACCCCACGGTCCCGGCCAAGCGCGACACCGAGCCGGTCGTCCTCACCGGCGC